>JBBRQA010000114.1:0-12076 GCA_038227085.1 Burkholderiales bacterium | reverse complement strand
GACGCGCGCCTCTCGACCTCCACCCCAACACTTCGAATGAGGCTCCAGTCGCCCAGTTCATCGTGCCATCGCAATCGTCTGCTGCCCGTCTGCGAGCCCGGCCCTTATCCAAGGGTCCGCTGTAATGCTCCTCGCATCACCGCCTGCTGGAGCGCGGGCAGCCCCCTTGCGCGGGCTGCACATCGAAACGCGTCGCGCATCGCCGTTCTTCTGGGCGAGCTCATTCAAAGCTGGGGAGATGTGCGGAACTTGCGCGCAGAGCCATCCATCGGGCTCTTGGGATGAAGGTCGAGAGGCGCGCGTCACTGCCGGTCGATCACCGAGAAGCCGACGCGAGTTCGAGCGCAATCTTTGCAGCGAGATCTCTCCCCTCCCAAGGAACGATCGCGCCGGCTCGACCTTCATCCCGAGCCCGAGGGATGGCGCGCAGATCCGAAAGCGCGCTGCCTCCCGCGCCAACGCCACGCGACGAGCGCGGCGACGATGGCCAGGTGCACCCCCATCACGAGCGAGGCCTGCCAGCCGTTCATGCTGCCGAAGGGCATGAGGAGCTTCGCCACCGAGCCCATGCCGGCGATGGCGAGCACCGCCGGCAGGATCCACGAGAGGAGCGTGATGTAGAGGAGCGCCGCGCCCTCCGGGCCGCGCGAGCGCGGCGAGAGCGCGAAGAACACGTAGATCGCGCAATCGCGCGCCGCCAGCAGCAATACCGCGACCGGATACAGCGCCGCGGCCTTCGGCACGAGCGCCAGCGCCGGCTCGTCCACCAGGATCTGCGTGCACCACAGCGCGAATGGCACCGCGAGCGCGAGGGTCGTCACCCACAGCGGCAGCTCCTCGAGCGCGCGCCGCCAATGGCGTGCCGCGAGGTGCGCCGCGATGCGCCGCAGCCGCATCGCGGTGGTGATGTCGGCGAAGAGTCCGTAGTAGGTGAGGCCGAGCGAAACCAGGAGGCCCGAGAGCGCCAGCGTGGTGCGCATGGTCGACGGCCCGTGCCCATAGCCCGCGAAGAAGACCGCGAGGAAGACCGCGAACGCGGGAAAGGCCCAGGGCAGGAGGCGCAGCTTCAGCTCGCACGCCATCTCGCGATAGGCCGCGAGCACCGCCCACAGCGCGAGCACCACCGAGAGCGCGCAATAGAAGCGGATCGAGGCGAAGAGATGCCCGTACCATTCGACCGCCTCGGGCTCCACGCTTCCCGAAGACGCGAGCGCAACCAGCCCCACGACCGCGGCGGGGAAGAAGAACAGGAGCCCGATGCGGTGACCGAGCCTGGAGCTCTTGCGCGAGGCCTGCAGGCTCGCCGCGAGCGCCGCGCCGTGCACCGCGGCGCCCGAGGCCACCAACCCCATCACCAGGATCGCGGGCTCGCGCCGCTGGTAGCCGCCCAGCATCGCGATCGCCATCGCCGCCACGCAGAGGAGCGCGCCGTACCAGCTGAGCGCGGTGGCCCCCGCGAGCTTGCCCCACGTCATGCGCCAGGGATCGAGCGCGGAGAGCCGCTGCCAGTCCCAGGTGCGGTCGCGGACCTCGTCGGTGACCGCTTCCGACGCCTTGTACGCGCCCCAGAGATGCACGATCACGATGAAGAGGGCGACCGAGGTCGAAAACACCGCGCCTTGCCAGTCGGACGGATTGCGCGATGCGAACAGCACCAGCACGAGGAAGAGCACGGCCGGCATCGCCACCATGCGATGCGTGGTCATCTCGAGCCAAAGGTTGCGGCGCAGCTCCGGGTTCACGGCTTGCGCTCCGCCACGGTGCGCAGGTACGAATCGTGCAGGTTCTCGCGCGATTCGGCGAATGCGAGCACCGCAACGCCGGCCTCGATGAGGGCGCGCAGCACGATCGCCTGCGCGCCATCTTCGCCGCGCAGGGAAAAGGCGACGAGCGCGCCGTCCGCGACCAGCGAAGACACGTTCGGCTGCGCCGCGAGCACCTCCAGGGCGCGCGCGTCAGGCGCGGCGAGCGTGATCTGCATGCGCCGCTCGCGCGCGCCCGCCCCCGCCACGAGCGAGCGCTGCTCGACCACACACCCGCCCTTCAGAACCAGCATGTCGGTGGAGTACTCGTCCAGCTCTGCCAGGATGTGCGAGGAGACCACGATAGTCATGCCCGCGGCGCGCATCTCGCGAAACAGGACCGCGAGCCCGTGGCGCGCCTCGGGATCGAGGCCGGCGGCGGGCTCGTCGAGGAGAAGCAGGCGCGGCGAGTGGATGATCGCCTGGCCGATGGCGAGGCGCTGGCGCAGCCCGCGCGACAGCGTCCCCGCCACGGAGTCGAGCCGGTCGGAGAGCGCGAGGCTCTTCGCGGTGCGCGCGACCGCCGCGGGGAGCTCCGCCTCGCCGGTGCCGTGGATCGCGCCCGCGTGCGTGAGGCATTGGCGCACGGTGAGCGCGTCGTAGACGCCGAAGAAGTCCGAGAGGTAACCCAATTGGCGGTGCGCCTGGCGCGGCGCGTCGAGGACATCGACGCCGGCGACCTCGATCTCACCGAGCGCCGGCGTCTCGAGGCCCGCCATGCAGCGCAGCAGCGTGGACTTGCCGGCGCCGTTGGGGCCCACCAGCGCCGTGACCGTGCCGCTCGCGAGCGTGAAGGAGACGTCGTCGAGGGCGCGCACGCCGGGATACTCGAAGCGCAGGCCCGCGACCGACGCTATAAGCGCGGGGTTTTCAGGCCCGGCGGGAGTGATCGGCTGATTCATCATTACTCCGCGGCTATTGCCCTCGCTCCTGTCCTAAGATAGCGAACATGGACTCCCTGGACTCGCGGCTGCGCATCTTCGAATCCCGCGATGCCGCGGCGCTCGCCGCAGACCTCTTCTTCGAGAGCTTTCGAGTTCCCTTTCCCGTACCGCGCGACGACTGCGGCCTATCCATCCCGACTCCGCCCGAGAACTGGCATCAGTACGTCGCCACCTATCAATGGGACGAAGACAGCGGTGAAACGGTGGGGTTCTGCAACTGGATCCGCTACCAGGACGTCTATCTTGAAGGCGGCATGTGCGTGCTTCCAACATTCTATCGCCGCATGCCCAAGTCGCACTGGAAGGAGTGCGCGGCGCGCGGCGGCGTCGCGCAGATGATGATGCAGTCCGCCTCGGAGAAGCTCAACGATTGCAAGGCGTGGTTCGGTTTCTGCGGTGATGGAAAGGCACTCGCGGTGGACCTGCGCTTCGGCTACGAGCTCACTCGCCATGACAAGCTGATCGTCAAATGGTTTACCCCGCTCGCGCACGCCGAGAAAGAATCACTGATAGAGGCGATCGCCCGAATCGGCCCGTTCTGAACCTAAACGGCTTCCCGCAAGAGGCGTTCGAGCTCTTCGGGAGAGTGCCAATGGGCGCCGCACACGATCCGCGGAATGCTCCAAACCGAATCGCCCTCACTCGCGACTCCGCCCGTGCCGAAAGCCGCCTCGAGTCCGTAGCCCGCTGCGTATCGGGGCAAGTAATCCTTCACCAGATACTCGTTCGCGTGCCCAAACGGAAACGCGAAGACGCGCGGCGGCGCGCCGACGCGCCTGGCGATGAAATCCGACGCGGCGCGAATCTCCGCCTGCGCATCGTCGAAATCCGTAATTAGTGAAAAGTCGTCACGCTGCTCGCTCTTTGCCACGATTCGTTCCGGTGCATGATGCACGTGGTCCCAGCTGTGGTTGCCGATGTCCATAAGGCCGCTCGCCACCGCTTCTGGCCACCAGTCGTCGCTAAGCCAATCCGGGATGGTGGTGTATCCGCAGTCCGACGATCGCTCCATCGCGCGACGGGCCTCCGGACTCGCGATCACAAAGCTCGTGGCATGCAGGCCGGACAACGCGCGAACGCCGTGCGCGGTGCGGAAGTCCCGCATGATGTTGAGGAAGCTTCGCTGCGGGCCGTGCTCGGGATGCACGAAGTCCGCGAAGTCGAATACCGGGCCGTCGTCGAAGGACAGGGCGACATTCAGCCGGGTCGGTACGTCGGAAACCTTGAGCCGGATCGAGCGACCGACGTCGGCTAGCGAGCTGATCGTCGCGCCCATCCGATGCAGCAATTCGAGATCCGCGGCGAGGGCGACGTGGTCGTTGCGCGCGTAATCATTTCCGGAAATGTTGTGCGAATGATAAGTAAGGACAAAGAATTTCATCGCTCAATTTTACCCGGAAGCGCCACGACGTCCGCAATTGGCGCGGTCGACCTCATCGTGAAGCGCCACGCGATCGTTGGGCTCGCTTGGGAATCCATGGGATATAGAGCGCTTATCGGGTTCGTGGCCCGGGACTCCACCTGGACGTCGTTCGCGATGGCCGCCGAAATGTCGAGGCGCTCGTAACCCCACAGGAAGTTCGACACGACGATCGCCCGGCCCCGGCGCACGGCAAATTCGAGGTCGCTTCGCAGCAGGGGTGCTGACGAGACGTCGCGAGGAAAATAGTTCCGTCCATTGGCGATTCGAATGGCCGTCGCGCCTGCCATCGGCTCCACGCGGGCGATGCCGAGGGGGCCGATCCAATGCTCGGGTTTCGCTCCGGAAGCGTCCCAATCGCGCTTCGTCAAACCGATCCAATGCCGACCCGCCTGCGCGCCCCCGAGAACGATTGCGTCAATGCGGCCGCATGCGAACAATGCATCCAGTCCTACGCTGCGGTCCTCGATGTAGGCGAGCACGCCATGAAGCGATTTCGCGGCCTCGCCCGCGCAGAGCCACTCGCCCAGCGCGCCGCGATGGCGGGCGGGAAACCACACGTCGGAGAATGGCGTTTCGGCGCGCGTTACCTTCACGTCAAGGACGCGCGCGTCCATCTCTCCGCCGCCGTCTTCCGACTTCATGCACATGCCGAGGATTGTGGCGGTGCCGACGGCAAGAAACAGCAGGGCCACTCCAAACGTCAGGCGCGATGGGGAGGCACCGCGCATCGCCATGTGGATGCCAAGCGCGACAAGTCCGGCGACTGAGGGCGATAACACATACGTGAAATAGAAAGGCGTAGTCGGCCGAAGGACAAGCAACCAGGCGCATAGCGCGGCGCTGGTCACGACCAGGATCCATGCGAAACGCTGGAGCTCTTTCCGGCGCTCGCGCCACGCAAGGACAAGCGGAAGCGCCGCCAGCGCCGACATCGAAACGCCCGTCGCCAGCGACGCGAGCTCGCTCCATCCGGCGAGGTATCGCGCGGCGACCCTCGGCCCCCAAAAGACCTCCCCGGCGATCAGTTGCGGCAATCGCGCGATCGCGCCGAGCCCCACTTGCGATTCCACGTAGTGGCTTGCACCCTTCCAGTCGGGCCACCCTCCCGCCGCCTGGCTGACGAGATAAGGCACGAAGAGCGCGGCGGCGCCGCACGCGAGGAATACCGTAACCCCGAGGGCCTGCCGACCGGTGCCGCGCCCGCGATACGCGAAGGCGGCTAGAAACACCACAGGAAGCGTCGTTGGATGCACGTGGAGCGCGAATCCGATCGCGAGGCCGAGCAGCGACACGTGCCACCATTTCGCGGAGCCGTCGGCACAGCGCAACGCGATAGCGAGGACGGCAAGACAAGCGGCTCCCACTGCATTCGGGTTGAACGGAATCAGCGGCTCCAGGCTCGACCAACCGGGAAGCAGCAGTGCTGCGGCCCACAGCAGGCCGAATCTCGCGCCCAGCAACTTGCGTCCGCACAGGTAAGCCAGCGGAAACTTCAGGCCGCAGAGCAAGCCTTCGAAGATCGCGAGCGAAAGCCACGAGTCGCGGATCCAGAGAGGCGCCGCAAGGAGATAGAACCAGACAGGCCCGAAGTGAATCGCGTGCGGAATCCCGAGCACCGGGCCCTCGAGCGGATACTCCAGGCCGTGCCGAATTCGATAAGCCATGAATACGTCGCGCGCGGTGTCGGGCACCCCAACGCTCCAGGCATAGCCGGCGGCATAGAGCAGCCACAGCGATACAACAATCGCAGGCGCGACCCATCTACAATTGGCGCCATTGCCCACCCTATCCCTCCGATGACCAACCTGCCCGATTATCCCGCAAGCGGCGTCGACCTGGCCGCGCACAACGAGCGCGAGCGTGCGCGCGCGCCCGGCTACTATGGCGGCTGGATGAACATCGACTGTGTGATCGATCCGCGCGACGACATCTTCCGTTTCTTCGCTTCGCATCCCATCGCCGCCGATCCGATACGCGAATACCTCTCCGACGGTTGGCGGTCACTGAGCGAGCTCCTCCTCGTGCTGAATTCCATCGAACGCTCGCTAACGGCATGCGGTTCGGTGCTTGAATTCGCGGCGGGATTCGGACGTTTTACGCGGCATCTGGTCAAGGCCATTCCGGGCCGCCTCACCTGCTCGGACGTGATTCCCGGAACGGTCGACTTCCTGCGCGAGGAATTCGAAGTCGAGGGATTCTATTCATCCACCGAACCGGAGGCGCTGACGATTCCGGGGCGCTACGAGCTGGTTTTCGTGCTTTCACTGTTCACGCATGTTCCGCCGCACCGCTGGGGCGCGTGGTTGCGCACCCTGCATTCGGCTGTCGCCCCCGGTGGCGTGCTCGTTGTCAGCGTCCACAACGAAGCCAGGGCGCGTGGGCTCGGCGTCACGTTCGACGAGACCGGCGCGCACTTCATCGCCAGCAGCGAGTCGCCGTCACTCGATGCGGCGGCTTACGGCACTACATTCACCACGCGACGCTTCGCGGAGCGGCAGGTTGCCGCCGCGTTTCCGCGCAGCAAAGCCCACTATCGCGAAATCGCTTTCTGGGATGGCCAGGACGCCATCGCGATCGAGAAGGCGCGATAGCCCGCCCCATGAAAAAGCGGCGCCCGCAGACGCCGCCTTCCCGGTGCAGCTGCGCACCTCTCTAGTGAATGCCGCGGTAGATGCCCAGTGCATAACCTTTCACACCCAGCATCACCTGCGCTTTGTTGATGTCGTTGGGCACCCAGTTGCTAGGGCCCGCGTCGAAGTTGGACACAGGAGGGTTTGCGTCCAGGTTGTCGCCACGAAGGGTCACTTCAGAAATGAGACCTGCATAGGCGAGCTCGTAGTCGTTCGGATTCCTGGAGTAGGGACCGTTCTGGCCGGACTTGGCCGGACAGTTCGGCGGCCCCGCGCAGGAGTCACCTGCAATGGCGTCGACTACCTTCACCCAGTCCTCCGGCCGGATATGCGCCCGGTAGAAAGCGGTAGAGGAGCTTCCACCGGTGTCGGTGCCTGGCACCGGCGTGGAGGTCTGGCCAACCGTGAAGTACGTAGTGACGAAGGCGTTGAGATTCGAGCCATCCGCCAAGATCGGTCCCGCGACGAACCACGCGCCCGAGTCGTTCGCGGGGATGGACCAGCCGGTGCCGCTCATCTTCGTGTTCCAAGTCGACGAGTCGCTCGCGTTGTAATCCCAGTGGGCCCCGGTGACATTGCGAAGATCGTCCGCCGTGTGGGTCATGGCGAGGACGATGATCGGCGGCAGGTCGGTGTGAGTCGTGTCGCGCAGGTAGGCATATAACCCAACGTTAGCCGATGCTGCGGTCCCCGATGTGGCCCAAGACCCGGCCACCATCGGAATGAACGTATTGAGACCAACGTCGACCTGCAACACGAGATCGGTCGGCGCGCTGTTTTCCACAAACGGACGGGGACCGATGCCGGCCGCCCACGAGTATCCATACATGTCGTTGTATCCGCCGCCGACGACGGGCCGGTGCGGGTTGAATTTCGTGTTGATCAACATCCCGAAATCCATGCAATACACCGAGGCTCCTCCTGAACCGCTCGACGAGTCTTGTGGCTGGTAGCCGCGCTGGGGCGTGATATGCGCACCGTTCCATCGTCCCATGTCATAGGTGACGGGATTGTCCACGAAGCCGTCGCCTTGCCAACGCGCCAGCATCGAGTGAACGTTGTCGATGACGCCGTTGTTCGCATCCAGGTATTGACCGCCCGTGGTGAAGGTGCCGTAGAGTGTGTAACAAACGGGACTCTGAATCGGTTCGAAAGTCCCCGTGAAATCGCCCAAGAACGCTGCGTGACTGAATGCCGCCGCACTGGCGGCAGCGAGTGCCATGCCTCTTGCTAGTCTTAGCATTTCGGAATTCTCCTGAACCGGTGAAGCGTGATCTCGCGGCAATCAGACAAAGGCCTGCGCCGGAGATATTCGCTAATGACCGTTAGGGTTCATCAGCGCATGTGAAATTGTCACCGGATTACTCATCGTTTCCTTGATGCGCCTCAAATCAATATATCGTACGACGATATATGTCGTCTAGCGGAGACAAGCGACAGTTGCTTGTCGCTCTATCGCGACGGGACAAGCTGTACAGGACTGCGTTCGAGGCTCTCACTTGCGAGAAGCGGTTAGCGCAGTTCGCTGGCGGCGCGCTCATCTGCAGCGTGCACAACGAGAATCGGGGCCGGGGCTGAGGGTCGCGTTCGGCTCGGACGGAACGCATTTCATCCGCAGTAGCGAGTCGCCCTCGCTCGGGAGCGACAGTTACGGGACGACGTTCCCGACGCGGGAGTTCGTCGAGCGCGAGGTCACGCACGCGCTTCCCGGCAACGTCGTGCGATTCCGGGACATCACCTTCTGGGACGCACAGGACGCGGTTGTCGTGGAGCGACCGGGCTGAGGCCGGCAGCGCCCGCCATGGCGTTGCCACGGCCGTCGCGATTGTAGTTATGATTACCCGCTCCAACCCGGGAGGTTTCCAAATGTCACATCCTGCTTTCACCAGGAAGATCGCAGCAGCGATCGCCGCCGCCGTCGTCCTCGCCGCGCCCCTCGCCGAAGGCAAGACGCTCCGCTGGTCGAGCCAGGGCGATTACCTCACCGCGGATCCGATGGCCCAGAACGAGCTGCTCACCAACTCGATCAACGGGCAGGTCTACGAGTCGCTGGTCGAGCGCGGCAAGAAGCTCGAGATCCTTCCCGCGCTCGCCACCAGCTGGAAGCAGACCGGCCCGACCACGTGGATCTTCAACCTGAGGAAGGGCGTCAAGTTCCACGACGGCTCCGACTTCACCGCCGACGACGTGGTGTTCTCGATCAACCGCCTGCAGGGCAAGACCTCCAACTTCCGCGTCTACGGCAACGCCGTCGGCACGCCGAAGAAGATCGACCAGTACACGGTCGAGCTCACCACGCCGGTGCCGAACCCGGTGATGCTCGAGATGCTCGCCAACAGCCTCTTCATGATGAGCAAGGCGTGGTGCGAGAAGAACAACGCCGTCAATACGCAGGACTTCACCAACGAGAAGGAGGCTTACACCTCCCGCAACGCGATGGGCACGGGCCCCTTCATCCTGGTCGCGCGCGATCCCGACGTGAAGAGCACCTTCAAGAAGAACCCGAACTGGTGGGGCCTGAAGGAAGGCCGCTTCGACGGCAACGTGGACGAGATCGTCTACACCCCGATCGGCTCGGCGGGCACGCGCATGGCGGCCCTCCTCGCGGGCAACATTGACTTCGTGCTCGATCCCCCGCCCAGCGACGTCGACAAGCTGAAGCAGGACAAGAGCATCAAGGTCTACGAGGGCCGCGAGAACCGCATCATCTTCCTGCAGATGGACCAGGCGCGCGACGAGCTCCTCTACTCGAACGTGAAGGGCAAGAACCCGTTCAAGGACGTGCGCGTGCGCAAGGCGTTCTACCAGGCGATCGACGTGAACGCGATCAACAAGGCGGTGATGCGCGGGCTTTCGGTGCCGACCGCGATCAACCTGCCCAACCCCGAAAAGGCCGGCATCCCGAAGTCGATGGACAAGCGCTACCCGTACGACATCGCCGCCGCCAAGAAGCTGCTGGCGGACGCGGGATATCCGAACGGCTTCGAGACGCAGCTCGACTGCCCCAACAACCGCTACATCAACGACGAGAAGATCTGCGTCGCGGTGGCGGGGATGCTCGCGAAGATCGGGGTGACGATCAAGGTGAACGCCATCCCGCGCGCGCAGTACTTCCCCAAGGCGCAGCGCATGGAGATCAGCTTCTGCATGCTGGGCTGGGGCGGGGCCACCACGGACGCCATCTTCACGCTGCAGCCGGTGCTGCATTCGCGCAACGACAAGGGCGACGGCGACAACAACTGGGGCAACTACAAGGACGCCGAGTTCGACGCGATGATCGACGACGCCAAGGGCGACACCGACCCCAAGCATCGCCAGGAGACGATCAACAAGGCGATGCAGTATTTCCACGACCACGTGTACATGATCCCGCTGCACCTGCAGGTGATTCCGTGGGCTTCGCGCACCAACGTGGAAGTGATCCACCGCGCCGACAACTGGCTGCAGACGACCTGGGTGAAGATCAAGTAACGACGAAGGTCATCCCGGCGAAGGCGGGGATCCAGTCTGGGCCCCCGCCTTCGCGGGGGTGGCCAGCAAGGCGACCCACCCGAGCAGCACGGCGAACCATAGCGTCGTCACTCGAGAGATCACGGTCGCGGCGCCCGCCGCGACCGGATCGAGCCCCGCCTGCATCAGCAACACGAACATGAATGCCTCGGTGCTCCCCAGCCCGCCGGGCAGGAAGAAGAGAGCCCCGCCGAGGAGCGCGAGCGAGTAGATGCCGATCGATGCGGCCACGCCCGCGTGCGCGCCCATCGAGGATGCGATCAGGTACAGCGCATAGCCCTCCGCGGCCCAGGCGGCGAGAGAGAGAGCGAACCCCGCGCCCAGCGAGGCGCCGCGCGTAAGGCGGCCGGCCTGACCCACGAGCGCGCCGAGCGGCGCCGCGAAGCGGTGCGGAAGCACCTTCGCGATAGCGTGCGCGATCCTCGCGGTGCGCGCATCGGAGGCCGCGACCCACAATGCGAAGACGACGCCGATGACGACGCCGGCCGCGACCCAGTCTCCATGCGGCAGGAATGCAAGCGCGAGCGCCGAGAGGAGCGCGAGCGCCAGCACGTCGGAGAAGCGCTCGGCGAAGAACGCGGCGAGGGAATCGGTGACCGGCACCGCGAACTCGCGCTTCAGCAGCATCGAGCGAATCGCCTCCCCCGCCTTGCCTGGCGTCGTGGTGAGCGCGAAGCCGGTCACGTAGTTCACGCTCGAGCGGCCCCACGGCAGCGCGTGCCCGAGGCGTGCCAGGAAAAAGCGCCAGCGCACGCTGCGCAGCGCGTAGTTGGCGAGCGACAATGCCAGCAGCGCCGCGCCCTCGGCCACGCCCACGCGCCGCACCGCCTCGGCGAACTTGGCCGCGTCGTTCCAGAAGGCGAGCGCCGCATAGGCGCCGACCGCGAGGACGACTGATATGATGGCCGCGCGCAATCTGTGGCCACCCGCTTCATGCAGAATCAAGCTCGCGATCCTTCCGTGACGTCGCCGGCGCCGGCGGCGACCGGCGTGCCGCTCGCCGTCGACCTCGACGGGACGCTGGTGAAGTCGGACATGTTAATGGAGTCGCTCGTCGCAGTCCTGAAGCGCGCGCCGTGGCTCGCGCTGGCGCTGCCGTTCTGGCTGGCGCGCGGGCGGCCCGCCTTGAAGGGCGCGCTCGCGCGCCGCGCCGACATCGACGTGACGGTCCTCCCCTTCGACCAGAATGTGCTCGCCGAGCTGCGCCGCGCGCGCGCCGCGGGCCGGCCGCTCGTTCTCGCCACCGCCTCCGACGAGAGCATCGCGCGGCGCATCGCCGACCACCTCGGCATCTTCGACGCCGTCCTCGCAAGCGACGGGCGCACCAACCTCAAGCGCGAGGCGAAGGCCGCCGCCCTGGTGGCGCGCTATGGCGAAGCGGGATTCGACTATGTGGGCGAGGACGGGCACGACGTCCCGGTCTGGGCGCATGCGCGGGAGGCCTACGTGGTGGGCTCAAACGCCGCGATCGCCGCGCGCCTCGAGATGCTCGGCAAGCCGGTCCACCCGATCGAGCGCAGGAAGCCCGGCGCGCGCGCGCTGGTGAAGGGCGTGCGCGCTTACCAATGGGCGAAGAACCTCCTCGTCTTCGTGCCGCTCCTCACGGCCCACGTCTACCTCGAGCCTGCGTCGCTGGCGGCGTCGATCCTCGCATTCATCGCATTCTCGCTGGTCGCCTCGTCCGTCTACCTCGTCAACGACCTCGCCGACCTCGAGGACGACCGGCGCCATCCCACCAAGCGCGCGCGCCCGCTCGCCTCCGGCGAG
>JBBRQA010000113.1:0-12197 GCA_038227085.1 Burkholderiales bacterium | reverse complement strand
CGGGTCTCGGCCTCGACGACTACTACCGCCTGAGGCAGGCCATGCCCGCGACGCCCGCGGTGCGGCCGAGCCAGGCCGAGCTGCGCATCTACGACGAGCCCGCCGTTCAGTCGCGCTTCGCGCGCGACGCGGGCGACGGAATCCGCGAGGCGCGCCTCATCATCGAGGGCATGCGCTGCGCTGCTTGCGCGTGGCTGGTCGAGAACGTCGTCGCGCGCGTCCCGGGCGTGCGCTCGGTGGAGGTCAACTACTCCACCCATGCCGCGCGCCTCGCATGGGACGCACAGGCGGTGCCGGTGAGCGAAGTCTTCGCGGCCGTCGCCCGCGCCGGCTACAAGGCCTGGCCGCACGACGAGGCGCGTGCCGCCGCCCTCGAGGAGCGCGAGCGGCGTGTACTGCTGCGCCGCCTGCTGGTCGCCGCCCTCGGGATGATGCAGGTGATGATGTACGCCGTGCCCGCGTACATCGCCGGCGACGGCGACATGACCCCCGACGCGGCGGGCCTCATGCGCTGGTCGGGATTCCTTCTCACGCTGCCGGTAATCGCCTATTCGGCATCGCCGATCTTCGCCGGCGCATGGCGCGACTTGAGGCTCGCGCGCCTCGGCATGGACGTTCCCGTGGCTCTCGGCCTCGCGGTCGCGTTCGCGGCGAGCGCCGCGGCGACCTGGCGCGGCGGCGGCGACGTGTACTTCGATTCCGTGGCCATGTTCGTCTTCCTGCTCACGCTCGGGCGCTATCTCGAGCAACGCGCGCGCGCCGTGGCCGGGCTCTCGCTCAAACGGCTCGCAGCGTTGATTCCGACCGTGGCTCTGCGCGTGACCGACGAGGAGCATCTGGAAACCGAGCCGCTTTCCGCGGCGATGCTGCGCGTGGGCGACCGCGTCCTGGTTCGCACGGGCGACGCCGTGCCGGCTGACGGGGTCCTGGCGAACGGGCAGGCGTCGGTAAGCGAGGCCCTGCTGTCCGGGGAAAGCCGCCTCGTGGCGCGCGAACGCGGCGATCGCGTCGTCGGCGGGTCGGTGAATTGCGGGGCGCCTTTCGTGCTTCGCGTGACGCATGCCGGGGCGGACACTGTGCTCGCCTCGATTCGCCGCTTGATGGAGCAGGCCGCCGCATCGCGCCCGCGCTGGGTCGAGGCGGCGGAGCACGCCTCGGGATATTTCGTGGGCTTCGTGCTCGTCGCCGCGCTCGCCGCCTGGCTCGCGTGGCTCGCCATCGATCCACCCCGCGCGCTGTGGATCGCGGTCTCGGTCCTGATCGTCACGTGCCCGTGCGCCCTGTCGCTCGCCACGCCGGTGGCGATGACGGTGGCGGTGGGCGAGATGGCGCGTGCCAACGTCGTGGTCACTCGCGCCGGTACCGTCGAATCGATGTCGAGCGCCACCGACTTCGTGCTCGACAAGACTGGCACGCTCACGAGGGGCGAGTTGCGCCTGGCCGGCGTGCTGCCGCTCGCCGGCTTGGACGCGGGCATGACGCTCGCGCTCGCGGCGGCGATCGGCAGGGGATCGACCCATCCGCTCGACCGCGCGCTCGACGCGATGGTCGAAGGCCTTGCGTTGCCCGCCGTATACGGACGCCATCCCCGCGCGGGGGAGGGGATCGAAGCCACTCTCGCCGGCGTGCGCGTGCGGCTGGGGCGCGCCGATTTCGCGGGCGCGCTACACGGCCTTCCCGTTCCCGAGGCGTGGCCGGGCACGCGCGACACGCTCCTGTGGCTCGCCGACGAGACGCGATGGGTCGGCGCGTTGCGGCTCGCCGACGAGCTTCGTCCCGGCGCGCGCGAGTTGGTGGAGGGCCTGCGCGCGCGCGGCGTCGCGGTGCACCTGGTGAGCGGCGACGAACGGCGCGCCGTCGAGTCGGTCGCGCAGGCGCTCGGCATCGAGGAAGTCGAATGGCGCGCCTCGCCAGAGCGCAAGCTCGCCTACGTGCGCGCGCTGCAGCTGCGCGGAGCGCGCGTGGCGATGGTGGGCGACGGCGTGAACGACGCGCCGGTGCTGGGGCAGGCCGACGTCTCGATCGCCATGGGCGGCGGTGCCGATCTCGCGCAGGTGCGCGCCGACGCGGTGCTTCTTTCCGACGCGCCCGCCGATCTCGCGCGCGCATTGGCCCTTGCCCGGCGCACGCGCGCGGTGATTCGCGAAAACATCGCCTGGGCGCTCGCCTACAACGCGGTCGCGGTTCCGCTCGCCTTTGCCGGGCTGGTGACTCCGCTCGCGGCCGGGATCGGCATGTCGTTGAGCTCGCTCCTCGTGGTGGGCAACGCGCTGCGGCTGCGCCGCTAGCCATGGAGATCCTCTTCCTCCTCGTGCCGTTGAGCCTCTTCATCGCGCTCGTCATCGGTGTCGTGCTGTGGATCGCCGTCGAGGGTGGCCAGTTCGAGGACCTCGAGGGATCGGCCCTCCGCGTGATCGCTGACGACGACACTCCACCCTGACGAGCGTGCGTTCCCCCGCTCTGGTTGATGCAGGTCAACCAGCCGCGCGCGCACCCGCCGAGAATCGGAGCCAATCACCGGGAGTGGACATGTTCCAGGTTCGGATCCATGGCCGCGGCGGCCAGGGCGTCGTGTCGGCGGCAGAGATGCTGTCGGTCGCTGCGTTCGAGGAGGGCCGTCACGCGCAGGCGTTTCCCAGCTTCGGCTCAGAGCGCATGGGCGCTCCCGTGATGGCCTTCTGCCGCATCGACTCGCGGGAGATCCGCCTGCGCGAGCCCGTCATGCAACCCGACGCGCTCATCGTCCAGGACCCCACGCTCCTTCACCAGGTCGATCTGTTCAGCGGCCTCGCCGCGGACGGATACATCCTCATCAACTCGACGCGTGGCTTCGAGGAGCTCGGCATCGCCGAGTTCACCGGGAAATTTCCGGCGCGCCACCTGTGCGTGGTGCCGGCGACAGAGCTTGCGCTGAAGCACGTCGGGCGCCCGCTTCCCAATGCGGCGCTGCTGGGTGGATTCGCCGCGATCACCGGACAGATCGGCTTCGAATCGATCGCCAGCGCCATCCGGCGGAAATTCGCCGGCAAGGTGGGCGAGGGCAACGTCGCCGCGGCGCGCGCCGCGTTCGACGCCGTGACGGCACAACTGGCAAAGGAGACCGCGCTTGCTTAAGCAGATCGAAGGCTCGCAAGCCGTCGCGCAGGCCATCGCGCTCTGCCGCCCGGAGGTGATCTGCGCGTATCCGATCACGCCGCAGACCCATATTGTCGAGGGCTTGGGCGAGATGGTGAAGGACGGCACGCTCGCGAACTGCGAGTTCATCAACGTCGAGAGCGAGTTCGCTGCTTTGTCGGTGGCGATCGGCTCCTCGGCCGCGGGCGCGCGCAGCTATACCGCCACCGCGAGCCAGGGCATCCTTTATATGGCCGAGGCGGTGTACAACGCCGCGGGCCTGGGGCTCCCGATCGTGATGACCATCGGCAACCGCGCGATCGGCGCGCCCATCAACATCTGGAACGACCATTCCGACAGCATGTCGATGCGCGACTCCGGCTGGATCCAGCTCTACGCGGAGACCAACCAGGAAGCGGCCGACCTGCACATCCAGGCGTTCCGGCTCGCGGAAGAGCTCTCCTGCCCGGTGATGGTGTGCGTCGACGGGTTCATCCTCACGCACGCCTACGAGCGCGTGGACATCCCGACTCAGGAGCAGGTCGATGCCTACCTGCCGCCCTTCGTCCCGGTGCAGGTCCTCGACGTCGACGATCCGGTGTCGATGGGCGCGATGGTCGGACCCGAGGCCTTCATGGAAGTGCGCTACCTCCAGCATCACAAGCAGCAGCGCGCGCTGGCGCTCATCCCGGCGCTCGCGGCGCAGTTCCTCGTGGAGTTCGGGCGCGATGCCGGCGGGCTGCTGCGTGCCTACCATTGCGACGACGCCGAGACCATCGTCGTCGCCCTTGGATCGGTGAATGGCACCATCAAGGAAGCGGTGGACGAGATGCGCGCGCGCGGCACGCGCGTGGGCTCGCTCTCGATCTGCTCCTTCCGCCCTTTCCCGCTCGATGCAGTGCGCGACGCCCTGCGCCACGCCAAGCGCGTCGTCGTGCTGGAGAAAAGCCTCGCCGTGGGAATCGGCGGCATGCTTTCCGAAGGCGTGCGCAACGCGCTTTCCGGCATCTCGCTCAAGGGCCACACGGTGATCGCGGGACTCGGCGGGCGGGCGATCACCCAGAAGGCGCTGGTCGGAATGCTCGACGGCGCCGCGCGCGGAGAGCTCGCGCAACTGAACTTCCTCGACCTGCGCTGGGACGTCGTGAAGCGCGAGATCGCGCGCGAGCAGGCGGAGCGCCGCTCGGGACCTCTCGCGGAAAACCTGCTGCGGGGCCTGGGCACCGTCGCCGATCGGATCGGGTGAGCCAATGAGCGTGCAGGACGTCAAGTTCTACCAGACCGGCACCTTCACGGTCGGCAACCGGCTGTTGCTCGAGACCGAGCGCGCGGTGCAGGCCAACATGCGCCGGACGAATTCCCTCAATTCCGGCCATCGTGCCTGCCAGGGTTGCGGTGAGGCGCTCGGTGCGCGCTACGCCATCGACGCCGCGATGCACGCCACCGGCAATCGCGTGATGGCCGCCAACGCGACCGGTTGCCTCGAGGTGTTCTCCACCCCCTATCCCGAGACGTCGTGGCAGATACCGTGGATCCATTCGCTCTTCGGCAACGCGGCGGCGGTCGCCTCGGGGATGGCCGCGGCCATGCGCGTGAAGGGCCGCAAGGACGTACGCGTGATCGCGCAGGGCGGCGACGGCGGCACGACCGACATCGGCTTCGGCTGCCTCTCGGGAATGTTCGAGCGCAACGACGACGTGCTCTACATCTGCTACGACAACGAGGCGTACATGAATACCGGGGTGCAGCGCTCGAGCGCGACGCCGCCGGCCGCGCGCACCGCGACCACGATGGCGGTGGGCAAGCACCCAGGCAATGTCTTCGGCACCGGCAAGAACGTGCCGCTCATTGCGATGGCGCACCACATTCCCTTCGTCGCGACAGCCTCGGTGGCCAACCTGCACGACCTCGAGGACAAGGTGACGCGCGCCATGGCGATCGAGGGTGCGCGCTACATCCACATCCACGTGCCATGCCCGCTCGGTTGGGGCTCGGCACCGGCCGACACGATCAAGGTGGCGCGCATGGCGGTGGAGTCGGGACTCTTCCCGGTGTTCGAGGCCGAGCACGGCGAGATTACCGCGCGCCACACGATCCGCCGCCCGGTGCCGGTCGACGAGTACCTCAAGCTGCAGCGGCGCTTCGCGCACCTTTTCGGCAAGACACCAGATCCGGAAACCATCGCCCGGATCCAGGCCACGGCTGACCGAAACATCCGCATCTTCGGGCTCCTTGCGCCCTCTCCTCTGGGAGAAACACTGTGAGGAAGCCCTTCGCCATCACGCTCGACCCGGGCTCGAGCCTCGCCAACCACACCGGCTCGTGGCGCACCGAGCGGCCGGTCTACGTGGATCGCCTCCCACCGTGCAACCACGCATGCCCCGCGGGCGAGGACATCCAGGGCTGGCTCTACCACGCGGAGAGCGGTGACTATCATCGCGCGTGGCGCGAGCTGGTCAAGAACAACCCGATGCCCGCGCTCATGGGGCGCGTGTGCTATCACCCGTGCGAAAGCTCGTGCAACCGCGCGCAGCTCGACGCGCCCGTGAGCATCCACGCGGTCGAACGCTTTCTCGGGGACGAAGCGCGCAAGCACGGCTGGCAGTTCGAGCGTGGCGCGCCGCCCTCGGGCAAGCGCGTGCTGATCGTCGGCGCGGGGCCCTCCGGCCTTTCGGCCGCCTATCACCTGGCGCGCCTCGGCCACCATGTGGCGATTCACGAGGCGGGGCCCTTCGCCGGCGGCATGATGCGCTTCGGCATTCCCAAGTATCGCCTGCCGCGCGACGTGCTCGACGCGGAGATCGAGCGCATCCTCTCCCTCGGCATCGAGCTCGAGCTCAACCGCAAGGTCGACGACATCCTCGATTCGATGAGGCAAGGCGGCTTCGACGCCGCGTTCCTCGCGGTCGGCGCCCACATCGGCAAGCGCGCCTACATTCCCGCCGGCACCTCGGCGCGCATCCTCGACGCGGTGTCGGTGCTGCGCTCGATGGAAGGCGAGGAGCCGCCCAAGCTGGGACGGCGCGTGATCGTCTATGGCGGCGGCAACACCGCCCTTGACGTGGCGCGCACCGCCAAGCGCCTCGGTGCCGAGGAGGCGATCATCGTCTATCGACGCACGCGCGAGAAGATGCCCGCGCACGACTTCGAGCTGGAGGAAGCGCTGCAGGAAGGCGTGATGGTGAAATGGCTCTCCACCATCAAGCAGGCCGACGAGGGCTCGATCACGGTCGAGAAGATGATCCTTGACGACAAGGGCTTTCCGCAGCCCACCGGCGAGCTCGAGACGCTCGCGGCCGACTCGGTCGTGTTGGCGCTGGGGCAGGACGTCGACCTCTCGCTCCTCGACAGGGTGCCCGGCCTCGCGATCGCGGACGGAGTCGTCAGGGTCGATCCCCACATGATGACCGGCTACCCCGGCATCTTCGCGGGCGGCGACATGGTTCCCTCGGAGCGCACCGTCACGGTCGCCGTGGGCCATGGCAAGAAGGCGGCGCGCAACATCGACGCGTGGCTGCGCGGAGGCGCCTACGACGCGCCGGCGAAGCACGCGCACGCCGGCTTCGACACGCTCAACACCTGGTACTACTCCGACGCCCCGAAGACGGTGCAGCCGATGCTCGACATCGCGCGCCGCCAGTCGACCTTCGACGAAGTGCAGGGCGGGCTGGACGCCACCAACGCCCTCTTCGAGGCGCGGCGCTGCCTGTCGTGCGGCAACTGCTTCGAGTGCGACAACTGCTACGGCGTGTGCCCGGACAACGCCATCGTGAAGCTTGGCCCCGGCAAGCGCTTCGAGGTCAACTACGACTATTGCAAGGGGTGCGGGATGTGCGAGGAGGAGTGCCCCTGCGGCGCGATCGCGATGGTTCCCGAGTCTCGCTAGACACCAACCAAGGAGGTTTTCCGATGGACACGATCGTCATGGGTTCGCAGCAAAGGGATATGCCGAGGGGCATGGAGTTGTTGCACGATCCGCTCCTCAACAAGGGCACCGCGTTCACCGAGCGCGAGCGCGATGCGCTGGGGTTGCGCGGGCTGCTGCCGCCGAACGTGTTCTCGCAGGACGAGCAGGTGAACCGCGTGCTCGCGAACCTGCGCCGGCTCGACTCGCCGCTCGAGAAATACATCGCCCTCACGGCGCTGCACGACCGCAACGAGACGCTCTTCTTCCGCATCGCCGCCGACAATCCCGACGAGATCATGCCGCTCATCTACACGCCGACCGTCGGCCTCGCCTGCCAGCAGTACGGCCACATCTTCCAGCGGCCGCGCGGCGTCTTCATCGGCGCCAACGACCGCGGCCGCGTTGCCGAGCTGCTGCGCAACTGGCCTTATCGAGACGTGGGCGTGATCGTCGTGACCGACGGCGAGCGCATCCTCGGCCTGGGCGACCTGGGCGCCAACGGCATGGGGATCCCGGTCGGCAAGCTCTCGCTCTACACCGCCTGCGCCGGCGTCCCTCCGGAAAGGTGCCTGCCGGTGATGTTCGACGTCGGCACCAACAATGAAGCGTTCATCAACGACCCGCTCTACATCGGCCTGAGGCACAAGCGCCTTACAGGCGCGCCCTACGACGAGCTCATGGACGAGTTCATCACCGCGGCACGCGAGCAGTTCCCCGGCGTCCTGGTCCAGTTCGAGGACTTCGCCAACCACAACGCCTTCAGGCTGCTCGCCAAATACCGCGAGCGGATCTGCACCTTCAATGACGACATCCAGGGCACCGCCGCGGTGGCGCTCTCCGGCATCCTCTCGGCGCTGCGCGTCACGGGTGGAAAGCTGGTCGACCAGAAAGTGCTCTTCATGGGCGCGGGCGAAGCGGCCACCGGCATCGCCGACCTGATCGTGCAGGCGATGACCGCGCAGGGCGCCACGATAGAGGCGGCGCGGCGCAACTGCTGGCTGTTCGATTCGAAGGGGCTGGTCGTGAAGGGCCGCGGCGCGCTTCCCGGCCACAAGGTCGCGTACGCGCACGAACATCCGGGCGGCGGGGACTTCCTGAATGCGGTGAAGACGCTGCGCCCGACGGCGATCATCGGCGTGGCCGCGGTGGGCGGAACCTTCACGCCAGAGGTCCTGCGCGAGATGGCCGCGATCAACGAGCGCCCCATCGTGTTCGCGCTTTCCAATCCGACATCGAAAGCGGAATGCAACGCCCGCCAAGCCTATACCGAGACGCGCGGCCGGGCGCTCTTCGCGTGCGGCAGCCCGTTCGACCCGGTTTCGTTCGACGGCCGCACGTTCGTGCCGCGCCAGGGCAACAACTCGTACATCTTCCCCGGAGTGGGCCTCGGCGTCGTCGCCTGCGGGCTGACGCGCGTCACCGACGAGATGTTCGCGGCGGCCGCCGTCGCGCTGGCCGCGCTCGTGACGCCGTCCGATCTCGAGCAGGGGAGCCTCTATCCGCCGCTTGCCGCCATTCGCGACGTGTCGGCGCACATTGCCACCGCCGTCGCCACGGTGGCCTACCGGCGGGGGCTGGCGAGCGTTCCCGCGCCCGCCGACCTGCACGCTTTCGTGCGTTCGAAGATGTACGAGCCGTGCTACGTGGACTACGCAGGCGCGGCGCCGGACGCAGGCGACCCTCTGGAAGGGCGACGCCGGGCCATTTGATATGGATCAAGCGCGCGCCGGCGGGACCCCACACACTGGGGTGGAAATAATAAGAATCGATCGGGAGTCACCATGAAAGCACCTCTTCTCCTCGCCGCGGTGCTCGCCACCGGCGCTACTTTCATCGCTTACGCGGCCGACGACGCCGCCGCCGAGGCCCTCGTCAAGAAGAGCAAGTGCCTCACCTGCCATTCGGTGGACAAGAAGAAGGATGGCCCTCCGTTCAAGGAGACCGCCGCCAAGTACAAAGGCAAGGCGGATGCGGAGCAGAAGCTCTACACCCACCTCACGACCAATCCCAAGGTCAAGGTGGACGGCAAGGAAGAGAATCACGAGGCCCTGAAGACCACTGACGACAAGGAGATCAAGAACGTGATCTCCTGGATCCTCTCCCGCTAAGCCGCGCGGCCAGCTCCCGAGGGTCCGCCATGTTTCGCCAGATCTGGAACGTCTTCCACACGCGCTACCCTTCGCGGTGGAAGGCCTTCGGGATAGCGATCGTCTTCGCCGGCGTGCTGGTCTTCATCGGCGCCACGCTGGTGGTGGCCGGCGCCACGGGCCTCGCTTGGACGGAGACAGAGAAATTCTGCACCGGCTGCCACGAGATGCGCGACAACGTATACGCCGAGTACAAGGGCACCATCCACGACCGCAACCGCGCGGGCGTGCGCGCCATCTGCTCCGATTGCCACGTTCCCAAGGAGCCGATCGCGCTCATCAAGCGCAAGTTCGCCGCGAGCCTCGAGGTATGGGGCCACCTGACCGGCGCCATCGACACCAAGGAAAAATTCCAGGCGAAGAAGGCGGAGCTCGCGCATCACGTCTGGAAGCGCATGAAAGAGACCGATTCCCTCGAGTGCCGCAACTGCCACGACGCGGCACACATGGAATCGACGCTGATGTCCGAGAAGGCGCAGACCCGCCACGCCAAGATGAAGACAGAAGGCAAGACCTGCATCGACTGCCACTTCGGCATCGCGCATGCCGAGCCGGAGGGGCCCGGCCCGTCCGAGCTCTTCCCGTCGAAGGTCCCGGACGGTGGCGCTGCGCCCGTGCAGAGCAAGCCAATCGAGGGCAAGCCGGTGGATGGCAAGAAGGAAACGTAGCGCCAGGACGAGAAAACACGTTCGCCAGACATGAAGGAACGGAGTCGACAATTGAAAAATGCACGACAGATCGCAAAGTACCTCGCGGCGGGAGCGGCACTTCTCCTTTTCCTTCATTCCAACATCGCGCTCGGCGACGAGGCCCGCAAGGATCTCGTCCTGCGCGGCGACGCGAAATGCACGCGATGCCATGACGAGAGCGACGATTTCCCGGTGCTCGCCATCGGGCAGACCCGCCACGGCGTGAAGGCGGATGGGCGCACGCCCACCTGCACGAGCTGCCACGGTGAGAGCGATCGCCACGTCAACAAGCCCGAGGGCGTGAACGAACGCCCGAAACCCGACGTCCTGTTCCGCGGCAAGGGCAAGTCGCCCGCCGAGGCGGTGAACGGCCAATGCCTGACCTGCCACGAGGGCGGCAATCGCACTCTTTGGGCGGGGAGCCGCCACCAGACCGATGGCGTCGCGTGCACCAACTGCCACGCGATCCACACGCCGCATGACAAGGTACTCACCAAGGCGACGCAGCCGGAGGCGTGCTTCGCGTGCCACAAGGCCGAACGCGCGCAGGCGAGCCGGGTCTCGCACCACCCGATCCTCGAGGGCAAGGTCGTGTGCTCCGATTGCCACAACCCGCACGGATCGCAGGGTCCGAAGCTGTTGCAGAAGGCCACGACCAACGAGACCTGCTGGACATGCCATGCCGAGAAGCGCGGGCCGTTTCTGTGGGAACACCCTTCTGCCAGCGACGACTGCATGAATTGCCACACTCCCCACGGCTCCACCAACCAGCCGCTGTTGCGCGCGCGTGCGCCGTGGCTGTGCCAGGAGTGCCACGGTGACGGCGCGCCCCACCCGGGCAACGTCTACAGCGCGGCGAGCTTGCCGGGCGGGCGTGTCGCGAACGCAAACAACACGGGAGGCGTGTCGGGCAGCAACCAGTTGGGCGCGATCAACCCGATCACCGGACAGCGCATCACGCAGAACGCGCCGTCCCCGCAGTTGGCCTATCGCAGCTGCGTGAACTGTCACCAGCAGATCCACGGCTCGAATCATCCCGCCGGCAACCGGTTCCTTCGCTAATCATGGAGCCCCTGGAGAAGATCATGACAAGCCAGCAAGATCGATCCCCGATGCGTGCCACGGCGCTCGCCGTGAAAATAGCGCTGGCCGCGCTAGCGTTCGCGCCAGCGGCGCGGGCGGCGGAATCCGCGGACGCGGCGGGCGAACTCCTCCAGCCGACCAGCTCGGTGGAAGTCGGCGCCCTCCATGTGAACAAGGATTCGGCGAAGTTCGGCGAGTACTCCGGCCTCGACAAGAAGGGCGGGTATGCCATCGGCAATTTCGAGCTGTACGGCGGCGACGGCCCCGAGGGCGCGTTCCGGTGGAAGGTGCTCGGCATCAACCTTGGCCTCGATTCCCGCAGCCTCGCCGGTGAAGTCGGTGCCCAGGGCCGCTGGCGAATCACAGCGGGGTACGACGAGATCGTGCGCAATTTCTCGGACACGTATCAAACGTTGTGGCGCGGCGCGGGGAGCGCGACCCTCACGCTGCCCGCGGGCTATCCAGCGGCTGCATCGCGTCTCGGCATCACCAACTCCGCCGGCGCCGTGCTCGCGAACTGGAACAACATCCAGTCGCCGAACGCCACCGCCACTTCGACTGGCGGCGGTCCGGGTTTCGTGATTCCCGCGAACATGCAGGGATTCGACATCGGTACCGAGAGGAAGCGCGGCAACGTGGGCGTGAGCGCGATCTTCGCGCCGGGCTGGGAGTTCAAGGCGTCGGTCAAGCGCGAGGAGAAGGACGGAACCAAGATCACCGGAGTGAACATCGGCCGCTTCAGCGGCGTAAGCGCGCTGCTGCCCGAGCCGATCAACAGCACCACCGACCAGTTCGAGGCGGGCGTCGCCTTCGTCGGCAAGCAGGCCTTCTTCAACGTCGGATACTACGGCTCGGTGTATCGCAACGACATCGGCTTGTGGACCGTGGAGAACCCGGGCGCCAACAACGCCGTGATGGGCAACCTCGCGCGCCTGCAGAGCTATCCCGACAACCAGATGCACCAGATCAACCTGGGCGGCGGCTACAAGTTCAGCCCGGCCACGCGGTTCACCTTCTCGGGATCGTGGGCCCGCCTCACTCAGAACGAGGGCTTCATCGACTCGCCGGCGGGCTCGACCTGGATCGTGCCGGAAGCCTCCGCCCATGCGAAGATCATCAACAGCTCCTTCCTGGCGCGGCTCTCGTCTCGCGTGATGAAGGATCTCACGCTGAATGCCGCCTACAAGTACGACGATCGCGACAACCGCACGCCGGCCGCCACCTTCGCCACCACGGCCGGAGACTCGCCGGGCGCCT
>JBBRQA010000112.1:0-12202 GCA_038227085.1 Burkholderiales bacterium | reverse complement strand
GATCGGCTTTCGCGCGCCCAGCGACGCGGAGCTCACCGCCGCCTTCCTCGATTTCCTGCGCGACCGGCCGGTGCCCGAGGGGCAGTACCGCGATCCCGGGGCCGCGCCCGCGCGCCACCCCGGCGAGATTCCAGCCGAGCTCATCGCGCACGCGGGCCGCGTGATGGATGCGATCCGGTGGGACGCCAGTGAGGTGCGCGATTTCGCGGGGCGCTTCCTCTCGGAGCCGAAGGCGCACGTCTTCTTCACCCCGCCGAGGAAGCCGCTGTCACGCGCGCGCTTCGCGCGGGAGGCCGCGCGCCACGGCGTCGCGCTCGATTCGCGCTCGCGCCTCGTTTTTTCTGGCACGATATTCTTCATGAACGGCGAAGAGGTCGAAACGACCGCCAAGGCTCGCGCGGCATTGCAGCAGCTGGCCGACGAGCGCAGGCTCGAAGGCCCGGTGAAGGCGCCGAAGGAATTCTGGGACATGGCGCACGCCTGGTATCTGCAAGGCTTCGCGTACGCAGGAGAGGCCCCATGAGCGAGACGCCCGCGGCACCGCAGTCACCGAAACAGCCGAGCTATCGAAAGCTCTTCGGCGTGGCCGAGTCGCAGGCCGCGATCGACGAGGTGATCGATGCCGCCAGGGTCACGCTGCGCGTCTTCGACATCACGCTCGCCAACTGCGGCTTCAACTCGCCGGAGCGAGCCGGCAAGCTGCGCGAGTTCCTCGTGCGCGGCCGCGCGCACCGCCTGTTGATCGCGCTTCACGAGACCGATCTCCTCGAGCGCGAATGCCCGCGCCTCCTCGTCCTGCTGCGCCAGTTCCCGATGTCCATCGAGATTCATCGCACCATCATGCACGCTCGCAACGCCGCGGACCCGTGCGTGATCGCCGACGACCACAGCGTGTGGCACCAGCTCCACCACGAGCAGCCGCGCGCGATTGTTGCACTGCACTCGCCGGCCGACGCGCTGCCGATTTGCCAGCGTTTCGACGAGATCTGGGAGCTCTCGGAGCCCGCGGTTTCCGCGACCACCCTGGGACTTTGATGCAGCGCAGCGAATTCCGTATAATATTGCGCTGGTAATCGCCCCCGGGAACCGCTGAGCTCACAGTGCATCCAAGGCACTGCTAACCCTGGAGCGGCCATGGCCGCACTTCGAACAACCACCCGCTGAAGGAATTTGAACAATGAAATCGCCGTATATCCTCGCCGCCCTCCTCGCCTTTGGAGTTGTCGGCTGCACCAAGACCGAAGTCACCCCCGCGCCCTCCTCCACCACCAAGATCGAAGTGAAGCCCGCCGAAGCGCCCACCGCGCCGCCCGCGAGCAGCACCGTCATCGTGACCCCGCCCCCGGCGACCCCGATGACCACCGAGACGACCAAGAACACCACGATCACCACTCCCGACGGTCGCACCGGCACGGCTACGACCACGACCACGGAAACCAAGAAGTAACCGGTTTCAGCGGTCAAAAAAAAAGCCGGCTTGCGCCGGCTTTTTTCATGGGCGCGCCTTCAGGCGTCGCGCCAGCCGAATCCCGCGTCCTGGCAGGCCACGCCGATCCACCCCTCCTCGCAGCCTGCGGCCCCGGCCAGCGCCTGTGCAGCGAGCGCCGGCTTGTTGTTCTGCTGCGAGAGGTGCGCGGCGATGAGGTGGCGCAGGTGGCTCTTCTCGAGCGCGGTCACGAGGCGGCCCGCGTCGGCGTTGGACAGGTGCCCGAAGCGCCCGGAGACGCGCCGCTTGAGCCCGTCCGGATAGGACCCGCCCATCAGCATGTCGAGATCGTGGTTGCACTCGATCACCAGCGCGTGGCATCCGGAAAGCATGTCGACCACGTGCTGGGTGATCGTGCCGAGGTCGGTCACGACTCCCAGGCGCACGTCGCCGTCGGAGAACACGTATTGCACCGGCTCGCGTGCGTCGTGCGGCACGGGAAGAGGATTCACCGCTAGCTCCTGCACCTCGAACGGCTCGTGCGAGTCGATGTAGTGCGCCAGCACCGCCGGAAAATCCTCAGGCAGCCATTGAGCCGTGCCGCGCGTGAGATACACGGGAATGGCGTAGCGCTTCGCGAAACGGGCCACGCCGCCAAGGTGGTCGTCATGCTCGTGCGTGACCACCACCGCCGTGATGTCGGAAGGCGCGAGGCCCACGCGTTCCAGGCGCGCCTTGGTGTCGGCGAGCGAGAAGCCGCAATCCATCATCACGCGCGTGCGGCCGCTCTCGACGACGAGCCCATTGCCGGAACTGCCACTCCCCAATGACGTGAAGCGCATCAAGCGCCCGGTGGCGTTGAGCGGCGGGAACCGTCCGCTCCAACGCCGTTCCCGCTGGTAGTCCTCACGCAGCGCTTCTTACTTGAGCTGCTCGTAGAGGAGCCCGAGGATCCTCTTGCCGGTGGCGGAGGATTCCGCGGAGCCCTTGGAATCCTGCACCTGCACCTGCGACATGCTGGCGCCCGCGTCGGCGACGTGGATGCGGTACTGCGGCTGCGCGCTCTTCGGAGTGGACTTCCAGAACTTGAGCTTGTCGAGCCAGCCCTCCTTGGTGTCCTTGAGATCGGCCTCGGGATCGATGTAGCGCACGAAGAAGAGTCCCTTGGAGCGGTCGCGGTCCTCGACCGTGAAGCCGACGCGATCGAGCGCCAGGCCCACGCGGCGCCAGGCGCGGTCGAAGCTGTCGTTCACCACGAGCGGGCCGGCGCCGGCATTCTGGATCACGGCGTTCTTCGGATCGTTGGACGCGGGCGCAGGAGGCGTCACGCCGCGTCGCCCCGGCAGCGGGGCCGAAGCGGTGGTGACCTTGGTGTCGCCCCCGCCGATCTTCACCATGAGGCGCGAAAGCATCTCCGCCTCCATCTCGCGGTCGGCGGGCTGCGACTGCCACATGGTGCGGTCCTGCGTCGAGCTCGAGTACACCTCTTCCACGTTGCGGTTGCTCACGAAGATCTCCGTGGTACCGGGCTCGACGCCCTTCTCCAGGCGCGTTCGGAACTTGTCGCGGCGCGGGTACGAGTAGAGGCCCTCGATGAAGCGCCCGACGGTGCGCCGCAAGATGTCCTGCGGGACCTTGCTGCGATCCTCGTGCCAGTCGGTCTCGATGAGGCCCAGTTGCGGCTCTTCGCGCAGGAGCTTGTAGCCGGTGTCGATCCAGAACTCGCGCACTACCGGCCACACCTTCTCCGGGTCGCCCTTCACCACCAGCCAGCGCTGGTCGCCGACGCGCTCCACCTTCACGCCGTCGAACTTGGGGAGCACCGTCGGCAGCGCCGGCGCGCCGGCCGTGGCCGGCTTCTGGCTGTATGCAGAATAGGTGGTCTGCGCGCGCGGGTCCGGGATCGAATAGCGATCGTCCATGGTCGGCGCGGTGAGCTCGGGCGGCACCTCGAGGGGCTGCGCGGCGCGCGCCGAGGCGCCCTTGTACTCTTCGGACTTGTTGCCCCAGCCGGAGCAGCCCGCGAGGATGAAAAGGGCGGCGGGAATGGCGAGGAGATGAAAGCGGTTCATGGAAGATCCTTGTCTTTTTCGATGCAGCCCGCCTCGCGAAGCGAGGCGGCGAGCGTTTGGTGGTGCGGCGCGGTGAAGTGCGTGAGCGGCAGGCGGATTCCCTCCGCGATGCGGCCCATGCGGGCGAGAGCCCACTTCACCGGGATCGGGTTGGCCTCGAGGAAGAGGTTCTTGTGCAGGCCGAGGAGCCGGTTGTTGATCGCGATGGCCTCCCCGGCCTTGCCCGCGCGCGCGGCCACGCACAGCTCGTGCATGAGGCGCGGGGCCACGTTGGCGGTGACGGAGATCACGCCGTGCGCGCCGAGGAGGATGTATGCGAGCGCCGACGCGTCGTCGCCGCTGTAGACCAGGAAATCCTTGCGCACCCGCTTCATGAGATCGGTGACGCGCTCGACGCTGGAGGTGGCTTCCTTGATGCCGACGATGTTCGGAACCTGCGCCAGGCGCGCGACGGTGTCGTTCTGCAAGTCCGCCACGGTGCGCGAGGGCACGTTGTACAGGATCATCGGGATCTCGGCAGCTTCCGCGATCGCGCGGAAGTGGCGATACAAGCCCTCCTGCGTGGGCTTGTTGTAGTACGGCACGACGGACAGCGAATACTGCGCGCCCGCCTTCTTCGCGAATTTCGCGAGCTCGATGGCCTCGCGCGTGGCGTTGCCGCCCGTGCCCGCGATCACCGGGAGGCGCCCGGCCGCGAATTCCACCGCCGACTCGATCAGCCTGCAATGCTCGACCACGTCCACGGTCGGCGACTCGCCCGTGGTGCCGACGATCACGATGCCGTCGGTGCCCTCCGCCACATGCCAGTCGATCAGCGACTTCAAGCGCGCGAGATCGAGCGCGCCATCGGCGAGCATCGGGGTGACGATGGCGACCAGACTTCCGGAGAGCATGCGAAACAGGGACTCGGGAACGTTCGAAGTCGGCAATTTTAACCTATGGGAAGCCTCACCGGCCGCCCTCCCCCGTCCTTTCTCGCTATTCCCTGCGCGCGGCAAGGCGCTGGAGCGCCGCCGGACGAGGCTCGGTCACGGTGAGGTCCTCGTAGGCGAGCACGCGCAGCTTGCCGCGCGTCGCCTCGAGGAGCTCCCCCGGCGCCAGCAGGAAATCGGGATTCGAGGGCTTGCCGAAACGCTCGTTGCCCTGCGCGAAGGTCTCGTAGATCAGCACGCCGCCAAGCTCGAGCGACGCGACCAGGGTCGCGATGAGCGGCCGATGGAGATAGTTGGTGACCACGATGGCGTCGAACCTGCGGCCGGCGAAAGGCCACGGCCCGGCCTCGATGTCGGCCTCGACGAGCCGGACCTGGGCCGGGGGATCGGCGAACAGCGTGCAATCGCGATCGACAGCCTCCACCTCGAAGCCCAGGCGCGCGAGCCAGCGCGCATGGCGACCGGAGCCGGCGGCGAGGTCGAGCACCACGCCACCGGGGCGGATCACGCTCGCCCAGCGCTGAACCCAGGGCGACGGCGGCAATTCGAAGTGTGGCTGCATGGCGCTATCCGAAGAGTTGCGCGATGGTTTCCTCGCCGATCGCGAAAGCGGTGCTCATGCCGGTGCCGCTCGTCACGGTCACGGCGTGCACGCTGGGGGCAAGCTGGGCGGAAAGAAGCGGCCGGACGTCGGCCACCGGATAGTGCCCGACCCAGCGCTCGACCACCGTAATCTCGCGCACGTCCAGGAGCCCGCGCAGCTCGGCGAGGATGAGCGTCTCGACCTCGGCACTCGCGACGGTTGAGATGTCGCCGTAGTGGTGCGAGTCGCCGACCACGAGCGTGCCGTCGGCGCTCTGCGCGACGATGAGGTGGATGCCATGAGCGAGCTGCGCCGCGCATTCGCGCTCGAGGCGCGCGACCAGGCGCGCCGCGGCCGGCTGGGCCGCGAAGCCCTCATAGCGCGCGAGGCTCAGGTCGGACATCAAGACGGAAAGCAGGCGCACGCCGGCACCCGCGATGCGCAGCATTTGCAAGTTGCACTCCCGAAGATGCACGGTGCGCGCGAGATCGGGCGCGAACGCCGCGAATCCCGTGCCGGGAGCGATCACGATCGCGCCACCTTCGAGCCGGCCGTGCGCGTGGACGAGCGTCGTGCCCTCGATGCCGAGCGCGGCAGAGCCCCAGGTAAAGCGCACGCCGTGGCGCTCCTCGAGCCAGCGTGCGATGCGCGGCAGCGCGTCGCGCGCCTCGACGCGCAGCTCGTGCGGACTGGCGAGCGCCCCGGCGCAATCGCCGCGCAAGCCCGGCACGCGCATGGCCGCGTCGCGTGCGCCGAGCATCTCGCAGCCCTCGCCCATGGATCCGGCGGCGAATTCCTCGAGCACCGCGAGCGCTTCGGCGCGGCGCGCCGCGACCAGGGCGCCGCGCTGCAGCACCTCGATCGAGGCGGCATCCGCTACCTCGAGCCAGACTGCGCGCGAGCGCAACGCCCGTCGGCGCGTGTCGCCCTCGGCCTGGCCGCTCACGGTGACGAAGCCGAAGTTGCGCACCGACGCGGACGTGGCGCGCGTATCGCGCTCCACCACGGCGACGGAAAGACCGCGCCGCGCCGCGGCGAGCGCGTGCGCGAGGCCGACGATGCCCGCGCCCACCACGATGAGATCGAATGAAGCCACGCCGGGATGATAGCCTCGGTTACCATTGCGCCTCTTGGCGCCATCGCTTTCAAGAAGTTGTCACCGCCTTGCATTCATGCCAATGAAAAAGTTCTTGAAAGTAGCCGCGGCAGCTCTCGCCATACTCGCGGCGCTGGCCGCGATAGCGTTCTTCGGCGCGACCAGGGTGGGCGAGCGCAAGCTCGCGCGCACCGTGGACATCCGCGTGGTGCCGGTGCCCTACGCGAAGGACGCCGCGGCTCTGAAGCTTGGCAAGTATCTCTACGAGTCGCGCGGCTGCGGCGAATGCCACGGCGCCGACGGGCGCGGCATCGCCTTCATCGACACGCCCTCGGGCATGTACGTGAAGGCGCCCAACATCACGCGCGGCGAGGGCGGCGTGGTGTCCGACTACAACGAGGGTGACTGGGTTCGCGCGATCCGCCACGGCGTCGATCCCAAGGGGCACGCGCTCCTCGTGATGCCGAGCGAGGACTACAACCGCATGAACGACGCGGACTTCGCCGCGCTCGTCTCCTACGTGCGAAGCCTGCAGCCGGTCGCGGGCGAGAAGGCCACGATCCGCCTGCCGGCGCTGGTGCGGGCGCTCTACGGCTTGGGCGTGATCCGCGAAGCCTCGGAGAAGATCGACCATCGCAAGCCACCTTCGCAGCCGGTGCGGGTGGCGCCCACGGTCGAGTACGGCGCCTACGTGGCGAACATGTGCAAGGGCTGCCACGGCGCGAGCCTCGCCGGCGGGCCGATCCCCGGGGCGCCGCCCGACTGGCCGCCGGCCGCCAACCTCACCCCGGGAGGAGGCGATGCGATGGCGCGCTACGACAGCGCCGACAAGTTCATCGCGATGATGCGTACCGGCAAGCGGCCCGACGGCGGCGAGGTGAGCAAGGGGATGCCGTTCATGAGCCTCAGAACCCTCAACGACACCGACCTCTCCGCGATGTACGCCTTCCTGAAGACCCTGCCGCCGAGGAAAACCGGCGAGCGCTAGAGCTTCGCCGACAGGACGTCGATCATCGTCATGTCGGGCACGCTGCCCAGCAGCGTGAGCGAATGCCTCGCGAGCTCGCGCGGCACGTGCCCGGTGAGGTGCGCGAAGCGCCCGGCATTGTCGGGAAAGACGTCGAAGACACCGTACTGCCCGTCGGCCAGGCGGACCGCCCACCACGCGAAGGTCTTCGGCTCCTCCATCACCAGCGCGCGCGCGTCGCGCAGGAATTGCTCGACCTCGCCCTCGTGTCCCGCCTTCGCCTTGAACGTGAGCAGGATCGCCTTGGTCACCTGCTCCCTGGAATCGGCGAGCGGCACCTTCTCGGCGAGCACGTCGAGCTTGCCGATCTCCGGAGCCTTGTCGAGGAGCTCGCCCGCCCGCTGCATGAGCGCCTTGGCCACGTCGCCGCTCAGGTGCGCGTCGCGCCCCGCGTCGTCTGAAAAGACGTCGAAGATGCCGTACTCGCCGCGCCCGAAGCGCAATGCGAACCACGCCTGGGTAGCGGGCTCCGCGCGTACCAGGGGGAGCGCCGAACGCAGGAAATCCTCGTTTTCCCCGCCCATGCCATGCTGCGCCTCCATTCGGACCAACAGCCCCTTTCTCGCCATGGCTTTCTCCTCGCTTGTGCTCGCCGATAAGCCAACACGCGCATCGAGGAATCCTTCCCTGGCGGGTAGAATGAGTGTCGTTCCTGAGCGGGACGCGAGCCATGCACGACGCCGTCTTCTTCGCTTCACCCGCGCAGTTCCGCCTCTGGATGGAGAAGCACCACCAAAGCGCGAAGGAGCTCCTGGTCGGCTTCCACAAGGTCCACACCGGCAAGCCGTCTCTCACCTGGCCGCAGTCCGTGGACGTGGCGCTCTGCTACGGCTGGATCGACGGCCTGCGCCGGAGCCTGGGCGAAGAGTCGTACACGATCCGCTTCACGCCGCGCAAGGCGGCCAGCATCTGGAGCAACGTGAACACGCGCCGCGCGGCCGAGCTCGTGACGCAGGGCCTCATGGCGCCTGCGGGCCTCGCCGCGCTAAAGCTGCGCGACCCCAGGCGGGCGGGCATCTACTCGTTCGAGGCGAAGGGCGGCGGGGAAGAACCCGCCCTCGACGCGAAGGCGGAGAAGTCATTCCGCGCACGGAAGAAGGCATGGGCCTTCTTCGAAGCGCAGCCGCCCGGCTACCGGCGCATCGCGATCAAGTGGGTGGCGAGCGCCAAGCGCGAGGAGACACGCGCCACGCGCCTCGCCACGCTGATCGCCGACAGCGCGAACGGCAAGCGCCTCGACGTTGTCACGAGGTACCAGCCCGCGCGGAGGAAAGCCCCGTAGCGCGATCCGGTACTTCAAGCACCACTGACCGCGAGCCAGTGATCGAGGCTCGCGCGGTCGGCGAGCAGCGCCTCGCTCGCGCCCTCGTGCACGATGCGTCCGCGCTCCATGACGATGGCGCGCCGCGTAAGGGCGAGCGCCAGCTCGGCGTGTTGCTCGACCAGCACGATCGCCATGGTCCCCGCGCTCGCGAGGGAACGCAGCACCTCGCTCAGCTCCTGCACGACGATGGGCGCGAGGCCTTCCATCGGCTCGTCGAGGAGGAGAAGGCTGGGGTTGATGACCAGCGCGCGCGCGATCGCGAGCATTTGCTGCTCGCCGCCGGAAAGCTGGCCGCCCCGATGGCCGCCGCGCTCCGCCAGCCGGGGAAAGAGTCCGTGAACCTTGTCGACGGTCCAGGGCCCGGGACGCGCCACCGCAGTCAAGTGCTCGAGAACCGTGAGGGACTTCCACATGAGGCGCTCCTGCGGCACCCAGCCGATTCCGGCGCGTGCGCGCACGTACGAGGCCGCGCGCGACACCTCGGCGCCCTGCCAGCGAATCGATCCGCGATGCAGGCGCGTAAGTCCCATCACCGTCGCGAGCAGCGTGCTCTTGCCCACGCCATTCCTGCCAAGGAGGGCTACCGGCTCCCCCGCTCCGATCGCGAAAGAGGCTTCCTCCACCACGACCGATTCGCCGTAGCCCGCGGTCACGCCCTCCAGGCGCAGGAGCTCAGCCATGGGCGTCCTTGCCGAGGTACACGGCCTTCACCTGCGGATCGCGCGCGATCTCGCCCGGCGCGCCTTCTGTCAACACGCGCCCGCCCACCAGGACCGTGATCCGCCGCGCGAAGCGGAACACGAGGCCCATGTCGTGCTCGATGAAGAGCACCGTGACGTCGGCGGGAAGCGCGGCGACGACGCCCAGCACCTCGACGCTCTCCGCCGACGGAATGCCCGCGGCCGGCTCGTCGAGAAGCAGGACCTTCGGGCGCGTGGCCAGAGCAAGCGCGATCTCCACCAGCCGCTGGCGCCCGTAGGCGAGCTCGGCGGTGCGCCGGTCGGCATCGCGCTCGAGCTTCAGGGTCGCCAGCAGTGCCCGCGCCTCGTCACTCTCCTCGCGGTAGCGCGCGACCGGCTTCATCCAATGCGCCGCGAGCCCCTTCCTCTCGAGGATCGCGAGCATCACCGATTCGACCACGGTGAGCCCGGGAAAGAGCGTGTTGATCTGGTAGGTGCGCGCGAGGCCGCGTTTCACGCGCCGATGTTGCCCGAGCGGCGTGATGCGCTCTTCGTTCAGGAACACTTCGCCCGCGCTCGGCTCGAGCACGCCGGTAAGGAGATTGATGAGCGTGGTCTTGCCCGCGCCGTTGGGGCCGATCAGCGCGTGGCGCGCGCCCACGGGAAGCGACAGGCTCACCCCGCTCACCGCGGCCAGCCCGCCGAAACTTTTCGAGAGCCCCTCGGTGCGCAGCGCCGGATTCATCGCCGCAGCTTTTCCAGCGCGCCGAGAATGCCGCCGCGCGCGAAGAACACGAACATCACCATGAGGAGGCCCAGCCAGAACTGCCAGTACACCGGGTTGATCCCCGACAGGTAGTCCTGCGCGATCATGAACACGGCCGCGCCGATGATCGCCCCGTAGAGACGCCCCGTCCCGCCCAGCACCAGCATGATCATGAGCTCGGCAGAGCGGTTGAAGCCGAGCGAGTCGAGGCCGACGAACTGCGTGGTTTGCGCAAGGAGCGCGCCCGCCACGCCCGCCACCGCCGCGCCGATGGTGTACGCGGCGACCAGTCGGCGCTGCACCGGCGCGCCGATCGCCGGCATGCGGCGCTTGTTCTCGCGGATCCCGGTAAGCGAGAGGCCGAAGGGCGACGCGACCAGGCGCCGCAGCGCGACGAACACGAGGACCAGCACCACGAAGCTGTACACGTAAGCGGTCTTGCCGCCAAGGTCGAACGCGAAGATGCCGAGGAGCTTCCACATCACCACGCCGGAAAGGCCATCGACGCCGCCGGTGAGGAACGCCGCGCGGTTGGCCGCCTCGTAGAGGAGCAGCCCGATGCCGAGCGTCACCATGAGGCGCGCCAGGTCCTCGCCGCGCACCACCAGGAAGCTCACCACGAATCCGGCGAGCGCCGCGAGAGCGCCCCCGGCGAGAAGGCCGGACACCGGCTCGCCCCAGCCCTTCACCGCGAGGATCCCCGCGGTATAGGCGCCCACGCCGAAGAAGGCCGCGTGCCCGAGCGAGACGATGCCCGCGTAACCGAGGATCAGGTCGAGCGAAAGCGCGAAGATCGACACGATGAGGACCTGGCTGCCAAGCACGAGATAGCCGGGCACCAGGAAGAACGCGGCCACCGGGATCAGCCAGAAGGCGGATGCGATCACCCTTTCCCCAGGCAGGGCCTTCAATGCCGCCTCCCGAAGAGTCCCGCTGGAAATGCAATGAGGAGCACCACCATCGCGGCGTAGATCACGAACGCGCCGATCTGCGGAACGTAGTACTTGCCCGCGACGTCGAGCACGCCCAGGAGCAATGCCGCGGCGAGCGGGCCCTTGATGGTGCCCGCGCCGCCGACCACCACGACGAGCAGGAAATACACCATGAACTTGAGCGGGAAAGACGAATCGAGCCCGAGCACCTCGATGCCGAGCGCGCCCCCCAGGCCGGCGAGCCCGGAGCCAAGCGCGAACGCGACGCTGAACACGCGATCGACGTTGATGCCGAGCCCATTCGCGGCTTGCGCGCTGTCCACCGATGCGCGCACCTGCGCGCCGAAGCGCGTGCGCGCGAGGAGGACTCCCAGCACCGTGGTGAGCACGGCCACGGTAGCGACGAGGAAGAGCCGGTAGACCCCGAAGTCCACGCCGCCCAGCGAGAGCTGCCCGCGCAGGAAATCCGGCAGCCGGACCGGCTGCTGCGATGAGCCGAAGAAATAAGTCGCGGTTGCGATCGACATGAACGTGAGGCCGATCGAGAAGAGCACCTGGTCCAGGTGCGCGGCGCCGTACAGGCGGCGGTAGAGGAGCCGCTCGAGGACGGCGCCGATCACGCCCGTGATCACGAACGCGAGCGGCAGCGCCGCGAGGAACGGCACGCCGAAACGCGTCATCGCAATCACGCATACGAAGCCGCCCGCCATGGCGAACGCGCCATGGGCGAGGTTCACGAAGTTCATGAGGCCCATCGTCACCGACAGGCCCAGGCTCACCAGGAAGAGAAGGCTCCCATAAGCGATGCCGTCAAAGAGTACGCCGAACATCCCGCATCATACAAAACCCGGTCAGGCGGGCAGCGCGGCCTTCTGCGAGGCGACTTGCTTGATACCCATTTCCTTCAACGTGTCGGCGATCGCGGCCACGACGTTGCGCATCTCGTTCGAGTCGATCGCGCCAATGCAGCCAACGCGGAAGGTCTCGACCTGGGTGAGCTTGCCGGGGTAGAGGATGTAGCCACGCGCGCGCACCTTCTCGTAGAACGGCTGGAACGAGTACGCCGCGTCCGCGGGCGCATGGAAGGTGACGATGACCGGCGCCTGCACCGCGCGCGGCAGGAACGGCTTGAAGCCGAGCGCCGTCATTCCCTCGACCAGCGTGTCGCAGTTCTTCCGGTAGCGAGCGCCGCGCGCGGGCGTGCCGCCCTCGGCCTTGAACTGGCGCAGCGCCGCGTGGAAAGCTGCCACCACATGCGTCGGTGGCGTGAAGCGCCACTGCCCCGTTTTCTGCAGGTAGGTCCACTGGTCGTGCAGGTCCATGGCGAGCGAGTGCGAGTTGCCCTGGCACTTCTCCAGCAGCTC
>JBBRQA010000111.1:0-12210 GCA_038227085.1 Burkholderiales bacterium | reverse complement strand
CGCTCGAGCCCACCTTCGGCGGCATCAACCTCGAGGACATCAAGGCGCCCGAGTGCTTCTACATCGAGAAGAAGCTGCGCGAGCGCATGAAGATCCCGGTGTTCCACGACGACCAGCACGGCACCGCGATCATCGTCGGCGCGGCGGTGAGGAACGGCCTCCTGGTGGTGGGCAAGGACATCGCGAAGGTGAAGCTGGTGGTGTCCGGCGCCGGCGCGGCCGCGCTCGCCTGCCTCGACATGCTGGTGGCGCTCGGCATGCGCATGGAGAACATCTGGGTCACCGACATCAAGGGCGTCGTCTACACCGGCCGCAAAGAGGAGATGGACGACAACAAGGCGCGCTACGCGAGGAAGACCGACGCGCGCAAGCTGGCCGACGTGATCGAGGGTGCCGACGTCTTCCTGGGCCTGTCCGCGGGCGGCGTGCTCAAGGGCGAGATGGTGAAGAAGATGGCGGCGAAGCCCCTCATCCTCGCGCTCGCCAATCCCGAGCCCGAGATCCTCCCCGAGCAGATCAAGGCGGTGCGCGACGACGCGGTGATTGCCACCGGGAGAAGCGACTACCCGAACCAGGTGAACAACGTCCTCTGCTTCCCGTTCATCTTCCGCGGCGCGCTCGACGTGGGCGCCACCACCATCAACGAGCCGATGAAGCTCGCCGCGGTCAACGCGATCGCCGACCTCGCCATGGCCGAGCAGTCGGACATCGTGGCGCAGGCCTACGGCAGCGAGCGGCTGTGCTTCGGCCCCGACTACCTCATCCCGCGCCCGTTCGACCCACGCCTCATCGTGAAGATCGCGCCCGCCGTGGCGCTCGCCGCGATGGAGAGCGGCGTGGCGACCGACCCGATCAAGGACTTCGACGGGTATGTCCAGAAGCTGAACGAGTTCGTCTACCACTCCGGGCTCATCATGAAGCCCATCTTCACGGCGGCGAAGGCGTCGCCGCGGCGCGTCGTGTTCGCCGAGGGAGAGGACGAGCGGATCCTTCGCGCCGTGCAGGTGGTGGTCGACGAGGGCATCGCGAGGCCGATCCTGGTGGGGCGCCCCGCGGTCCTCGAGCGGCGCATCGAGCGCTTCGGGCTGCGCCTGAAGGCGGGTGTGGACTTCGACGTGGTCAATCCCGAGAACGATCCGCGCTATCGCGACTACTTCATGGAGTACCACCGCCTCGCGGAACGCCGCGGCGTGTCGGTCTCCTACGCGAAGATCGAGATGCGCCGGCGCCACACGCTGATCGGCTCGATGATGATCCACCGCGGCGAGGCCGAAGGGCTCATCTGCGGCACCTTCGGCACGCATGATCTGCATTTGCACTACATCGACCAGGTGATCGGCAAGCGCCCGGGTATCCGCGACTACTACGCGATGAACCTGCTGATGCTCGCCAAGCGCACCGTGTTCATCTGCGACACGTACGTGAACATCGACCCCACACCCGAGCAGATCGTCGAGATGACCATGCTCGCCGCGGAGGAGATCCGCCGCTTCGGCCTCGCGCCGAAGGTGGCGCTGGTCTCGCACTCGAACTTCGGCACCAGCGACGCGCCGTCGGCACGCAAGATGCGCAAGGCGCTGGAGATGATCCGGGAGAAGATGCCGGCGCTCGAGGTCGAGGGCGAGATGCACGGCGATGCGGCGCTCTCCGAGGAGGTGCGCGCCAAGGCCTTCCCGAACTCGCGCCTGAAGGGTGACGCCAACCTCCTCATCATGCCGACGCTGGACGCGGCGAACATCTCGTTCAACCTGCTGAAGGTGGTGGGGGGCGCGGGCATCACCGTGGGCCCGATCCTGCTGGGCGCGGCCAAGCCCGTGCACATCCTCACGCCCACCGCGACCGTGCGCCGCATCATCAACATGACGGCACTCGCGGTGCTCGATGCGCAGGAGCAGGAAAAGCAGGCTGCCGGGCGCCCGACATGAGCGACCGCTTCCACCACCTCTTCATCCGCCCGGCGGATTTCGACGCCTCCCTCGCGTTCTATCGCGACGTGCTCGGCTGGTCGGTGTCCGAAAGCTGGGGCGGAAACGGCAAGGGGCGCGGCGCGATGCTCTCCGGCGGGGGCATCAAGGTGGTGCTCGCCGAGCGTCCCACGGAATCGACGGGCGGCGTCGATTCCCCGGGCCCCGACGTGCACCTCGATATCCACGACATCGACGAGCGGTTCCGCGCGCTGCCCAAGGGCACGCACGTCGTGATCGAGCCGCAGTCCACGCACTGGGGCACGCGCTGGTTCGTGGTGCGCGATCCCGACGGCCACCTGATCGCCTTCGAGGAGCTGCACGGTGGGTGAGACGCGGCGCTCCACCCTAGCGCCACTGCGCGCCCGCGTCCCGCGCCTGCCGCGCGCGCTGCCCGAGCCCGCGACCATCGGCGTGTGCGCGCTCTCCGGGCGCGTGGACGAGGCCAGGCTCGCGAAGGCGATCGACTACCTGCACGACCTCGGCCACAAGGTGATCGTCCCGGAAGAAACGCGCCGCGCCTGGCGCTACTTCGCAGGCACCGACGAGGAGCGCCTGGCGGGCTTCCACGCGCTCGTGGACGATCCCTCGATCGACCTCATCCTCTGCGCGCGCGGCGGCTACGGCCTCACGCGCCTCCTCGCCCACATCGACTGGAACCGGGTGGCGGCAAGCGGCAAGGCGTACTGCGGCTTCAGCGATTTCACCGCGTTCAACATGGCGGCCTACGCGTGCGCGAACCTGGTGACGTTCCATGGGCCGCTCCTCGCCGTCGACTTCGGCAACGACGAGCCGGACAATTTCGCGCAGCAGCATTTCTGGATGGCGTTGTCGCGCGACAGCCACCGCATCGACGACTTCCCCTGCGAGCACGGCTACGACCCGCGCCGCATCGAGGGCACTCTGTGGGGCGGCAACCTGTCGCTCCTCGCGGGGCTCGCGGGCACGCCCTATTTCCCCGCGATCGACGACGGCATCCTCTACGTCGAGGAGATCGGCGAAGAGCCCTACGCGGTGGAGCGGATGTTCCTGCAGCTCTATCACGCGGGCGTGCTCGGGCGGCAACGCGCGCTGCTCCTGGGCGACTTCAGCGACTGCAAGCCGACCAACACCTCGCGCTACCCCTACGAGATGGAAGAGGTCATCGAGACCCTGAGGAAGCTCCTCCCCTATCCCGTCGTGACCGGGCTCCCCTTCGGCCACGTGGCGCGCAAGGTGACGCTCCCCTTCGGCTCCCCCGGGACGCTCACCATCGCCGAGTCCCACTGCTCGCTGCGCTTCTCAGGACACCTGCAGCGCTAGAAAAGTGGTGTCAGGTACAAATGTTTGTACCTGACACCACTTTTCCTTCCTACGCGGCCGCCCGAATCGGAATCCTCTTCAGCTTCGAGGAATCCGGATCGCGCCACTGCGCGAGGAGCTGAGCCTCGCGCGACTTGGCGTCGGCGAGGTGGCGCTCCTTCACCGGCCCGTAGCCACGGATGAATTCCGGGATCGACGCGATCTCGGCGGCGAGCTCGGCGCGGCCAGCGTCGAGCTTCTCGAGGAGCTCGCCCACCACGCGCTCATAATCGGCGATGAGGGCACGCTCGCCGCGCCGCTCCTTGCTATACCCGAACACGTCGAGCGCCGTGCCACGCAGGAACTTCAATTTCGCGAGGACGCGCATCGCGCCCAGCATCCACGGGCCGAACACATGCTTGCGCGGCTCGCCGGTCACCGGGTCGTTCTTCACCCACAGCGGCGGGGCGAGGTGCAGCTTCAGGCGATAGTCGCCCTCGAACTGCCCGGCCACGCGTTTCAGGAAGTCGCCGTTGGTATAGAGCCGCGCGACTTCATACTCGTCCTTGTACGCCATGAGCTTGAAGAGGTAGCGCGCCACAACGGAGGTGAGGAGCGTGGAGCCCGGCGCCCTGGCGGCCTCCGCCGCGCGCACGCGCGCCACGAAGTCCGCATAGCGCGTCGCATACGCCTCGTCCTGGTACGCGGCGAGGAATACGCGGCGGCGAGCGATGGTCTCCTCGAGGCTCTGGGAGAATCGCTGGCTGTCGGGCTTCGCCTCGGGCGGCGTGGCCGCGCGCTGCACCGACGCGATATCCACCGCGGCGCGGCGCCCCCATTCGAACGCCTTCTTGTTGGACTCCACCGCGGCGGCGTTCAGCTCGATCGCCTGCAGGATCGCGGCCTCGCCGATGGGAATGAGCCCCTTCTGCCACGCGTAGCCCATCATGAAAAGGTTGGTCGCGATCGAATCGCCGATGAGGCCGGTCGCGAGGTCCGTGGCATCGACGAAATCCGCCGCGCCCGGCCCGCACGCCTCGCGGATCGCGCCGGCCATGTCGCCGGTGGGCACCTGCAGGTCAGGATCCTTGGTAAATTCGCCGGTGGTCGCCACGTCGCTGTTGATCACCGCGCGCGTGAAGCCGCTTTGCATCTTCGCGATCGCCTCGTCGGAGGCGGCCACGATCATGTCGCAGCCGAGCACCACGCGCGCGTCGCCCGCCGCGATGCGCACGGCATGGATATCCTCGGGACTGGCCGCGAGCCGGATGTGCGAATAGACCGAGCCGCCCTTCTGCGCGAGCCCCGCCATGTCGAGCACCGCCGCCCCCTTGCCCTCGATGTGCGCGGCCATGCCGAGGATCGCGCCGATGGTGACCACACCCGTGCCGCCGACGCCCGTGACGAGGATGCCGTACGGACGATCGAGCGCCGGCAGCGCCGGTTGCGGCAGCGCGCCGAGGACCTCCTGCACCACGGGGCGCTTCTTGCGAAGCTGCCCGCCCTCCACCGTCACGAAGCTCGGGCAGAAGCCCTGCACGCACGAGTAGTCCTTGTTGCACGTGCTCTGGTCGATCGCGCGCTTGCGGCCGAACTCCGTCTCCACCGGGACCACCGACAGGCAGTTCGACTTGACGCTGCAATCGCCGCACCCTTCGCACACCAGCTCGTTGATGACGACGCGCTTGGCGGGATCGGGGAACTTGCCGCGCTTGCGGCGGCGGCGCTTTTCGGCGGCGCATGTCTGGTCGTAGATGAGGACCGTCGTGCCCGGGATCTCGCGCAGCTCGCGTTGCACGGCGTCGAGGTCGTCGCGATGGTGCACCGTCGTGCCCGGCGCGAGGTCGGTGACGCTGTCGTACTTCTCGGGCTCGTCGGTAACGACCACGACCTTCTTCACGCCCTCGGCGAGGACCTGGCGCGTGACCATCGGAACGGTGAGCTGGCCGTCCACGGGCTGGCCGCCGGTCATCGCCACCGCGTCGTTGAAGAGGATCTTGTAGGTGATGTTGACGTTGGTCGAAGCCGCGGCGCGGATCGCGAGGAGGCCGCTATGGAAATAGGTGCCGTCCCCCAGGTTCGCGAAGACATGCTTGGTATCGGTGAACGGCGCGATGCCGATCCATGGCACGCCTTCCCCGCCCATCTGCGTGAAGGTCATGGTCTCGTCGGGACGGATCCAGATCGCCATGTAGTGGCAGCCGATGCCGGCAAGGGCCTTCGAGCCTTCCGGGACGCGCGTCGAGGTGTTGTGCGGGCAGCCCGAGCAGAAGTAGGGAATGCGCGCGACCTTGGCGCGCGGCTGCGCGAGCGCCGCCTCCTTCGCCACCAGGAACTTGAGGCGCGCGTCGATCGTCTCCGACGTATGGAACTTGCCGATGCGCTGCGCGATGACGCGCGCGATCATCGCGGGGGTGAGCTCGCCCGCGGAGGGCAGCAGCCACTCGCTGCGATGCACTTCCCACTCGCCGTGCTCGTCGTACTTGCCGATCACGCGCGGGCGCTTGGCGTCGGGCCAGTTATAGAGCTGCTCCTTCAGCTGGTATTCGATCAACTGGCGCTTTTCCTCGACCACCAGGATTTCGGCCAGCCCGGTCGCGAATTCGCGCACGCCCGTGGGCTCGAGCGGCCACGACATGCCGACCTTGCACAGGCGGATGCCGATGCGGGCGGCGTGCGCCTCGTCGATGCCCAGGTCGTCGAGCGCCTGCAGCACGTCGAGGTAGCTCTTGCCCGAGGCGATGATCCCGAGGCGCGGGCTGGGCGAATCGACCGTGATGCGATTGAGCTTGTTGACGCGCGCATAGGCGAGCGCCGCGTAGATCTTGTCGTGCTGCAGGCGAAGCTCCTGCTCCATCGGCGCGTCCGGCCAGCGCAGGCTCACGCCGCCGGGCGGAAGCACGAAATCCTCGGGGATCAGGATCTTCGGGCTGTCGTCGCCCACGTAGATCGAGGCCGACGAATCCACCGTCTCCGAGATCAGCTTCATGGCCACGTAGCAGCCCGAGTAGCGCGACATGGCGAAACCGTGCAGGCCCATGTCGATGATCTCCTGCACGCCGGTGGGATAGAGGACCGGGATCATCGCCGCGTCGAAGGCGTGCTCGCTCTGGTGCGGGAGCGTCGAGGACTTGCAAGCGTGGTCGTCGCCCGCGAGGAGGAGCACGCCGCCGTGCTTCGAAGTGCCTGCCGCATTGGCGTGCTTGAAGACGTCGCCGCTGCGATCGACTCCCGGCCCCTTGCCGTACCACATGGCGTACACGCCGTCGTACTTGGCGCCCTCGAAGAGCTGCACCTGCTGCGAGCCCCACACGGCAGTGGCGGCCAGCTCCTCGTTCACGCCGGGCGTGAAGAAGACGTGGTGCTGCTTGAGATTGTCACGCGCCTTCCAGAGCGCCTGGTCGAAGCCGCCCAGGGGGGAGCCTCGGTAGCCCGAGATGAAGCCGGCGGTGTTGAGGCCCGCGGCGGCGTCGCGATCGCGCTGCATCATCGCGAGCCGGACCAGGGCCTGGGTGCCGTTGAGGAATACGCGGCCGGAAGCCAGGGTGTACTTGTCTTCCAGCGAAATCGGCAATGCGGACATTCATGCTCCTCAAAAGGGGTGCTTTGGGGCAGATGCTTCCGGCCTTCGGATTGTGTCCTGTGGCGGGAAAAAGCGGCAAATTATAAGCGATTGGACCGCCCCGGAGGAGGCGATGTTTCACTCAGAACAGGGTTTTCTGCCCGTTAAGTGAGGGCGGGACGAAAAGGCTGCAATCCAGCTCGCGGAAATCCCGGTCCAGGCCGAATCGGGTTACCGCCTTCCTGAAGCGCTGGGAGAGAAGCTCGGCGAGAGTCCCCTTGCCCACCATGCGCGAGCCGAAATTGGGGTCGTTCTCGCGGCCGTCGCGCATGTCCCGGATGCGCGACATGACGTGCTCGGCCTTGAGGGGGAAGTTCTTCTCGAGCCACTCCTTGAAGATCGGGCGGACTTCCCAGGGAAGGCGAATGAGGACGTAGCCGGCGCTGACGGCCCCGGCCTTGGCCGAGGCCTCCAGTATCGACTTCAGCTCCGAGTCGGTGAGGAACGGAATAACCGGCGCCACGTTCACATTTACCGGAATGCCGGCCTCCGAGAGGCGGCGCACGGCCTCCAGTCTGCGCGCCGGAGCGCTGGTCCGCGGCTCCATCTTCATCGTGATCTTCGAGTCGAGCGTCGTGATGGAAAGCGTCACCGAGACCAGATTTTTCCTGGCCATCGGCGCCAGGAGATCGAGATCTCTTTCGATCAACGCCGACTTCGTGATGAGCGACACCGGATGATTTGTATGGCTTGCCAGCTCGAGAATGGAGCGCGTGATCTTGTACTGCCTCTCGATGGGTTGATAGGCATCGGTGTTCACGCCGATGGTCAATGGCTCGCATTTGTAGCCAGGCTTCGCCAGTTCTTCGCGCAGCTTCTCCACCGCATTGACCTTGGCGAAGAGGCGCGTCTCGAAGTCGAGCCCCGGTGAAAGTCCGAGATAGGCATGAGACGGACGCGCGAAACAAAAAGTGCACCCATGGGCGCATCCGCGATACGGATTGATCGATTGCGAGAATCCCACATCGGGCGAGTCGTGGCGCGAGATCACGCTCTTCGCGTGCTCGATCGAGATCACCGTCTTCACGCGAGCCGGCCCCTCGCCGGGATCCTGGAACCAGCCATCGTCGGAGGCCTCGCGATTCCAGATCTCGAAGCGGCCCTCGATGTTGATGGTCGCGCCGCGGCCCTTCACCTGTTGGCCATAGTCTCCGGCAGTCGTCTTGAGCGGCATGGTGAAATTTTACGCGCTGGAATACGCGACACACTCCTCAGAACAAAACTTTCTTCAGATGTGGATAAGGCACTGTGGGGGCCTGCCTGCGGCGGGCTTATCCACATTAGAATTGCGGCATGAACGACAACATCCCCAACGAGAAGCTGCATTTCAAGTCCATCACCTATCGCGGCCTGGAGGCCGGCCCGCGCCTCATCGTCACCGGCGCGGTGCATGGCAACGAGAAGTGCGGCGCCAAGGCGATCCGTCGCATCATGGAAGAGATCGACTCCGGCAAGCTCGCGATAACCTCGGGCGCGGTGACCTTCGTCCCGATCACCAATCCGCTGGCGTACGCGCGCGGCGACCGCGCCGGCGAGCGCAACCTCAATCGCAACCTCGGCCCCACGGATCACCCCCAGGATTTCGAGGATCGCGTCGCCAATTGGCTGTGCCCGATCCTCGCGGACCACGACGTCCTCCTCGACCTTCACTCGACGCGCGCCGCGACCGAGCCCTTCGCGATGCTGGGCCCGCGCGACAACGCGGGCGCCATCGAGCCCTTTGCGCATTCGGCGAAGGAGCGCGCCATGGCGCGCATCCTCGGCGTTCGCAGGTTCGTGGAGGGATGGCTCGGCACCTACGCGAAGGGCGTCGAGCGCCGCGTGGCCGCGGGCCTGGGCAGCGGCCTCAACACCGACCCTCGCTACGGCGTCGGCACCACCGAGTACATGCGCTCGGTGGGCGGCTACGCGATCACGCTCGAATGCGGCCAGCACGATGCCGCGTCATCACCGGAAGTCGCGTATCACGCGATCCGCAACGTCCTCGACCATCTCGGCATCAGCGCCGGGCCCGCGCCGCAGCGCGCCGAGCAGTTCGAGGCGCTGCGCCTGAACGAGGTGGTCGACAAGGGACATGAAGGCGACACCTTCAGCCGCCCGTGGGCGAGCTTCGACGCGTTGAAGAAGGGCGAGGTCATCGGCACGCGCAACGACGGCACCGTGCTCACCGCGCCGGAGGACGGATGGATCGTGTTCCCCGACTTGGGCGCCAAGCCGGGCCACGAGTGGTTCTACATCGCGCTTCCGAACCCGCAGGTCTTCGCCTAGTGGAAGAAGAGGTACGCGACCAGGATCGCGGCAACCACGGCTGCGAGGTCCGCCAACAGCCCATAGCCGATCGCATAGCGCGTCTTGGTGATCCCGACCGAGCCGAAGTAAAGCGCGATGATGTAGAAGGTCGTGTCGGACGAGCCGCCGACGATGCTCACCAGGCGTCCCACGAATGAGTCGGGGCCGTAGGTTTTCATCGCCTCGATCATCATCGCGCGCGAGCCGCCGCCGCTGATCGACTTCATGAAAGCGGTCGGCAGCGCCGGCACGAAGTCGGTATTGAATCCAAGCGAAGCGAACATCCACGCGAACGCGGCCATTACCAGGTCCAGCACGCCGGAATTGCGCAGCATGCCGATGGCGACCAGCATTCCGACGAGAAACGGGATGATCATGATCGAGGTCTGGAAGCCGCCCTTCGCGCCCTCGATGAACGCGTCGTAGACGTTGACGCGCCGGTAAAGACCCCATGCGACGAAGCCCACGATAACCGAGAGAAGGATCAGGTTCCCCGATACGCGCGATACGAGCTGGATCTCCGCCTTGGTAAGTCGTGTCGAGAAAAACCACACCAATGCCACCACCGCGGTAGTCAAGCCGACCAGCCAAGAGAGAATCACCGGGTCGAGCAGCCGAATGCGCTGGCGCAGCGCCACCGCGATGAACGCCACCAGCGTCCCGGCGAAGGTCGCGATCAAAGTCGGGATGAAGATGTCCGCCGGGTCCTTCGCGCCGAGGATCGCGCGCTGCGCCATCACCGAGACCGGGATCAGCGTGAGCCCCGCCGTGTTCAGCACCAGGTACATGAGCTGCGCGTCGGTGGCGGTGTCCTTCACCGGGTTCAGCTCCTGCAGGCTCGCCATCGCCTTCAGCCCGATCGGCGTGGCGGCATTGTCGAGCCCGAGGAAGTTGGCCGAGTAGTTCATGACGATCAGGCCGTGCGCGGGATGGCCGCGCGGCACTCCCGGGAAGATGCGCGTGAAGAACGGCGCGATCAGGCGTGCGACGGAATCGATCAACCCCGCCTTCTCACCGATGGCGAGGATGCCGAGCCACAGCGTCATCACGCCCGCGAGCGGCAGCGCGATATCCATGACGCCGGTGCGTGCCGAGTCGAACGTGCCGTCGATGATTCGCTTGAACACCTCGGCATCGCCGAGGAACAGCCACTGGGCCAGCGCCGCGACGAATGAGACGATGAAGAAGCCGGCCCAGATGTACGTCAGGGTCAATTGACCTTGACCCAGGTCGGCGCGAACTTGTTGTCGGAACGGTGGATGAGCGAGATGTTGGAGCGCGACACCCAGGGGATCACCTGGCGATGGAGCGGGATCACCAGGACCTCCTTCTCGATGACGCCGATCGCCTCGTTCATCATCGCGCGGCGCTTGTCCATGTCCATCTCGACCTCGGCGCGGTCGATGAGGTCGTCGACCTGGGCGTTCTTGAAGTTGCCGTAGTTGGTGTCGCCCGCGCCCTTCTCGTTGAGGCTGTGATACAGCGGCTTCAGCGTGAACATGGGATCGCGGTTGTTGTCGCCCCAGCCCTGCATGCAGGCGCTGAATTCCTTCTTCGGCGTGCGCTGGAAGTACTGCGCCTTCGGCATCGCCTCGACCTTCACGTTGAGGCCGACCTTCGCCCACATGCCGGCGAGGGCGACGCAGATCTTCTCGTCATTCACGTAGCGGTCGTTGGGGCAGTGCAGCGTGAAGCCGAAGCCGTTCGGGTAGCCCGCGTCGGCGAGGAGCTTCTTCGCCGCGGCGATATCGAACGGCAGCCGCTTGTCGAGCGCCGGGTCGATCTTCTCACCCTTGGGATTCGGGAACGGGATCGCCGTCGGCGTCGCGAGCCCGCGCATCACCTGGGTCTTGATCGCGTTGATGTCGATCGCGTTGTACATCGCGGCGCGCACGCGCTGGTCCTTGAACGGGTTCTTCCCCTTCACGTCGGAGAACAGCAGCTCGTCGCGCGCCTGGTCGAGGTTGATGGTGATGACGCGCGTCTCGTCGCCTTCCCACACCTTGAAGTCGTGGTCTTCCCTGGTCTTCGCGATGTCCTGCACCGGGGGATCGAGCACGAAGTCGATCTCGCCGGACTTCAGCGCCGCCATGCGCGTGGCGGGGCTCGCGATCGGGCGGTACTCCATGGTGTCGATGTTGCTTTCCCAGCGCCCGTCCTTGATGCCCCACCAGTCGGGATTCTTCTCCAGCACCGTCTTCACGCCCGGCTCGTAGGAGACGAGCTTGAAGGGGCCGGTGCCCATGGCGTTGCGCGACGCGAAAGTGGGCTCCTTGTTGGAGAAGTCCTGCGGCTCCACCGAGTTGTTCTTCTGCGCCCAGGCCTTGCTCATGATCGAGATCTCGCCGATGGCGATCTGCGAGATCGGGTTGGGCGACGCGGTGGTGAACTCCACCGTGTAGTCGTCGATCTTGCGCGCGGTGCCGGCCTGCGAAGTGTAGGTACGGAACTGCTTCGACTTGGCGGCACGATCGAAGGAGAACACCACGTCGTCGGCGGTCATCGGCGTGCCGTCCTGGAATTTCACGTCCTTGCGCAGGTAGAAGATCCTTTGCGTGGGCGAGACCGTCTTCCACGAGGTGGCGAGCCAGGGCGCGGGCGACATGTCCTTGCCCGGCATGATGAGACGCTCGTAGACCATCGCATTGATGCTCTTGGTGAAGCTCTCGTCCTGGCCGTGGGGATCCTGGGTGGTGACGTCGCCCGAGGAAGACCAGCGGAAGTTCTTCGCCTCGACCAGCGCCGACATCGAGACCGCCACGCAGAGCAACAGAATTCGCAGGACCATCGCGCCTCCTCCCATGTTTTGGCCGGGCCCATGCCGGCATGCCGTATTGTATGTCGGACATGAACTGGATCCCCACGCTCTACTTCGCGCAGGCGCTTCCCTTCGTGATCGTGATGACGGTGTCCGTCGTCATGTACAAGACGTTTTCAATCTCCAACACCGACATCGCGCTGTACACGAGCTGGCTCTACCTGCCGTGGGTGGTGAAGCCCTTCTGGTCGCCGCTGGTGGAGATGTTCGGCACCAAGCGCCTGTGGGTGCTCGCG
>JBBRQA010000110.1:0-12392 GCA_038227085.1 Burkholderiales bacterium | reverse complement strand
AGGGCCTCGACGTCGGCCAGGCGCGCGCGCAGCGCCACCTCGCCCCCCGCCGCACGCGCCCGCGGGCTCGAGCGCTCGTCATCGGGATCGAGCACCGTGAGGGTCACTGTGGCGTCGTCCACCTCGGGCGTGATCTGGGGCACCGGCTCGTAGCGCTCGCCGCGCCGGATCTTCTTCGATCCCTCCTCGAAGCGGTAGCGCTTGTTGAGGAGGAACATCGTGAGAAGCTTGGAGTCGTCGGTGAAGAGCTGCAGGTTCACGTCGGAGAACTGGCCTGCGGTGCCCGATAGCACCGAGCCCACCAGCGCGGGGCGGAAATCGCCGAATTCACGCATCACCTTCACCGCGACCTCGCGCAGCCTCCTCAGGTGGGCGGGCTGGTCGTCCTTCTGGTAGAGGCCCTGGTACTCGCGCAGCGCCTCCTCGATCTCGTGGTTGTCGGGAAGCTGCGCGGAGTCGGCGAGGCCCGCCTGGCGCGCCGCCTTCATCTTCGCGGCGCCGTAGTCGGCGATGCCGTCCTCGGCCATCATGCGCGCGGCGATATAGGCGATGTGCCGGCGCAGGTTCGAGTCGCGTCTCGATCGGGACTTGCTCAAGTGCGGCACTCCGTTCAGAAGATCTGGTTCTTCACTTCCTCGGGCGGACGGCTGCCGTCGCGCGCGAATGCGCCCTCGTCGCCATAGGGCGGCTGCGATTCCTGGTAGAAGAACTCGGTCGTCTTGCTCGAGCCGTCGCGCTCACGCAGCCCCGTGGACGGGTTGATGTTCACCGCGACGATCCCCGCCGGCGGCGAGATCTCGGTCTCCGGAACGCCCTTCAAAACCTTGGCCGCGTAACCCATCCACAAGGGCAGCGCCGCCGTGCCGCCGGTCTCGTTGGGCCCGAGGTTGGCGGGTGTATCGAACCCGATCCACGCCGCCGCGGCGACCTTGCCCTGGAAACCGCAGAACCATGCGTCGACATGGTCGTTGGTGGTGCCGGTCTTGCCCGCGAGATCCTGGCGGCCCAGCGACATCGCCTTGGCGGCGGTGCCGTAGCGCACTACATCGCGCATGAGCGTTGTCATGAGGAAGGCATTGCGCTCGTCCAGGACGCGCTCAGCCTCGATGCCCGCCCTTTCCGGCCGCGCGGTGTAGAGGGTCTCGCCGCGATTGTCCTCGACGCGCTCGATGAACCACGGCTTCACCCGGTAGCCGCCGTTGGCGAACACCGCATACGCCGACGCCATCTGCAACGGCGTTGCCGAGCCCGCGCCGAGCGCCATCGTCAGATACGCGGGATGCATCTTCGCCTCGAAACCGAAGCGCTGGATGTAGTCCTGCGCGTAGCCCGGGCCGATCGCCTGCAGCAAGCGGATCGACACCATGTTCTTCGACTTGGCGAGCGCGGTGCGCAGGCGCATCGGCCCGTCGTATTTGCCGTCGTAGTTCTTCGGCTCCCACAGCTGCCCGCCGGTCTTGGCTGCCTCGATCACGAACGGCGCGTCGTTCAGCACCGTCGCGGGCGTGAAGCCCTTCTCGAGCGCCGCCGAGTAGATGAACGGCTTGAAGCTCGACCCCGGTTGGCGCCAGGCCTGCGTCGCGTGGTTGAACTTGCTGGCGTTGTAGTCGAAGCCGCCCGTGAGGGCGTTGATCGCGCCGTTGGATGGATCGAGCGACACCAGCGCCGCCTCAACCTTGGGGACCTGGGCGATGCTGTAGCCGCCCTTCTCGCTGGGCTGCAGGCGGATGATCGCGCCGCGACGGATGGCGCGATCGGGATTCTTCTCGGCCAGGGCGCGCGCCGCGAACTTGAGCCCGTCACCGGCGATCTTCACCTCGTCGCCGCGCCGCATCATCGCCACCACTTCGCGCGGCGAGGCCTCGAGCACCACCGCGGGAATCAGGTTGTTCACCGGCTCGCGGTCCGACAACGCCTCTTCCACCGCCTCCTCGGCATCCTTGTCGGGGGCGGGGAGGGTGGCGAACGCCTCCGGGCCGCGGTAGCCGTGTCGGTGGTCGTACTCGACCACCCCCTGGCGCAAGCTCTCGTTGGCGGCCTCCTGGTCCTTGCGCTTGATGGTGGTATGGATGCGCAGCCCGCTCACGTACGCAGGCTCGCCGTACTGCTCGTAGATCGCGGCGCGCGCCATCTCCGCCACGTAGTCGGCCTTCAACGCGAAGGTCTCGCGCTGGTTCGGGTTCAGCCGCAGCGGCTCGGCCACCGCCTTCTTATATTGGTCGTCGGACAGCCAGCCGACCTCGCGCATCCGCCGCAGCACGTATTGCTGGCGCTCCTGTGCGCGCTTCGGGTTCACGAACGGGTTCTGGCGCGAGGGCGCCTGCGGCAGGCCGGCGAGAAGGGCGGCTTCCGCGGGGGTGAGCTCGGGGAGCCCCTTGCCGAAGTACACGTTGGCCGCCGAGCCGAAGCCGTAGGCGCGCTGGCCGAGAAAGATCTGGTTGATGTAGAGCTCGAGGATCTGGTCCTTGGTGAGATTCGCCTCGATCTTGAAGGAGAGCAGCACCTCGGAGAGCTTGCGCGCGAAGGTCTTCTCACGCGTGAGGAAGAAGGTACGCGCGACCTGCATGGTGATGGTGCTCGCGCCCTCACGGCGGCCCTGCAGGTTGGCCGCCGCGGCGCGCACCATGCCCAGATAGTCGACGCCGCCGTGCTGGTAGAAGCGGTCGTCCTCGGCGGCGAGGATGGCCGCCTTCATCACTTGCGGGACATCCTTGATCTTCACAACCGCGCGCTTCTCCTCGCCGAACTCGCCGATGAGCTCCCCCTCGGCGCTGTAGATGCGCAGCGGGATCTTGGGTCGGTAATCGGTAAGGACGTCGAGGCTCGGCAGGCTCGGCCAGAGGAGGACGACCGTGAGCGCGCCGACCCCCATGGCCACCAGCACCAGGGAGACGGCCAGGAGAGCCGGGTAAAACCACCAACGGGAAGTCATCAGAGCTACGGGCGTCGATCTCGGCATCATGTGGCCGCCGGGTCGCGCGCAGGTTCAATTTACCGAAGTCATTATACTGCTGTAGCTGCGCTAAGACCTTGCCACAAAATGCTTTACAGACCTAGGACTTGTTGCTAGCATCTAAAGTAGATTCTCCGTTTGGGTGCTAACCTCACACTATGCTTAAAGAAAAATTAGCCGCCCAGTTCGATTTCCTGAAAGCCAAAGCGCCGCCCCTCGTGGGCTGCGACATCAGCTCGTCCTCGGTCAAGATGGTGGAGATCGCGGAGGCTGGCCGTAACGTTTACCGCGTCGAGCGGTACGCGATCGAGCCGCTTCCCAAGGACACGGTGGTGGACGGGAATATCGCCAACATCGAGGCTGCGGGCGAAGCCATGAAGCGCGCCCACAAGGCCCTTGGATCGAGGATCAAGACCATCGCCCTCGCCCTGCCGGCCGCCGCGGTGATCACCAAGAAGGTGATCCTTCCCGGCAACCAGCGCGAGGAGGACATGGAAGTCCAGGTCCAGGGCGAGGCCAACCAATACATTCCTTTCTCCCTGGACGAGGTCAACCTCGACTTCCAGGTGCTCGGCCCGGCGCCTTCCGGCGACGACGAGGTCGAGGTGCTGATCGCGGCATCCCGCAAGGAAAAGATCGAGGATCGGGTCGCCGCCGCGGAAGCCGCCGGCCTCAAGACCATCGTGATGGACGTGGAGTCGTACGCTTCCCAAACCGCCTTCGAGCTCATCTGCGGCGGCAGCTCCGGAATCTCGGAAAGCGACGTGACGGTGATCGTCGACATCGGCGCCACCGTGACCCGCGTGACCGTGGTCCACAACGGCCAGACCGTATATACGCGCGAGCAGCAGATCGGCGGCAACTCCCTCACCCAGGACATCGCGCGCCAGTTCGACATGCCCGCGGAAGAGGCCGAGGCCGCCAAGCGCGTCGGCAACCTCCCGGACAACTTCGGCCCCGACGTGCTGCAGCCCTTCAACGAGAAAATCGTGCTGGAGATCCAGCGCGCACTGCAGTTCTTCTTCACCTCGACCCAGTTCAACAAGGTCGACCACATCCTGCTCACCGGCGGCTGCGCCATGCTCGACGGGCTGGAAGAGATGGTCGCCCAGCGCACGCAGGTCCACACCGTGGTGGCGAACCCGTTCGCCAACATGGCGCTCTCGTCCAAGATCAAGCCGCGTCAGCTCACCATCGACGCGCCTTCGCTCATGGTCGCCTGCGGCCTGGCGATGCGGAGGTTCGATCCCTCATGATTCGCGTCAACCTGCTTCCCCACAGGGAAGAAAAGCGCAAGCGCCGCCAGCAGCAATTCATGGTCCTCTTCGGCCTGGCGGCCGCCGTGGGCCTGGTGGTCGCGGCCGGCGTCTGGTTCTTCCTCGACCAGCAGGAAACCCAGCAGCGCGCCAACGTCGCCTACATGAAGGCGGAGATCGACAAGCTCGAGAAGCAGATCGAGGAAATCCGCAAGATCCGTGAGGAGACCGCGTCGCTCCTCGCCAAGAAACAAGTGGTCGAAGGTCTGCAGAGCAACCGCTCCGAGCCGGTTCAGCTCCTGGACCAGCTGCTGCGCCAGCTTCCCGAGGGCGTGTACCTCAAGTCCATCAAGCAGACCGGCCCGAAGGTCAACGTGATGGGCTACGCGCAGTCCAATGCGCGCGTCTCGACCCTGATGCGTAACCTCGGCGCCTCGCCCTACCTCGAGAATCCGGAGCTGGTCGAGATCAAGGCGGTGCCGGCGCCCGATAAGTCCGGCAGCCGCGTGAACGAGTTCAACATGAACATCTCGATCAAGCGCGCGCAAGCCGAAGAGGCGAAGACCGGGCACGCCACGGGCGCGCCGGCGAAGCCGGCGGGGGCGAAATGAACTTCGAAGAATTCAAGAGTCTCGATCCCAAGCAGCCGGGCAACTGGCCGTGGCTCGTCAAGGCCGTCGCCTTCGTCGTGCTCTTCGTCGTGCTGCAGATCGCGGCCTACTTCCTGCTCTGGCAGACGCAGCTGGACGCGATCGAGAAGGGCCGCCAGGACGTCGCCAAGCAGAAGGAAACCTTCCTCGAGAAGAAGAAGCTCGCGGTGAACCTCGATGCCTACAAGCAGCAGCGCGCCGAGATCGAGCAGTCGTTCGGCGCGCTCTTGAAGCAGCTGCCGAACAAGAGCGAGATGGACGCGCTCCTCATCGACATCAACCAGGCGGGCCTGGGCCGCGGCCTGCAGTTCGACCTCTTCAAGCCCTCGGAGAAGGAGAACTTCACCGAGTTCTATGCGGAGCTCCCGGTCAACATCAAGGTCACCGGCAACTACCATGACCTGGGCGCCTTCGCGAGCGACGTGGCGAAGATGCCGCGCATCGTGCTCCTCACCGACGTGAAGCTCGATCCTCCCAAGGACGGCGTGCTTTCCATGGAAGCGGTGGCCAAGACCTACCGCTACCTCGACGAAGAAGAAGTGTCCAAGCAGCGCAAATCCGCCAAGGACAAGGCTGCGGCGAAGGCCGGCAAGGCCGGAGGCAAGTGATGAAGCGACTTCTCCTACCCGTCGCGCTCGCGATGCTGAGCGGTTGCAGCTCCGAGATCGACGAGCTCAAGCAGTTCGTGCGCGAGTCCGACAAGGGGCTGCCGCGGCGTATCGAGCCGTTGCCCGCGGTAAAGCCGTTCGAACCCTTCGCATACGAGGGATTCGACCTGCCAGACCCGTTCAAGCCGCGCAAGCTCACGGCGCCCAAGGAAGGCGGCGGCGGCGGCATCGCCCCCGACCTGAACCGGCGCAAGGAGCCGCTCGAGGCCTTCCCGCTCGAGCAACTGAAGATGGTGGGCACGCTTTCGCAAGGCAAGGACACCTACGCCCTGGTCCGCGCCGACAAGACCCTTTACCGGGTCAAGAAGGGCAACTACATGGGGCAGAACTTCGGCCTGATCACGGACGTGAACGACGCCGAGATCAAGCTCAAGGAAATCGTTCAAGACAGCGCCGGCGATTGGGCCGAGCGGCAAAGTGTTCTGCCGCTACTGGAAGAAGCCGGCAAAGGGGACAGAAAGTGACTACCACGATCCGCATCGCAACCAGCGGCAAACTCGGAGCCGCGCTCGCCGCGCTGGCGCTCGTGCTCGCCGCGCCGCTCGCGTGGGCCCAGGCCGGCGCGAAGAACGCGGTCGAGTCGATCAACTTCTCCCAGATCCAGGGTGGGAAGATCATCGTCAAGGTCGGGATGAAGGAGCCGCTGGCGGCGCCCCCGCAGGGCTTCGCTGTCACCAACCCGCCGCGCATCGCGGTCGACCTCCCCGATACGGTCAACGGACTGAACAGAACCCAGATCGAGGCCGGCGAAGGCGAGCTGAAGAGCGTCTCGATCATCCAGGTCGCCAACCGCACGCGCCTGGTGATGAACCTCGCGCGCAACCTGACCTACACGCAGCAGATCGACGGCAACCAGCTGGTGATCACGATCGACGGATCCCAAGCCCCGAGCACCACCGCCACCGTGCAGACCTCGCCCTCGGGCGCGCCCGCGATGTTCGCGGAGCCGCCGGCCGGCGCCAACGTGCGCTATAACCTGCGCGACGTCGACTTCCGCCGCGGACAGACCTCTGAAGGCCGCGTCGTGGTCGACCTTTCCTCGGCGAATATCGGGATCGACATCCGCCAGCAGGGCCGCCAGGTCGTGGTCGACTTCATCAACACCAACGTGCCGCGTAACCTGGTGCGCCGCCTCGACGTGGGCGACTTCGGCACGCCGGTGCGCTTCGTCGACACCTTCGAGCAGGGCGGCAACGCGCGCATGGTGATCGAGCCGCGTGGCATCTGGGAATACTCGGCGTACCAGACCGATACCCAGTTCATCCTCGAAGTGAAGCCGGTCAAGGAAGATCCGAACCGCCTGGTGCAAAGCTCCACTCCCGGCTACGCCGGCGAGAAGCTCTCGCTCAACTTCCAGAACGTGGAAGTACGCGCGGTTCTTCAGGTGATCGCCGACTTCACGGGCTTGAACATCATCACCAGCGATACGGTGGGCGGCAACCTGACGCTGCGCCTGAAGGACGTGCCCTGGGACCAGGCGCTCGACATCATCCTGCAGGCCAAGGGGCTGTCCAAGCGCAAGAACGGCAACGTGGTACTGATCGCTCCGACCGACGAGCTGGCGGCCAAAGAGAAGCTCGCGCTCGAGGCGCAAAACGCGGTCTCGGACCTCGAGCCGGTGCGCACCGAGTCGTTCGCGCTCTCGTACGCCAAGGCCGCCGATATCAAGGCGCTCCTGTCCGACAAGGACCAACGCATCCTCTCCAAGCGCGGCAGCGCCAACGTCGACGAGCGCACCAATACGATCTTCATCCAGGACACGGGCGGGCGCCTCGAGGAGGCTCGCCGCCTGGTGCTGCAGCTCGACGTTCCGGTGCGCCAGGTGCTGATCGAAGCGCGCATCGTGATCGCCGACGACAAGTGGGGACGCCAGCTGGGCGCGCGCTTCGGCACGCAGTCGGCCTTCAACTCCAACCAGTACAACTTCGGCGTATCGGGAACCGCGGTAGACACCGTGAACCCGCTGTCCAACAACCCGGCTTCGCGCGGCTCGGCCTCCCTCGTGTACGGCGGCGGCAACCCGTCGCTGCTCTTCCCGGTGCCCCCGGGCGTGGGCACGATCGCGGTCGGCGCGCAGCCCGAGCAGCTGAACGTGAACCTTCCGGTCGTCGGCGCCGCGGGCTCGATCGCGCTGTCGATCCTGAACCTCGGCAGCGGCAACCTGGTGAACTTCGAGCTCTCGGCGCTGGAAGCCGACAACCGCGGCAAGGTGGTGTCCAGCCCGAGAGTGATCACCGCCGACAAGAAGAAGGCGATCATCTCGCAAGGAACGGAGATCCCCTACCTCACCGCGGCGGCGAGCGGCGCGACCACCGTCGCGTTCAAGCCCGCCGTACTGGAGCTTGCGGTCACCCCGCGCATCACGCCGGACGATCGCATCATCATGGATCTCGAAGTGAAGAAGGATTCGGTCGGCGTGATCTTCTCCGGCATCCCCTCGATCGACACCAAGAAGGTCACCACCCAGGTGCTGGTCGACAACGGCGACACGATCGTGTTGGGCGGCATCTTCGAGCAGACCACGCGCACCACGGTCGACAAGGTGCCGTTCCTCGGCGACCTGCCGCTGCTGGGCGCGGTGTTCCGCCGCACCAACAAGCAGGACGACAAGACCGAGCTCCTGATCTTCGTGACACCCAAGATCGTGAAGGACACGTTGACGGTGCGCTGAAGCGCGCGCTCCCCGAAATCCTCCAGCCCCGGTCCGCCGGGGCTTTTTTTTCGCTATTCTCGGGGCATCCGCCATGAAGATCCGAACATGGGCCGCGGCAACATATTTCTCGTGGGCATGATGGGCGCCGGCAAGACGACGCTCGGCAAGGCGCTCGCGCAGCGGCTGTGCCGCGAATTCGTGGACACCGACCGGATCCTGGTCGAACGCACCGGCGTGCCGGTTGCGACGGTGTTCGAGATCGAGGGCGAGGCGGGATTCCGGCGGCGCGAGTCGGGCGTCCTGGTCGAGCTCGCGTGCCGCGAGGATTGCGTGGTCGCCACCGGCGGCGGCGCCATCCTCGCCGAGGAGAACCGGCGCGTGATGCGCGAGGCCGGGACGGTCGTGTACCTGCGGGCGCGCCTCGAGAGCCTCTGGGAGCGCACGCGCCACGACACGACGCGGCCGCTCCTCTCGACGCCGGATCCGCGCGGCACGCTCGCCGCCCTCCTCGAGGAGCGTGAGCCCCTGTACCGCGCAGCGGCGCACCTGGTGGTGGACACCGGCGCGCAGAGTGCCAATACGCTCGTCAATCGCGTCGTCGCGGCCCTACGCGTGCACGAGGCGGCGAGGAACGCGGGATGACTGACGGCGTCCTGCAGGTCGAGCTGGGCGAGCGCTCCTATCCGATCCACATCGGCGCGAGCCTCCTCGAGCGCGCCGATCTCTACGCGCCGCACGTGCGCGGGCGCCTGGCCGCGGTCGTGACCAACGAGACGGTGGCGCCGCTCTACGCCGAGCGCCTGGAGCGGACGCTGCGCGCGGCCGACGCGAGCGCCACGTTGCGCATCGTGCTGCCCGACGGCGAAGCGTTCAAGACGTGGCAGACGCTCGATCTCGTCTTCGCGGCGCTCCTGCAGGCGCGCGCCGACCGCAGGACGATCCTCGTGGCGCTGGGCGGCGGCGTCGTGGGCGACATCGCGGGATTCGCCGCCGCCACCTACCAGCGGGGAATCGCGCACCTGCAGGTCCCCACCACGCTCCTCGCCCAGGTCGACTCGTCGGTGGGCGGCAAGACCGCGATAAACCATCCGCTCGGCAAGAACATGGTGGGCGCCTTCCACCAACCTGACGCGGTGATCGCGGACACCTCGGTGCTCGCTACCCTGCCCGCGCGAGAGCTCGCCGCGGGCCTCGCGGAGGTGGTGAAGTACGGCGCGATCTTCGACCTCCAATTCCTCGCATGGATCGAGGCCAATGTGGAGCGCCTCGATGCGCGCGATGCCGGAGCGCTCGGCCACGCGATCCGCCGTTCGTGCGAGATCAAGGCCGCGATCGTCGCCGAGGACGAGCGTGAGACCGGCGCGCGCGCGCTGCTCAATTTCGGTCATACATTCGGCCACGCGATCGAGTCGGCCGCGGGTTACGGCGCCCTTCTCCACGGGGAGGCGGTGGCCACCGGCATGGCGCTCGCGGCGCATTTCTCCGCGCGACTGGGCCGGGTGCCGCGCGCCGACGCCGAGCGCCTCGTCGCCCTGCTGCAACGCCTGCGGCTTCCGGTGAAGGCGCCGCATTTCCCGCTCGACACGTGGCTCGAGTACATGGGCCGCGACAAGAAAAACGAGGGCGGGCGCATCACCCTGATCCTGCTCGACGCCCTCGGCCGTGCGGCGGTGGTGCGCGACGCGCCCACGCAGGCGCTAGAGGCCTTCCTCTCCGAAGCCTAGGCCCCCGGCGCGCCTTCCTTCTCGAGGCGGCGCAGGAACACCGTCATCTCCTTCGCGGCCTGCTTGTCGCCACGGCGCCCGGCTGCCTCGATGCCGTTGCGATAGGCGTCGATCGCGCCGGCACGGTCGCCGCCTTCGGCGAGCGCCTTGCCAAGGAGCTTCCACGCCGCGGAGTAATCGCGATCCTGCTCGACCGCCCGGCGCAGGTGCTCGGTCGCGCGCAGGGCTTCGCCGGACTTGAGGTAGTGCATGCCGAGCCCGAAGCGCAGCAGCGCGCCGTCTTTTCCCGAGGCGAGCAGGGCTTCGAAACGCTGGACAGGATCCATGGCTACGGCGGGGATGGCTGGGGAGTTCACGGTATCATGACCCGGTCGCGCTCGACTCCCCTCGCCGCGGCCGAAAATCACCATCAGGAGGCTTCATGTTGCGCATGCTTCGGATCGCAGCGATCGTCATCTTTGCGCTCGCCGCGCCTCTCGCATCGGCGAAGGAACGCGAGGTCGCAATCGGCCTGCAGGCCGCGATCACCTCCATCGATCCGCATTATCACAACCTTTCGCCCAACAATTCCCTGCTTCTGCACATCTACGAGCCGCTCATCAATCGTGATCCCGACGGCAAGCTGGTGCCGGCGCTCGCGACCTCTTGGCGCGCGGTTGACGACCTCACCTGGGAATTCAAGCTGCGCAGGAACGTGAAGTTCCACGACGGGACACCGTTCACCGCGGACGACGTGGTCGCGACCTACAAGCGCGTGCCCAACGTGCCCAACAGCCCGTCGTCGATGGCCACGTTCGTGAAGCCGATCGTCGAGACGAAGGTCGTCGATCCCTACACCATCATCTTCAAGACCGCAGCGCCGCATGTGCTCCTGCCGAGCGACCTGGCGGGCGTCTACATCATTCCCAAGGCGGTGGCCGAGAAGGCCGCCACCGAGGACTTCAATTCCGGCAAGGCGGCCATCGGCACCGGACCCTACAAGTTCGCCGAGTACATTCCCAACCAGCGCGTGGTACTGAAGGCGAACTACGGTTACTGGGGTGGCGAGGAGCCGTGGGACAAGGTGACCTTCAAGATCCTCTCCAACCCCGCCGCGCGCGTCGCCGCGCTCCTGTCGGGCGACGTGCAGATGATCGAGACGGTGCCCACCGCCGACATCGCGAAGCTCTCCGCGGACAAGAACTTCGCGCTCGCCGACAAGGTCACCAACCGCGTGATCTACGTGCACCTGAACCAGTGGAACGACAAGACGGTGCCCTTCGTGACCGCCAAGGACGGGAAGCCCCTCGACAAGAACCCGTTCAAGGACGCGCGCGTCAGAAAGGCGCTGTCCATGGCGATCAACCGCGACGCGATCGTGGATCGCGTGATGGAGAAGAAGGCGGTCGCCGCCGGGCAATTGCTCCCCGACAGCTTCTACGGCACGAGCCGCAAGCTGAAGCCCGCCAAGTACGATCCCGAGGGCGCCAAGCGGCTCCTCGCCGAGGCCGGCTACCCCAACGGCTTCGCGCTCACCATCCACGGCCCCAACAACCGCTACATCAACGATGACAAGGTCGCGCAGGCCATCGCGCAGTTCTATTCGCGCGTCGGCATCGACGCGAAGGTGGAGACGATGCCTTCCAGCGTGTACTTCACGCGCGCCACCAAGGGGGAATTCGGCTACATGCTCCTCGGATGGGGAACCGAGTCCAACGAGCAGGGCTCGAGCCTGCGCTCGCTGCTGGCGACCCCCGACCCGGCCAAGGGCATGGGTGTCACCAACCGCGGCCACTATTCGAACCCGGTGCTGGACAAGCAGATCACCGAGGCCCTCAACACGATGGACGACAAGAAGCGTGAAGGGATGATCCAGCAGGCCGCCGAGACCGCGATGAACGATACCGCGTTGATCCCGATCCACTACGAGGTGAGCACGTGGGCGACCGCGAAGGGCTTCCGCTATACGGCGCGAACCGACCAGTACACGCTGGCGAGGGACCTGAAGCCGGTCAAATAGCCGGCGCGACGCATGCTCGCCTTCACCATCCGCCGTCTCGGGCAGAGCGTCTTCGTCCTCGCGGTGATGTCGCTGCTGGTGTTCGCCGGCGTCTACGCGATCGGCAATCCCCTCGAGCTGCTGGTCAACCCGCAGGCCGACGAGGTCGAGCGCTTGCGTGCGAGCGTGGCGCTCGGCCTCGACAAGTCGATCGTCGAGCAGTACACGACGTTCCTCGCCCACGCGTTCAGCGGCGACCTCGGTCGCTCGTTCGTCTACAACATCCCGGCGATCCAGCTCATCCTCGACAAGCTCCCCGCGACGCTCGAGCTCGCCGCGACCGCGATGGTGCTGGCGATCGCGCTCGGCATTCCGCTCGGGCTCCTCGCGGGCCTGAAGCCCCATACATGGCTGGGCCGCTCCATCATGGCCGGCTCGATCGTGGGCTTCAGCCTGCCCACGTTCTGGGTGGGCCTCGTGCTCATCATGGTGTTCTCGGTGCAGCTGGGT
>JBBRQA010000109.1:0-12509 GCA_038227085.1 Burkholderiales bacterium | reverse complement strand
GCCCGCGGCGGAGCCGCCGAGCTGCGTGAGGCCAAAATAGTCCTTGTGCTCCTCGTAGGCGTAGCGAAGGCTCAACGTGCCGATGTCGTATTGCGCCGATGCGGCGAATAGGACCGGTTTCGCGACCGGCCCACCCGCCACGATCGAGCCCGCGCCTTCGTCGACGGAGTAACCGGCACGGAACGAGAAGCCGCCGAAGTTGGGCGACCAGTACTGCACCGAGTTGCCCTGGCGCCGGTCGAAAGAGGCGTCCGGTTTGGCGCCGCTGCGCGTGAACTGCGTGGTGGTGTTGCCCACGCCGAAGCCGGGGTTGCCGGTGATCGCGGTGCGGTCGAACACGTAGCCGCCGCGCAACGGGTTGACCGGCAGCGAGATGTACTTGTACGGCGTGTCCCACTGGCCCATGAAGAGCTCGCCCCAGCGGCTGCGCAGCCCCACCTTGGAATCGCGCGCGCCCAGGCCCGGGCCGGTGTTCTGGTCGATCTGGAAGCCGCTCTCGAGCTGCCATACGAGCTTGAGGTCCCGGCCGAGGCTCTCGTATCCGCGGAAGCCGAGGGCGGTGGTGCCCACGGTTATGCGGGCGCGCCGTAAGTCGTTGAGGCCCGTGTACGCCGAAGCCGGCAGCTGGCTCGGGCGGCTCGCCGGCGCTGACGAGGTCGCGCCCGTGGTATCCGCGCTGTCGAGCACGGGAAACACCGTGCCGTACATCTCGACGATCGAGGCGGGCTCGTCGGCGGCGTAGGCGGCGCACCCCAGGGGAAGGGCCGCGAGAGCCAGCAAGCGATTGCGGAGCTTCATTGTTGTAGTTCCTCTCTCGAGCGTTTACTTGCCGGGGTCTTTCACATCGGAAAACTTGTCGAACTCGACATTGTAGTAGTCGGAGCCGATTTTCTGCACCCGCCGGATATAGACGGTCTGGATGATATCGCGGGTGGCCGGGTCGATGGAAATGGGCCCACGCGGGCTGGTCATCTTCAAATTCTTGAGGATCTCCATCGCCTTGTCCCCGTCGATCGTGTTGCCGAGCTTCTTCACCACCTCCGCGATCGCGGCCATGCCGTCGTAGCCGCCCACCGCCATGAAGTTGGGGCGCTTCAGATCCTTGTTCACTTCCATGAAGGCTTTCACGAACGCCTTGTTCTCCGGCGAATCGTGCGCGGCGGAGTAGTGGTGGCTGGTGATCACGCCAAGTACCGGATCGCCTATGGCCTGCAGCACGTCGTCGTCGGTGAGATCGCCGGTGGCGATCAGCTTGATGCCTTCCTTGGCGAGGCCGCGCTCCTCGAACGCCTTCATGAACGCGACGCTCTGCTCGCCTGCGGGTACGAACACGAAGACCGCCTCGGGCTTGGCGTCCTTGATGCGCTGCACGAAGGGCGCGAAGTCGGGACTGCGCAGCGGCACGCGCACCGAATCCACCACCGTGCCGCCGGCCGCGGTGAACGCGGCGATGAACGCCTTTTCCGAATCGAGGCCGGGCGCGAAATCCGAAACCAGCGTGTAGACTTTCTTGATGCCGTTCCTCGCCGCCCACGTGCCCATGGGCGCGGAGACCTGCGGCAGAGACATCGAGAAGCGCGCGATGTACGGGGAGCGCGTGGTGACGACGGAAGACGCGGCGTTCATCACGATCATCGGCGTCTTCGCCTCGGTCGCGATGGGTGCCGCGGCGAGCGCCTCGGGGGTGAAGCCGAAGCCGGCCAGGAAATCGACCTTGTCGCGCGTCACCAGCTCCTGCGCGAGGCGCTTGGCGATCTCGGGATTGGGGCCGGTGGTGTCGCGAAGGATGAGCTGGATCTTGCGGCCGGCGACGGTATCGCCGTGCAGCCTGAAGTAGGCCTTGATGCCGCCTTCGATCTGCTTGCCGAAGTCGGCGGCGACGCCCGAGAAGGGAGCGACGACGCCAATCTTCACCGGCTCCTGCGCGAACGCGACCGACGCTGCGATGAGCGCGAGAATCGCGAAGATGGCCCTCTTCATTTCTACTCCCCCGGAGAGACTTTTCTTCTATGTGGACCGAAGTCTGAACGCCCCCCGCGGCAGCGTCAAGGGCGATAATTGACAGAGTGTTCGTTTATCGCCCAAGCTCGCCGTGCCATGTCCGCCGACCCCGATTTCATGACGTCACTCGCCCGCGGGCTGGCCGTCATCCACGCTTTTTCGCAGCAGCGCCCGCACCAGTCGATCTCGCAGCTCAGCATCAAGACCGCGATCCCGCGCGCGGCCGTGCGCCGCTGCCTCCTCACCCTCGCGCGCCTGGGCTACGTCGGGCACGATCCGGAGCGCCGCACCTTCATGCTGCGGCCAAAGGTACTGAGCCTGGGCTACGCCTATCTCTCCTCCATTCCGCTGGTCACCATGGCGCAGCCGGTGCTCGATCGCCTGAGCCAGCGCGTTCACGAGTCGAGCTCCCTCGCGGTGCTGCAGGAAGGCGAGATCGCCTACGTGGCGCGCTCCAAGGCCTCGCGCCGCATCATGTCCGTGGACCTGGGCATCGGCAGCCTCCTGCCGGCGTACTGCACGTCCCTCGGTCGCGTGCTGTTGGCTGGCCTGCCAGGAGGCGAGCTGGACGCCTACCTCGCCGAGCTCAAGCCCGCGCGCTACACCCCGCACACGATCGTGGGCAAGGGCGAGTTGCGCGCCGCCATCGAAGTAGTTCGCCGCAGCGGCTTCTCCGTCGTCGACCAGGAGCTCGAGGTGGGGCTGCGCTCCATCGCGGTTCCGATCACGGGCATTCGCGGCGAAGTGATCGCAGCATTGAACGCCAGCACCCACGCTTCGCTCCTGCCGCTCGCGGAGTTCCAATCCACCTTCCTGCCCGCGTTGAAGCATGCCGCGACGGAGCTCAACCAAAATGCCTGAAGCCTTCCTCTGCGACGCGGTGCGCACGCCCTTCGGTCGCTATGCCGGCGCCCTCGCCTCCATCCGCGCCGACGACCTCGCGGCGCTTCCGATCGCCGAGCTGATGCGGCGCAACGCGGGCGTGGACTGGCAGGCGTTGGACGACGTGATCTACGGCTGCGCCAACCAGGCGGGCGAGGACAACCGCAACGTGGGACGCATGGCGCTCCTCCTCGCGGGGCTTCCGGTGGACGTGCCGGCCGCGACGGTGAATCGGCTCTGCGGCTCGGGCATGGAGGCGATCGGCCAGCTCGCGCGGGCGATCCGCGCCGGCGAATCCGAGATCGGCATTGCCGGTGGGGTGGAGAGCATGTCGCGCGCGCCCTTCGTGATGCCGAAGGCCGAGAGCGCCTTCTCGCGCACCAACGCGGTGTACGACACCACCATCGGCTGGCGCTTCGTAAACCCGAAAATGAAGGCGAAGTACGGCGTCGACCAGATGCCCGAGACCGCGGAGAATGTCGCCCTCGACTACAAGATCACGCGCGCGGACCAGGACGCCTTTGCGCTGCGCTCGCAGAATCGCGCGCTCGCCACGCAGTCCGCGGGCCACTTCGCGAGCGAGATCGTGGCGGTCACCGTCGCCGCGAAGAAAGGCGACCCGGTCGTGGTCACACAGGACGAGCATCCGCGCGCGACCTCCCTGGAGCAGCTCGCGAAGTTGAAGCCGATCGTGAAGGAAGGCGGCAGCGTCACCGCCGGCAACGCATCCGGCGTGAACGACGGAAGCTGCGCCGCGATCGTGGCGAGCGAGGCGGCGGCGAAGAAGCACTGCCTCACGCCCCGCGCGCGCATCCTCGGCATGGCCGCGGCCGGAGTGCCCCCGCGCATCATGGGCATGGGACCGGCGCCCGCTTCGAAGAAGCTCCTCGCGCGGCTCGGCATGCCGATCTCGAAGATGGACGTGATCGAGCTGAACGAGGCCTTCGCTTCGCAGGCGCTCGCCGTGCTGCGCGAGATGGGCGTGCCCGACGACGCGGAGCACGTGAATCCGAATGGCGGGGCGATCGCCCTCGGCCATCCGCTCGGCGCTTCCGGCGCGCGGCTCGTCACCACCGCGATGTACCAACTGCAGCGCACCGGCGGCAAGTACGCCCTCTGCACAATGTGCATCGGCGTGGGCCAGGGGATCGCGTTGGCGATCGAGCGCGTCTAGTCATCCTGGGCGCTCCAATGGAGCAATGGCCCGGGATCCAATCACGAGAGCGCGAACGGATAGGCGAGCGAGCCGTCAGGCGCGGCCTTCGCGGCAGGCGTCATCTTCGCGGGCTCGACCTTGTCGATCCCCATGATGTGGAACACCTCCTCACCGGAGGCGAGAAGATAGTCCGCGATGATGCGCCGATGACATCGCCACCAGAGGGTTTCCGCACACATCACCGCGCAGCGCTGTAGGGCGCCGGCCTCGCGCAGGCGCTCGAATCCGCGCCTGAATTCCTCGCTCGCCGCGTAGTCGGCGTAGTGATGGAAGCTCTGGTTGTCCCAGAAGGCGTTGGTCTCGGGCTCGGCACCTGCCGTTTTCTTGCGCAGCCCGCCCAAAGCCGCAATGTGCTCGTAGCCGAAGCCGAAGGGCGAGAGCGACGCGGCCAGCGTGTCCTCGTTGTATTGCGGGTTGGTGCGCGACCGCGGAATGGCGCGCACGTCGATCACGCGCTCCACCCCGCTTGCGCGGAGGATCGCCACGAACTCGTCGAGCGAGTGCCGCGCATGGCCGATGGTGAAGAAGGGAAGCGCCATCTACAAAGCCGTACCTGACACGAATTGTTCCGCGGCGAGCAATCGCGCAGCGTCGAGCACCGTTGCCACCATGCGGTCGCATTGGAGCGACGCCGCGGGACGCCCTTCGTTGTATCCATAGGGCACGCACCAGACCAGGCACCCGGCGTCGCGCGCTGCGGCGACGTCGTTGTCGGAATCGCCGAGCATCAAGGCATCTCCGATCCCCGCTCCCATCGCGTTCGCCGCCGCTACGAGCATGTCGCCGAAGGGCTTGCGGCGTATTCCGTCGTCGCCCGCGACCACGCGGTCGAACAGAGCGTCGATCTCTAGATAGCGAAGCAACTTCACGGTGAAGATGCGCGGCTTGTTGGTGACGACGCCCAGCTTGCGACCCCCGGCCCTCATCGCATCGAGGCCTTCCTTCACGCCCGGGAAAAGTGTCGCTCGGGTAGCGACGAGCCGCGCGTAGCTCGCCTCGAACATCTCGACGGCGCGCGCGAGGTCGGCAGTCGCACCCACCTGCTCCACCGCCCGCTCCACCAACGAATGCACGCCTCGGCCGATGAGCGCCGTGGCGGCCTCCAGCGAAATCACGGCAAGCCCGAGGCCCGCCAGCGTCTCATTGAGCGCCAGCGCGATCTCCTCGGCCGTGTCGACGAGTGTGCCGTCGAGGTCGAGCATCACAGCGCGAGTGGAAGAATGATGCAAGGCCATGAAACGTCCATGAAACAAAAAAAGCCGCTCATGGAGCGGCTTCTTTTGATCCATGAATCTGGAAACTGGTAGGCGCGATTGGACTCGAACCAACGACCCCCACCATGTCAAGGTGGTGCTCTAACCAGCTGAGCTACGCGCCTGTGATTCGAGAACGAATTTTAGCCGAAATACTGCCGCAACGGCAGTCCGGCATTGTCCTTGCTCATGAGAGTGCTTCCCAGTAGATATCAGGAGACGCAATTTGAACAACGCGACACCTTCCACCATTCGCCTGCGCGAGAGCGACCGCGCCGCCCTCGAGGCGCATTTCCTCGCCCTCGACGGCGAAGATCGCCGCCTTCGCTTCGGCTCGCCCATCCGCGACGCGGTGCTGCGCGACTATGTCGCGCGCCTCGATTTCGGGCGCGACGGCCTGTTCGCGGTGCAGGACGACGACTTTCGCCTCCTCGCCGTGGTCCACGTCGCATTCTCCGGAGAGAACGCGGAGCTCGGCTTGTCGGTGCTGGGCGGGCGGCGCGGCCTGGGCCTGGGCAGCGCGCTCTTCTCGCGCGCCGTGATCCACCTGCGCAACCGCGGCGCGACCGAGGTGTTCGTGCATTGCCTCTCCGAAAACGGCGCGATGATGCACCTCGCGCGCAAACACGGCATGCGTGTGATCCCGGCGGGCGCGGAGACCGAAGCGCGGCTCGAGCTCGATCCGGCCACGCCGCATTCGCACTATCTCGAATGGATGCACGACCACCATGCCCGGGCGTTGCAGACGGTGCGTCACAACCTGCGGCTTTCGCGCGTGATGCTGGGGATATTCGCCCCGGGTCGAAGCGCGCTCAGCGCGCGCGCCCGCGCAGCTCCTGCGACATCGCGCGGCTGACCGCGAGCACGGAGCCGTCGCGCATATCCGCGGCGAGGTTGCCGTTCTCCTGCCGTCGGAACGCGGCGACGTGATCCATGTTCACGATGTACGTGCGGTGGATTCGCACGAAGCGCTGCGGGTCGAGCCGCGCGGCGATCCGATTCAGCGCGAGGTGCAGCACGTGCGTCGCGCCTTCCTCGTGCACCGTCACGTAGTCGCCGATCGCCTCGAACCACGACACGCGTTCCACCGCGAGCGGCACGATGGAGCGCCCGCTGCGCACGAAAAGCCGGCTCATCGGCCCCTGCCCGAGGAATTCCCCATACCGGTCGATCACGGAGGCCGCAGGCTCGCCGAAGGCGGTGCGCGCGCGGTCCAGTGCGGACTTCAGCCGCTCGGATCCGAAGGGCTTCAGCATGTAGTCGAGCGCGCCCAGCTCGAACGCGGTGACTGCGTGCTCGGCGTACGCGGTGGTGAACACCACGCGCGGCTGATGCGTGAGGCGCCGCAGCAGCTCGATCCCCGAGAAGCCCGGCATATCGATGTCGAGGAACACGAGCTCTGGCCGCAGCCGCTCGATCGCCTCGAGGGCGGCGGGCCCGCTCGCGCAATCGCCGATGCACTCGATCCACTCGAACTCGGCGAGCATGTGACGCAACCCTGCCCGTGCGACCGGCTCGTCGTCGACCACGATCGTCGTCACGCGCGCGTGCGTCTCAGTCATCGCGCGCCTTCGCATGCGGCACTCGCAGGCGCGCCGTCACGCCCTGCCCGGGCATGGTGGCGAGCTCGAGGCTTGCGGCCCCGCCGTATAGCCACGCGAGGCGCTCGCGCAGGCGGCGTAGCCCGGTGCCCGCTCCTTCTGTCGCGAGATCCATGCCCGGCCCATCGTCCGCCACGCTCAATACGAGACCCGGGGGCTCACGTCGCGCGGAGATCGTGACGGTGGTCGGAAGCACCCTCGGCGAAACGGCATGCCGCACGGCGTTCTCCACGAGGGTCTGCAACGCGAACGACGGCAGCTCGCAATCCAGGGCCGCGGCCTCGACGTCCACACCGACGACAAGGCGCTCGCCCAGGCGCAGCTGCTCGATGTCGAGATAGCGGCGCACCAGGGCCCACTCGTCGGCCAGCGTCACGATCTCGTGCGGCTCCTCGATGGTGCCGCGCAGGAGCTCGGCCAGCGTCTCGGCAGCGCGGACCGCGGCGCGTGGATCGACGGGGATCAGGTGCACCACCGTGTGCAGCGCATTGAAGAGGAAATGCGGATGCAACTGCGCGCGTAACGCGGCGAGGCGGCTCTTCGCCGCGAGCGCCTCGGCGCGCGCCGAGCGCTGCGCGGCGCGCTGCGAGTAGGCCACGCCCGCGATCATCACGTAGAACCAGATGCCGGTGACGATCATCGCGGTCATGCCCGGGCCCACTGTGATCACCAGCTGGCCGCGCGCCGCGCTCTCGATCGCACTGTTGACGAGGAGCCATGCCACGGAGTACACCGCTGCGGCGGTGAGCTGCAGGGCGAGAAAACGCAGCCGGAAGGGATGCGGCCAAGGCCAGCGCGCCGTGACGCGGAACACGACGAGCCCCAGCAGCGCCGCGCTCACCACGAGCCTCAACGCGACCAGCGATGCGCCAGCCGCGGGCACGTCGTGCGCTACGACGATGAGCAGCGTGAAGAGCGCCCAGACGGGCACCCAACCGACGGCGAGCTGAATCCAGATCCAGGCACGAGGCATTCGCGTCGCATTGTGCGCCATCGCGTCAGCGCGCGGCCTTCGGCGCGATACGTCTGGCCTCGATTGCGAGGACTCCCTCTTCCCACGTCGCGCCATTGTCGGTCGAGCGGTCCTGGCGCATGCGGAAGCGTTCCGGCGAGATGTCGTAGTAGCGCGTGCGCGTGAGGGAAGGCTTGCCCTCGGGCGTGGTACCGCTGCCGCTGGTGCGCATCTCGCCATCCTGCCACTGCCCGCTCGACTGCGCGAAGCCCGCGCGATAGACGTCGAGCGACCGGACCGACCAGCGCCGCGCCTTGGCGTCGTAGACGCGCATCGCGTGCGAGAGCGCGACCGGGTTTCCCGATGCGTCCACGACGCGCAGCTCGTCGTCGATCCCGAAGCCGTCGAACGCGCGCCACGCTTTCCAGGTCCCGGTGAGTCGCGGCACACCGTGGATCATCGCCGCCACGCCGCTCACCTTCGGCGTGAGGTCGATCTCCCATTGCCCGACCATGAAGTCGAACTGGGCGGCTTCCTTGGGCGCAGTCACCGCCGGCAGGACCACTTGCTGCGAATGGGAAAGCATGGCGGGCACGAGCAGCACCGCGGTCAGGGCAAGGGCTTTCATGGCATCTCCAGGCGGGTGGGCAATGGATCGCAGCATGCCGCCGCCACGCATCATCGCGCGCCGGCATCGCTCAACCGCACACCGATGCCGGTGAACTGCAGGCCGCGCCGCTCCGCACTCCCCTACAGTGTCCCTGCCCTCACTTCGATCGAGTTTCCATGAGCCTTATCACGATGCGCGGTGTCACCAAGAGCTACCCCGGCGCGGGCGGCGCCTTCAACGCCCTCACCGCCGTGGACCTCGACATCGCGCCCGGCGAGTTCGTCGCCGTCGTAGGGCCCTCGGGGAGCGGCAAATCCACGCTCCTGAACCTGCTCGCGGGGATCGATCGAGCGGCGCAGGGCGAGGTGCGCGTGGGCGAGTGCCTCCTCGGCGCCATGAACGAACGTGAGCTCGCGGCGTGGCGTGGGCTCGGCGTCGGAATCGTGTTCCAGTTCTTTCAGTTGCTGCCGACCCTTACCGCGATCGAGAACGTGATGCTGCCGATGGATTTCTGCGGGCGCTGGCCGGCGCGCGAGCGCCCCGACCGCGCTCTCGCGTTGCTCGCGCAGCTCGGCGTGTCCGACCAGGCCGACAAGTTTCCCGCGGCGATGTCGGGCGGGCAGCTGCAACGCGTGGCCGTGGCGCGCGCCATGGCCAACGCGCCGCCGCTATTGCTCGCCGACGAGCCCACCGGCAACCTCGACACGCGCAACGCCCAGGCGCTTCTCGACATCCTCGCCGACCTGGTGCAAGACGAGGGAATCACCGTCGTGATGGTGACGCACGAGCGTACCGCACTGCATCGCGCCACGCGCACCATCACGCTCGTCGACGGGCGCGTCGTGAATCAAATGCAGGCCGCGCATGCTTGATCCGCGCTGGCGCAAGGTCGCTCGCGACATCGGGCAACACCGTGCGCGGAGCGTCCTCGTGGTCCTCGCGATGGCCACCGGCCTTGCCGGCGCGGGCGCGATCCTCGACACGTGGGCCGTCGTCGGGCGCGCGACCGTCGAGGGCTACCGCGCGAGCCTGCCGGCATCTGCGACGCTGGCCGTGCGCGGCCTCGACGAGCCGGCCCTGGCGCGCGTGCGCGCGATGCCGGAGATCGCGGCCGTCCGCCCGCGGCGCGCCGTGATGGCCGCAGTGCAGAGCCAGGGCCCGTGGCGCAACGCCCTGCTGGTCGCGCTCGACGACTTCGATGCGCGCGAATTGGGCCGCCTGCAGCCCGAGGGGGGAGCGTGGCCGCCTCCCGACGGAACCATGGCGATCGAGCGCTCGTCGCTCGAGTTCGCCGCGGCGACGGTGGGAGAGCCCATCGCGGTCAAGGCCGGCAGCGCGGAGCCGCGCTCTACACGCGTGAGCGGCATCGTGCGCGACGTGAGCCTCGCGCCCGGATGGATGGAGCACGTCGTCTACGCATACGCCACGCGCGCCACGCTGGCACAGCTGGGCCTTGGCGGATATTTCAACGAGCTTCAGCTACGTGTGCGGGATGAGGGAGGCGGTCGCGACGCCGTGCGCCGCATCGCCGCGAAGGTGCGCGATGAGCTGGAGCGAGCCGGGGTGCGCGTCACGTCGATCGACGTGCCCGTTCCCGGGCGACACGTCCACGCGGGCCAGATCGATTCACTGCTCGCCACGCAGGGCGCGTTCGGGATCCTCGCGCTCGGGGCGTGTGCGCTCCTCGTGGTGAATCTCTTCACAACGATGCTCGCCGGAGAAGCACGCCACATCGGCATCATGAAGGTGCTAGGCGCCCAGCCGGCGCAGGTCGCGCGGATGTTCTTGGCGATGGCGGCGTCGCTCGGGCTCGCCGCATCGTTGATTGCTTTGCCGCTGGCAGCGTGGATCGGACTACGCTACGCCGCGCTCAAGGCGGAGCTCCTCAATTTTCCCGCGGACGGATTCGGCATTCCCCTCTGGGCACTCGCCGCGCAGCTCGCGGTGGGCGTGATGTTACCGATGGCCGCGGTCGCGTGGCCGGTGCGCCGCGCGTGCCGCGCGCCGGCGGGCGAGTCGATGCGCGACATCGGCATCGTCGCGTCCGGGCAGTCCTTTACGGCGCGCCGCATCGGCAAAGCCGCGGGGCTCACGCGTCCTCTCTTGCTCTCTCTGGGCAACGCCTTTCGCCGCCGCGAGCGCATGGTGTTGACACTTCTCGCGCTCGCCGTGGGAGGTGCCGTGTTGGTGGGCGCGGCGAACCTGCGCGGGGCGGTGCGCGCCTCGGTGGGCAACCTTTTCGAAGCGCAGCGCTTCGATGTCTCGTTACGCCTCGCCGATCCCGCGATTCCCGCGGGCCTGGAAGCCGCGGCCGGCGCGGTGGAAGGCGTCGTTGCGGTGGAATCCTGGCGCGGAGCGCGTGCGAGCGTCGTGACTGCCGATGGCGCGAGCAGCGACGCGTTCACCGTCATCGGATTGCCGGCGCCATCGCGTCTCATGCAGCCGGCGGTCGTCGCGGGGCGGTGGCTCCACGCGGGTGACGACGGCGCGCTCGTGCTCGGCCTAAGTCTCGCGCGCGAAAACCCGGCGCTGCTTCCGGGAGCGACAGTGATTCTCGCCATCGACGGCGTGCAGCGATCGTGGACGATCGCCGGCATCGTCGACAACGGCCCGCAACCTCTTGCCTACGTGACGCGCGCGGCCCTCGACGCAGTACGCGGCGACGCGCTCGCCACGACGCTGGTGGCGAAGCTCGCGGCCTCCTCGCCCGGGGGGCAGCTCGATACGGTGCTACGGCTACGCGCGGCGCTGGGCGACGCCGGCATGCCGGTGGCCGGCAGCCAGCTCCAGGGCGAAAACCGCCGCGTGGTCGAGGACCACCTGGTGATGGTGGTGGATTTCCTCGCGGTGATGGGCTGGGTGATGATCGCCATCGGGGGCATGGGGCTCGCCTCGACCATGGGAATGGCGGTGCTCGAGCGCCGGCGCGAGATCGGCGTGTTGCGCGCCATCGGCGCTTCCAACCGCGCCATCATGTTCCTGCTGCAAGCCGAGGGGCTGGTGATCACGCTGCTCGCCTGGCTCGCGTGCCTGCCGCTCTCGATCCCGATCGGCGCGCTGATGGCCGAAGCGTTCGGCCGGATCATGTTTCCGGTGCCGGTACCGTTCGCGCCGGACATGGCGGCGGCGCTGCGCTGGCTGGCGATCATGATGGCGGTCTCGCTCGCCGCGTGCGCGTGGGCCGCGCGGCAGGCGTTGCGCGTCACGACGGCGCGCGCTCTCGCCTACGAGTGAGCGTCAGTCGCGCCGTCGCAGGTGCAGGCCCTTGAGATACTCGCCCTCGGGGAAATGGATCGAGACGGCGTGGTCCGCGGAAGCGGCGAGGCGCGCGTCGATGGTGAGGTCCACGCGCGCATCGGCTGCGGCGCCGGCGACGATCTTCTGGAAGAGGTCCGCATGGATCGCGCCCGAGCACGAGAACGTGAGGAGATGCCCGCCGGGCGCGAGGAGCTTCATCGCCCAGAGGTTGATGTCCTTGTAGGCGCGCGCGGCGTTGGCGACGTGCTTCTCGGTCGGCGCGAACTTGGGCGGATCGAGGACGATGAGGTTGTACTTCTTGTTCTGGTCACGCAGCTTCCTCAGGTGCGCGAAGACATCCGCCGCCATCCACTCGGCGCGCTCCGGATCGAGGTTGTTGAGCTCGAGGTTGCGGCGCGCGAGGCCGAGCGCCTCCTCCGAGGTGTCGATGGAGGTCACGTGGCGCGCGCCACCGCGCAGCGCCGAGAGGCTGAATCCGCCCGTGTAGCAAAAGGCGTTGAGCACATCGGCGTCTTTCGCAAGCGCGCCGGCGAGGGCGCGGTTGTCGCGCTGGTCGAGATAGAAGCCGGTCTTCTGGCCCTGCACGATGTCGACTTCGTAGTGGATGCCGTCTTCCACGATGCGCACCGGGTTCACCGCGGCTCCGGCAAGGAGGCCCGCGCGCGGCGGCAAGCCCTCGAGCGTCCTCACCTCGACGTCCGAGCGTTCGTAGACGTTGGCGGCGCCGGTCATCTCG
>JBBRQA010000108.1:0-12566 GCA_038227085.1 Burkholderiales bacterium | reverse complement strand
GGCGACCACGCTAGGCGATGGGAGCTACGTGCTCCCGGGCCTCGCTCCCGGCTCCTACGAGATGCGCGTCACCGGTCCCGCGGGCGTGGTGAGGACGGAGGTCATCACCGTGCAGGTCGGTGAAACGGCGTCCGTCGACCTGGCTCTCGCCACGGTCGGGACGCAAGAGAGGATCACCGTCGTAGGCTCGGCCCTGCGCAGGGACGTGAAGACATCGGAGATCGGCACCAACGTGTCGAGCAAGATGATCGAAAGCCTGCCGCAGACGACGCACAACTTCCTCAGCTCCGCCGACCTCGCGCCGGGCGTGGCCTTCATCACGGACGCCGGCGGCAACACCAAGATCCAGGCCGGCGCGCAGAACTTCGACCACGTGAACGTCTTCATCGACGGCGTGGGCCAGAAGAACAACATCCTGCGCGGCGGCCTCACCGGCCAGGACTCTTCGCGCGGCAATCCCTTTCCGCAATCGGCGATCGCCGAGTACAAGGTGCTCACGCAGAATTACAAGGCCGAGTTCGACCAGGTGAGCAGCGCCGCCATCACCGCCGTCACCAAGTCGGGCACCAACGAATTCCATGGCGAGGCCTACGTCGATCGCACCGGCACCAACTGGCGCACCAAGACACCCTTCGAGAAGGAGAACGAGGCGGCGGGCGTGACGCTTCCGCCGTCGAAGAAATACGAGTACGGCGTGAGCATGGGCGGGCCGATCGTCCGGGACGAGGTGCATTTCTTCGTCGCCTATGACGGCAAGGACATCGAGGACTCGCGCACGGTCGTGCCCAGGAACCTCAACCTGCTGCCGGCCGGCGCGGGCATCGTGCCGTCGCTGATCGCCTCCCAGGGCTCGACGATCGAGAAGTTCAAGGAGCACCTGCTCTTCGGCAAGATCGACGCGCAGCTGAACGCCGACCAGAAGCTCACCGGCAGTTTCCTCGTGCGTCGCGAATCCGACCACCTCCCCGAGGACCGCAACCTGAGCGCGCCCGGCAACGTCAAGGATCGCAAGAACGACGAGACGAAGTTCGACCTGAAAGACGAATGGGTGGTCGGCGCGTGGCTGAGCGAGGCGCGCGTGGGCTACGAAGACGCGACGTGGAACCCGCAGTCGGCCTCGACCACGCCCTTCATCAAGTACAAGGTCTCGAACTCGTTGACCAACCAAACGCTCAACAACTCGCAGGACGTGATCTTCGCGGGCGGATCGCCGGACGCGCAGAAGCGCGGCCAGAAGGGCGCCTTCATCTCCGAGGATCTCACGTACACCGGGCTGCCGGGCCACACCATGAAGGGCGGCGCCCGGTTCAAGGACATGAAGTACGACCTGTCCGGCACCGCGTTCGGCGTCGATGCCGTCGAAACGCTGATCGACCGGGTCACCGGCCTCTCCTACTTCAGCGGAACCGTCTGCACCGGGACCAACGTCACCAACGGTGGCCGGAACAGTGACCAGTGCCGGATCACGCCCGCCATCCCCGGCGCCTCCGTGTCCTTCAAGAACAACCAGTTCGGCCTCTACATCCAGGACGACTGGGAGATCAACAAGCGCCTCGAGGTGAATCTCGGCGTGCGCTGGGACGTCGAGTCCAACATGCTGAATAACGACTACGTGACTCCGGCGGACCGGGTGGCCGCACTTCATGGCCTGGACGGGCCACGCTACGGCTTCACGCCTCCTGCGGGCCAGACGTACGCGCAATCCGTCGCGAGGGGCGGCATCAACGTCGACGACTTCATCGCCACCGGCAATGGTCGCAAGGTCTACAAGGGCGCCATCGCGCCACGCCTGGGTGGATCGTACGATCTCTTCGGCGACCGCAACTCCGTGCTGTTCGCCGGGTTCGGGCGCTCCTACGACCGCACGATAGCGAACCATGCCCTCGACGAGCTGCAGAAGAATCAGCAGCCGGGGGGCGAGATCTGGCTCATCCACAACGACTTCAAGATGCCCTACGCCGACCAGTTCACGCTCGGCCTGCGCCAAGGCTTCGGCCGGTGGAATGCCGAGGTCGCGGTGAGCGAGGTGTACGCGAAGAACCAGTTCGTCTGGTTCGTCGGCAACCGCGATGCCAACGGCGGGTTCGCCACCCAAAGCCCGATCGACCCGCTGTTCGGCGGGCCGATCGGCTACGGCACGCTGATCATGGGCGATTTCGTCGGCAAGACCAAGACCAATTCGCTGTTCGGGAAACTCGAGAAGCCCTATTCCGCGAGCTCACGCTGGGGTGTCAACGTCGCGTATACATACAGCGACGCGAAGACCACGCACCGCGAATGGAACAACGACATCTTCGACTTCACCTACGGCAAGCCGGGCCAGGGCGGCTTCCACCCGTCGACGCTAGTGGACAAGCACCGCCTCGTAGGCGCGGGCGTGATCGACATGCCATGGGGCATCGTGCTGGCGTCCAAGGCGACGTGGGCGAGCGGCAATCCGCGCCGGATCGTCGATTGCTCCCACGGCTTCAGCAACTGCGTCACGGCTGAGGGTGACGCGTCGAGCTTCCGCCAAGTCGATGTGAGCCTGTCCAAGGAATTCGCATGGGGCGTCCACCGGTTCATGGTGCGGGCCGACGCGCTCAACGTCTTCGACACCGTGAACTATGGCGGCCGCGACGATTTCGGCGGCGGTCCGGTGGGGGCTGGCAATCCCTCCAACTCGATCGGGGGCGACAACCTGAATCTCGGGAAGCCGAACAGCATTCGGGGTGATCCGAGAACCTTCCGCGTCTCGCTGAGCTACAGGTTCTGACCGTTCCAGCCCGGCGCGGGGGCGCTCGCATGATCGAGCGCCCTCGCGCAACCGAGACGCTTACCCGCTGGCTCGTCCTCGCCGTCGGCTCATGAAGTCCCTCGCGTTCGACGCGGGTCGTCGCCGCTTCCTGCTCGGCTCGTCCGCTCTTCTCACCAGCGGCTGCGTTGCGGGCGAAGCGCGATACAGGCCGTGGCCTGCGCGACGTTCGCCCGAAACGCTGTCACCGCTCCTCGACGACCTCGAGCGGCGCACCTTCGACTGGTTCTGGGACACGACTCGGGCCGCCAACGGACTCGTGCCGGACCGCTATCCGACGCCGTCGTTCTCGAGCATCGCCGCAGTCGGCTTCGGACTTACGGCCTATCCGATCGGTGTCGAGCGCGGATACGTCACGCGCGCCCAGGCGATCGAGCGTGTGCTCGCGACCGTGCGCTTCTTCCGCGACGCGCCGCAAGGGCCGGATGCCTCCGGGACCGCCGGCTACAAGGGCTTTTTCTATCACTTCCTCGACATGCACACCGGAACGCGGCATGGCGACGTCGAATTGTCGACGGTCGACACCGCATTGCTCATCGGCGGAATGCTTTTCTGCTGCTCCTATTTTGACCGCCATAATCCCGGCGAAGCCGAGATCCGGCGGCTCGTCGACGAGATCTACGCACGCATCGAGTGGCCCTGGATGCAGGTGCATTCTCCGGCGATCTCGCATGGCTGGCGTCCCGAGTCCGGGTTCATCGCCTACGATTGGAAGGGGTACAGCGAGGCGATGATCGTCTACATCCTTGCACTGGGCTCGCCGGCGCATCCGGTCGCGCCCGAGGCGTGGTCGGCCTGGACCAGCACTTACGAGCGCGCCTGGGGTCCGTTGTACGGACCCGCCCACCTGACATTCACGCCCCTGTTCGGCCACCAGTATTCGCATACCTGGATTGATTTCCGCGGCATCCGCGATGCGTTCATGCGCCGGCACGGCATCGACTACTTCGAGAACTCGCGGCGCGCGGCGTACGCGCAGCGCGCCTACGCGATCGCCAATCCGATGCGCTGGAAGGGCTATGGCGAGAATGTCTGGGGACTGACCGCGTGCGACGGCCCTGCCGACGTCGAGCTTCCATACCTCGGCGAAGTGCGACGCTTCCGGACATACAATGCGCGTGGCGTCGGCATCGAGTACGTCTCCGACGACGGCACGATTGCCCCGACCGCCGCGGCGAGCAGCATTCCCTTCGCGCCCGAGATCGCCATCCCGGCCGTCGAGGAGATGCATCGCCGCTACGGTAGCGAGGTCTATGGGAAATACGGGTTCGTCGATGCGTTCAATCCGAGCTTCGATTACGACACGCCGCTGCATCACGGGCGGCGCATCCCGGGCTTCGGATGGGCTGACACCGACTACCTTGGCATCGACCAGGGGCCGATTATCGCCATGATCGAGAACCATCGAAGCGACCTGGTGTGGCGAACCGTGCGCGCCAACCCCCACATCCGGCGCGGGCTCGAGCGCGCGGGCTTCACAGGCGGGTGGCTCGATGCGCCGGCGGGCAAGCCGTGATGCGCGTCGCCGCGCACGCGCGCCTCTTCGTCTTGCTGGGCGTGCTGCTTGCCGGGTGCGCCGAGCGCGTCGCCGATCGCACCGAGCTGCGCTTTTGGGTGATGGGCCGCGAAGCCGAGGTGATCGGAAAACTCCTGCCGGAATTCGAGCAGCGCAATCCCGACGTGCGCGTGGTCGTACAGCAGCTTCCCTGGACCGCGGCGCATGAGAAGCTCCTCACCGCCTTCGCGGGCGATGCCCTTCCGGACCTCTGCCAGCTCGGAAACACCTGGGTCCCGGAGTTCGCGGCCCTCGGCGCCCTCGAGCCCCTCGACGCGCGCGTGGCTGCGTCCTCGATCGTGCGGCAGGACGACTACTTCGCCGGGATCTGGGACACCAACCGCGTCGACGGAGCGTTGCGCGGAGTGCCTTGGTACGTCGATACGCGGCTCCTTTTCTATCGCAGCGACCTGCTGAGGCAAGCCGGGTTCGATCATCCCCCGCGCTCGTGGCAGGAGTGGTCGCGCATGATGGCCGCGATCAAGAAGCTCGGCGGCCCGCAAAGCTACGCGGTGCTGTTCCCGCTGAACGAGTTCGAGCCCTTGCTCGCTTTGAGCCTGCAGGCGCACGAGCCGCTCCTCGCCGACGGAGGCCGCCGCGGGGACTTCCGCGGCGAGGGCTTCCGCCACGCGCTCGCGTTCTACGTGGAGGTGTTCCGCAACGAATGGGCGCCGAACATGAGCAACACGCAGATCTCGAATGTCTGGACCGAGTTCGGGCGCGGGCTCTTCGCTTTTTACGTTTCGGGGCCGTGGAACATCGCGGAGTTCAAGAAGCGCCTCCCGCCGGAGCGCCAGCACGACTGGATGACCGCGCCGCTGCCCGGTCCTGTCGGCGACGGTGCCTCGATCGCGGGCGGCTCGAGCCTCGTATTGATCAAGGCCTCGCGCCACAAGGACGCGGCCTGGCGCCTCGTCGAGTACCTCTCGCAGCCGGACGTGCAGCAGCGCTTCCACGCGCTCACCGGGAACCTCCCCCCGCGCAGAGCGACTTGGGCCGACCCGCGGCTCGCGAACGACCCGTATGCGCGCGCATTCCGCGAGCAGCTCGAACGGGTGCGGCCCGCGCCCGCGGTTCCCGAGTGGGAGCGCATCGTGAACGAGATGCAGGTGGTGGCCGAGCAGGTGGTGCGCGGGCGCCTCGCGCTCGCCGAGGCGCCGCGCGAGCTCGACCAGCGCGTGGATGCAATGCTCGAAAAGCGCCGGTGGATGCTCGATCGCCGGCAGCCGCGATGATCCCGCGCCTCGCCGCGTGGGGGTTCGCCGCTCCCGCCCTCGCGATCATCGGCTGCTTCTTCATCCTGCCGGTCGCCGCGGCGCTCGCCTTGAGCTTCACCGATTTCGATCTGTACGCGCTCGCCGACCTCGGCAACCTGCGCTTCGTCGGGCTCGACAACTATCTCGCGCTGCTGCAGACGCCGCTCTTCTGGCGCTCGCTCGGGAACACGCTCTACTTCGTCGTGGTCGGCGTGCCTCTCTCGATCGGGCTCTCGCTCGCCGCGGCGCTCCTCCTCGATTCGCCGCTCGCCCACGCCCAGGCGTTCTTCCGCACCGCGCTCTTCGCGCCGGTGGTGACGACGCTGGTCGCCGTGGCGGTGATCTGGCGCTACCTGTTCCATACGCGCTATGGGTTGGTGAATGAAGCGATCGCGGTGATCGGCATCGATCCGATCGACTGGCTGGGAGACCCGCACTGGTCGATGCCGACCATCATCCTGCTCGCCGTCTGGAAGAACTTCGGCTACAACATGGTGATCCTGCTCGCAGCGCTGCAGGCGATCCCGCGCGAACTCTACGAATCGGCGCGCATGGACGGCGCCACGCGGCCGCAGGTGTTCCGCCACGTCACCCTGCCTACTCTGGGGCCGACGTTGAGCATGGTGTCGATCCTCACCATGGCGGGCTACTTCCAGCTCTTCGCCGATCCCTACGTGATGACCGAGGGCGGCCCGCTGAAGAGCACGCTGAGCGTGCTCTACTTCATGTACGAGCAGGGTTTCAAGTGGTGGAACCTGGGAGTCGCATCGGCCGTGGCGTTCCTGCTCTTCGGCCTGGTGTTCGCGGCGTCCGCAGGCCTCCTGCGATTCGCGCGCTCGCGAGGCATGGCGTGAACCGGCAATTCAGCATCGCCGCCGTGAACGGCCTGCTGGCGGGCCTCGCGGCGATGAGCCTCTTTCCCTTGCTCTGGATGGTCTCGGTTTCGTTCATGCCCGCGGGCGCGGCGAGCACCTTTCCGCCGCCCTTGCTGCCGGCGGCCCCCACGCTCGACAACTATCGCGAGCTCTTCGAGCGGGTGGGCATGGGACGCTACCTGTTCAACAGCTTCCTCGTGGCAAGCGCGATCACGCTGGGCTCGGTGACCCTCAACGTGATGGCGGGGTATGCGTTCGCCAAGCTCGAGTTCGCCGGACGCGAGCGCATCTTCCGCGCGCTCATCGGCGCGTTGGTGATCCCGGGGCAGGTCGCGATGATGCCGCTCTTCCTCGAGCTGAAGACGCTCGGCCTGGTGAATAGCTACGGCGGGGTGATCGTTCCGGCGCTAGCGAGCATCTTCGGCATCTACCTGGTGCGCCAGTACGCGCGCTCGATTCCCGACGAGCTCCTCGAGGCGGCGCGCATCGACGGCGCCGGCGAATTCGTGATCTTCATGCGCATCATCGTGCCGCTCCTGCGCCCTATTGTCGTGACGCTCGCGGTGTTCAGCTTCCTCGCGAGTTGGAACGATTTCATGTGGCCCCTGATCGTCCTCACCGACGAGAGCCACCACACGCTGCCCGTGGCGCTCGCCTCGCTCTCGCGCGAGCACGTGCAGGACAACGAGCTGATGATGGCGGGCTCCGTGGTCACGGTGCTTCCGGTCCTGGTGCTCTTCATTGTCCTGCAGCGTCACTACATCGCGGGCCTTCTCGCCGGCAGCATCAAGGGGTGAGGTGGCGCATGAGATGGACCCTCGCGTTGCTGGCCGCGCTTTCCTGCGCGGCGACGGCTGTCGCCGAGCCAAGGGAAGCTCTGCTCGACGATTTCGAAGACCTCTCCGCGTGGAGCGTGATCGCCTCGGACGACGTGAAGGCGGCGATCCGCCAGGCGCCGGGGAAGCGCGGCCAGGCCCTGTGCATGGATTTCTATTTCGGGAAGGTGTCGGGCTACGCGGTCGCGCGGCGATCGATGCCACTCTCCTTCCCGGTCAATTTTGAATTCACCTTCGATATTCGCGGCGACGCCGAGCCCAACGCGCTGCAATTCAAGCTGGTCGACGCCAGCGGCGAGAACGTCTGGTGGGCCCAGGAGCCGGATTTCCGCGCTCCCCGCGAATGGCGGCAGAAGCGCATCAAGAAGCGCCACATCGGCTTTGCGTGGGGGCCCGCCGCCGACCGCACGCTCGTGCGCAGCGAATTCCTCGAGCTCGCGGTCGCCTCGGGCAGCGGCGGCGGCAAGGGCAGCGTCTGTTTCGATCGGCTCGCCTTGCGCGAGCTGCCCGCGCCGAGCGCGCCCGTCGCCCCGCCCGTCGCGAGCGCCAGCTCGAGCGCGCCCGGATCGAGCGCCGCCCTCGCCGTGGACGGCTCCCGCGCCACCGCATGGCGAAGCGATCCCGGATCGGGCGCCGAGCAAACCTTGTCCCTCGACTTCGGCGAGGACCGCGAATTCGGTGGCCTTGTGCTGCGCTGGCTGCCGGGCCTGCACGCGTCGCGCTATGCGGTCGAGACATCCGACGACGCGGTGCAATGGCGGCTCGTCCACGAGGTCGCTTCCGGCAAGGGCGGAGTGGATCCGATCCTGCTCACGGAATCGCAGGCGCGCTACCTGCGGCTACGCATGCTCGACGGGCCGTCGCGCGCCTACGCGCTCGCCGAAATCGAGATCCGCGACCTCGATTTCGGCGCGACGCCCAACGCGTTCTTCGAAGCCGTCGCGCGCGATGCGCCTCGCGGGCGCTATCCGCGCGGGTTCTCGGGCGAGCAAGTCTACTGGACCGTCGCCGGCATCGACGGCGGGGCGGGGCAAGGGCTGCTGTCGGAGGATGGCGCGCTCGAGGTACGCGCCGGCATCGGCGCGATCGAGCCCTTCCTGCTCACGGAGGAGGGATTGGTGAGCTGGGCCGATGTCGAGACATCGCATACGCTCGCGGAAGGCTACCTGCCGATCCCCACCGTCAAATGGCGCCGCGGCGATCTCGCCTTGAAGGTGACCGCATTCGGGATGGGAGATCGCGACCGGGCACAGCTGGTATCGCGATACGCCGTCGAGAATGCCTCCGCGAGCGCGCGAAGCGTGACGCTGGTGCTTGCGCTGCGCCCGTTCCAGGTGAATCCCCCGAGCCAGTTCCTCAATACGCCCGGCGGCGTCGCGCCGATGCACGCGTTGGAGTGGAACGGCGCCGCTCTCGTGGTCGATGGCGTGCCGCGCTTCCACGCGTTGCAGAGACCTGCCGAGGCGTTCGCGGTTGCCTTCGAGTCGGGCAACCTGCCGGAGATCCTCGCCTCGCCGCCGCACCCTCGCAGGAGCGCGGTCCGCGACGCGACCGGCTTCGCGTCGGCGGCGCTGCTCTATCGGCTCGACGTGCCCGCGGGCGGCTCGCGCAGCATCGGGTTGGTCGCGCCCCTCGCAGGATCGGCGTCGCTTCCCGCGGCCGATCCCATTCGCTGGATGGAGCGCGAGGAGCGCGCCGCGATGGCGTACTGGAAGGCCCGCCTCAAGCATGTAGCGCTCCGATTGCCAACGGCCGGCAAGCCGCTCGCGGACACGTTGCGTACGGCGCTCGCCCATGTCCTCATCAATCGCGCGGGGCCTGCCTTGCAGCCGGGGGCGCGCGCTTACGCCCGTTCCTGGATCCGCGATGGCGCGCTCACCTCGGAGGCGCTGCTGCGCCTGGGGCACGAGCGCGCGGTGCGCGAGTTCGCCGATTGGTTCGCCGCGCACCAGTTCGCGAGCGGAAAGGTGCCGTGTTGCGTCGACCAGCGCGGCGCGGATCCGGTGGCGGAGAACGACAGCCAGGGCGAGTGGATCCATCTCGTCGCCGAGTACTACCGTTATTCGCGCGACCCCGCATGGCTTCGCAAGGCATGGCCGGGCATCGCGCGCGCGGTGGGCTATATGGAATCGCTGCGCTTGAAGGAGCGCGGCGCGAAGAACGCCGGCGCCGGAAGGGCCGAGTACTACGGGCTCATGCCGCCCTCGATCAGCCACGAGGGCTATTCCGACCGCCCGGCCTATTCCTATTGGGACGATTTCTGGGCGTCGACCGGATACCGGGGCGCCGTCGACATCGCCGAGTCCCTCGGGCGGCGCGACGACGCGCGCGCGATCGCGAGGATGCGCGACGAGTTTCGCGCCGATCTGCGCGAGTCCATCCGCGCGGCGATGGCGAGGCACCGGATCGACTTCATCCCGGGCAGCGCCGACCGCGGCGACTTCGACGCGACCTCCACCACGATCGCGCTCGCGCCGGGCGGGGAGGGCGCGTCATTGCCGCGCGAATGGATCGACGCCACGTTCGAGAGATATTGGCGGGAGTTCGTCGCGCGCCGCGGCGCGCGCGACTGGGACGCCTATTCGCCTTATGAGCTTCGCAACGTCGGCGCCTTCGTACGCCTGGGGTGGCGCGAGCGCGCCGCGGAGCTGCTCGAATTCTTCATGGCCGACCGGCGTCCCGCTGGTTGGAACCAGTGGGCCGAGGTGGTGGGGCGGGAGCATCGCAAGCCACGCTTCATCGGCGACATGCCGCACGGGTGGGTGGCCTCCGAGTTCATCCGCTCGGCGCTCGACCTCTTTGCTTTCGAGCGTGAAGGCGACCGCGCTATGGTACTCGCCGCGGGCGTGCCGATCGCCTGGATGGATGGCGCGGGCATCGCGGTGGAAGGGCTGCGCACGCCGTGGGGGACGCTCGGCTACAGGCTGCGGCGCGATGCGCGACGCTTGAGCCTCACCGTACCGGCGGGAAGCGCGATGCCGCCGGGAGGGCTCGTCCTGCCCTGGCCTCTCGCGCAGCCGTTGCGTTGCGCGCGCGTGAAAGGCGCGCAGCCCGACCTCGAGCGAGGGGAGATCCGCATCGCGACGGCTCCCGCGCGGGTGGTGGCCGGGATCGACGGGGCTTGCCGTTGATCGCGCCGGCTCACGCCGTGGTCATGTCCTTGACGACGTGGGAGAGGCCGTTGGTCTTCACCGAAGTGACGCCGCCTTCCATCGCCGAGGTCGACGAGTACATCTCGCTCGTGCCCCGCCCTTCGATGCCCTCGGGACACCTGGCCCGGGGGCATTTTCGTGGCCAGAAATTGCGCGGAGCACGACGGGCAGCTTGGACCTGATTGATAGTCCTTCAATCGTAGTACGGGATCTGTGGACCGAATCCGTCTTCGGTGGCGCGCGCGCTGCGTCGATTCTCTCCGCGTGCCTAAACCGCGAGGAAAACGTTGCCGGCGGACTGATGAAGGCGATTGGCGGTAAAGCGGCCCTCGCGAATGGCGCCGACGGCTCAGGCCTCGCCAGATTCGCGCGACGTCGCCGCCCAGATCCGGCGAGCGCTTTGTGACATTGAGAGCGCGACCTCATCATCAGAACAGCGAGCATCCAAATGAATGAAGAGGCCCTAAACTACCCCGCGAAGCGCATTTTTGTGGCCTGGCGCTCATGGCGCTTTTTCCCAAACGTCAACAAAGCCCCCGGCGGTCGCGGTTATCTTATTCCCCTCAAAGACCACAGTAGGTGGTTCGAAAGGCAGCTTGAAGTGGATACGTCCACCTTCCATTTTCACGGGGACGCTTTGTGTCTTCCCCGACAGGTCGTAGATGATGTCTTTCCCGCCGATCTGGTCAGTGCGGAGTTGGAAGAGGAGCGTCTCACTGTACTCGGTGTTCGTCAGCTTGTAGGTGGACACAAGAGAGCGGGAAGTGAATTTCCCCGCCGCGTCCTTTCTAACAATGTTTAAGTTGCGGTGGCTCTTCGTATACGTCCAGAGCCCCATGAGCTCCGGCGGACTCAGCATGGCACCGTCCGGCAGTTTCCGCGAGAGGAGTTGGTAGGTACCTTCGATGCTCGGGGCCTGTGCAAAAGCAGCGACGGAAAATACCAACCCCATGACGACAAGCACGCCGCGCAGTGACCAGCATGGCCTCGGGAAGTAATTCGGTTTCATTGCGACCCTCCTTGCAAGTTGCTGAACGTTGCCATTCGCGTAGAGCCTATTCGGGATCGGGGAAGATCTCGCGGCCTACCCTCCCACGCCAGGCAAGACTTTGGTCATGTTCGCTCCCTACGGTCAAGGTGGTGAGCCTATGCTGACCGTCGATCAGCAGGTACTTCGGTACTCCCTCCGGGACGGAGGCGGTTGGCATTGCGACAACGGGTCCCTTCGATCTCGTGGATGTGAGCCTCCCGACGAGCAAGATAAAGGCTGAAATGAGTCCAGCTCGCTAGATGCCTATCTTTGAGTTGGTGCCTCAGGCGCTTTCGCAATTCGGTTGACTTCCCTACATAGTAGAGGCCCGAGTCGTCGTAAAGCGCATAAATACCCGGCGAATTGCCGACCAGTTCTGTTATCTGGTCGTAGTACTGCCGAAAAATATCCTTGGATACATTCTCAAGCCGATTCACGACCAACGGTCGCGCTCCGAAGCTGGCTCGTCGTCTATCTGTCATTGCCATCGCCTCCCGCGCCTGAATGTAAGCGGCATGACTTCCGCGATTTGCCACCATTTTGTCCGCTATAGAGCGGGCGTGCAACGCTGGGCCCCTTTGCACGATTGGTTCGCAAGACGGATGGCGGAGAGGGCGGGATTCGAACCCGCGTTAGGTAATTAGCCTAAACACGCTTTCCAGGCGTGCGACTTAAACCGCTCATCCACCTCTCCGTGGGTACAACTCGAATTGGATTCCCGCCTACGCGGGAATGACAATTCGGGCGAAATTATACCTTGGCCGGGCCCTGATTTCCCGTCGCCAGCCAGCGAAATCCATAGAGCTGCTTGTAGAAAAGCGCCGCCACAAGGACCACCATCGTGAAGTGCACGGGCCACAGGCCCAGCCAGGCGGGAATGCGCTGCGAGGCGGTCCACGCCTGGAAGATCGACAGCAGGTTGTTGTAGAGCGCGTAGATCAGCACCGCGAGGATCAGGTTCCAGGAGCGCCCGGAGCGCGGATTGACGAAGGCCAAGGGGATCGCGAAGAGCGCCATGATGATCACGGCGAGCGGCAGCGCCACGCGCCAATGCAGCTCGGCAAGCTG
>JBBRQA010000107.1:0-12784 GCA_038227085.1 Burkholderiales bacterium | reverse complement strand
GCGCTGGAAGCCGCCCTCGTGGATCACGTGGCCCAGCACGAAGACGCCGATCCGGATCACAGCGAACGCGACGAGGAGCGAGAGCACCACGTCGAGGAAGCTCACCGCCTGGAAGCTCTCGAGGACGTGCTTGCCGGCCCACACCAGCACCAGCGCCATGAGCGGGAATGCCACACGGTCGAAGTGGCCCTTGCCGACCTTCCACTTGGGATCGACGTTCACCCTGCGGCATGCTGCCCGCGCGATGAGCCACGCGAACGCGATCGCGCCGATCCCGGCCGCCGCCTCGATGGCGAGCTCGGTGCTGGACGCGTGGCCGGTCACGGCGTCGATCACGCCGGCGAGAGGGGAAAAGTCGAGATTCAGGGCCATGGGCCGGACTCGGCGCGGTGTTGCGCGAAATTTCTCACGAAACGGTCGGTGACCGCGCGGTTGGCGGAGATCACGACGGCGTTCTCGGCATTTTTCGACTGCGCGGCCTGGGTGAAGTTGTAGCTGCCGGTGATCACCGTGGCCGCGTGGCTCGCGCCGTCGACGATCACGATCTTGTTGTGCGCGGCGGCGTGGCTGGTATCGAGATAGACACGCGCGCCGGCGCGCTCGAGCGTGCCGAGCCACGGCAGGCCGCCCGCCTCGTGTTGCGCCGCGTCGCCCACGACCTCCACCTCGACGCCTCGCTTCAGCGCCGCGAGGAGCGCCATGGCGAGCCTGCGGTCGGTGAAGAGGTATGCCTGCACCTGCACGCTTTCGCGGGCCCTGGCGACGCGCCGCGCGATGAGCCCGGAGACGTCGTCGCCAGGCGTGAACACCGCCTCGACTTGCGGGGGCGGCGGGCAATCCTTCGCATGCACCGGCGCAACGGCGAGCGACGCGGCCACCAGCACCCGCGCGATCCTCACGGCTTGCGGCGTTCCATCACCGCGGCGAAGAAGCCGTCGGTCTCGTGGATGTGCGGATAGAGGCGCAGGTAGTCGCCCGTCCCGGCGATGGTGACGCCCTGGCGCTTCAGCACCTCCCCGGCCGGGACCAGCGTGAACTCGGCATTGCCCGCGAGGAAGTCGACGACGATGTCCTCGTTCTCCTCGGTGAGGAGGCTGCACGTACCGTAGACGAGGCGCCCGCCCGGCCTCACCAGCGCCGCGGCGGCGGCGAGGATCGAGCGCTGCTTCGCGTTCAGCTCCACCAGGCCCGCGGGCGTCTGGCGCTGTTTCAGGTCCGGGTTGCGGCGCAGCGTCCCCAGCCCCGTGCACGGCGCGTCCACCAGCACGCGATCGATCTTGCCGCGCAGGCGCTTCACCTTGGGATCGTTCTCGCCGGAGATGCGCTGCGGGAAGACGTTCGACAACCCCGAGCGCTTGAGTCGCGGGGCGAGGTTGGCGAGGCGCTTGTCGGACACGTCGAAGGCGTAGAGCCGGCCCGAGGAATTCATCGCCGCGCCCAGCTGCAGCGTCTTGCCGCCCGCGCCCGCGCAGAAATCCACGATCATCTCGCCGCGGCGCGCCTCCATCAGCATGCCGAGGATCTGGCTGCCCTCGTCCTGCACCTCGACCGCGCCGTCGAGGAACATCGGGTGCTTGTTGAGCGCGGGCTTCTCGCGCAGGCGCACGCCGAGCGGCGAGTGGCGCGTGGGATTGGCCTCGATCTCGTCGAAGGCGAGGCGCTCCAGCACCGCCTCGCGCGGAGCCTTCATCGAGTTCACGCGCAGGTCGAGCGGGGCGGAACCCTGCAGGCCGCGCGCGAGGGCGAGGAGCGCCACGTCGTCCATGGACTTGCGCAGCTTCTCGATCACCCAGTCGGGCAGGTCGGCGCGGATCTCGAAGGGCAGCGCATCGAGCTCCTGCGCTTTCAAGGCGGAGAGCCACGCCTTCTCCTCGCCCTTCAGCGCCGACTCGATCTGGGAGAGGCCCCAGCCCTGCAGCTTCACCAGGGTGGCGAGCGCGATCTCGCGCGGCGTGGCGCGGGGCGTGACGTGCTCGAGAAGGCGGCGGCGGCGGAGCGCCGCATACACCGTCTCGGCGATGAGCGCGCGGTCACGCTGGCCGAGGCTCTTGTTGTCACGGAAGAAATCGCTCAGCAGCCGGTCCGCAGGCGCGGTGGCCGGCAGCACAAGGGCGAGGGCGTGGACGATCGCGTCGAGCTGCGCGCGGGCGAGGTTCACCGGCTAGCGCTCCGTCACTTGCGTGGCCGACTGCTCGACCGTCATGCGGTTCTTCGCGACCGGATAGCGCAGCTTCACCGGCAGGTAGTGCTGGTCGACGCCAAGCCACACGTCGACCTCGCTCTGGTCCTCCGGGTCGGTGTGGCGCAGGTGCAGCGCGCGCACCTTGCCGAGCGGAATCTCGATCTCCTCCACGCCCAGCACCTTGAGGCTGAAGTTGTAGTAGCGCCGCTGCGTGAACACCTTGAGGTCGTAGCTTTCGCCGGTGGGCGGCATGTGCGCCATCTGGAAGATCATCGACAGCCAGTCGAGCGTGTTCTCGGTGAGGTCCTCGGTCTTGCGCTTGTCGCCGCGATCGAAGGTCACCTTGCGCGTGCCCCAGTCGAACTCCAGGCCCTCGGGAGCGGCGTTGGGCTTGCGCTCGATGAAGCGCGCGGGTCTCAAGCCCTCGGCGGTGACGGTGCCGCGGCTTTCCTGCATGAGGCGCCCCTCGACGAACAGCGTGAAGAACCCGATCGCCTCTGCCTCGCCGCTGATGGTGTAGTTGTCGCCCTCGCGCGCCCAGTTGTACACGGCGCGAGCGTTGGCCAGGGGCGACGTGAGCGCGTAGGTGATGGAAATGTTGGCGGGCAGTGCCTGCACCGGGAATCTTGGCGCCTCCAGCGCGGGGATGGGCGCGGCGGGTTGCGCGAGCGCGACCACGTCGGGCCTGGCCTCCTCCGCGGGCGGCGGCTGCGGCTCGGGTGCCCGCGCCCGCAACGCTGAAGATCCATCGGCCACGATCTGGGGGCCGCCGGGAAGCACCGTCTCTTCAGGCACCTCGATGGGCGCGGCCACTGGGTGCGGCCGGGCGCGGGGCCTTGCCGCGCGGCGCGGAGTGGGCGAGGCCACCGGCGCGGGCTCGCTGGACACGACGTCGGCGGCCGGATCGAGGCTTGCGGTGTAGACCTCGCCCGCCTCGTCGTCGGGCAACGCGAGGCGATGCGGTATGCCCACGAACACCGTCGCGTGCACGGCCGCCGACACCGCGATCGCGGCTGCGGCGGCTTTGTAGCGGGTGACGAATTCGGCGCGCGTCATGGCGTGGCGCGTCAGTGCGCGTTCAGCGAGACCAGCGACTGCTCGAGGCGGAAGCCCTTGGGATCGTCGAAGATCACGCGCACCGGGAACATGTGGCGATCCTTGGCGAGCCACACGTCGACCTTGGTGTCGCCCGCCTTGTCGGTCACGCGCGAGTAGTGCAGGGCGTCGAATTCGCCGGCCGCCGTAAGGACCTTGCCCTCTTCCACCAGTCGGTAGTTGTACTGCTCGACCCGGCGGCCCGCGGTCATTGGAATCGTCAGCGTCGGGCCGAAGGAGGCGAGATGCAGGAATTGATACATGGTCGAGAGGCGGTCCTGTGTCTCTCGGGGGAGCGCCACCTCGGACCTCTCGCCGTGCAGCACCGTGCTCACGATGCCCTTGTCCCAGTCGAAGCTGGTCTTCAGGTTGCGAGTCGGATCCTTGGCGCGGCGCTGCACGAATTCCAGGGGCTGGAGGCCGCCGGCGCCGAGCCGGCCGCGGCTTTGCAGGGTGATCTGGTCGTCGAGGAGGAGCTTCAGCGGGCCTTCGGAGCGCGTCACGCTCTGCGCGGAGTATTGGTCGCCGGTGCGGGTGAAGGTCTCGCTCACGTGCCCGATGGTGAGCCCGGTGTGGATCACGGCGTACTCCGCCGCTACCTGCGAGGGCGGTGCGGCCGGCGCCGCGGATGCGGCGGTGGAAAAAAAGAGTGCGGCGACGAGCAACTTCACGTGTCATCCCTTGGCGAGACCATGTAATCCGTTGAAACGTTCGTGCCACGAACCCGGACGACGTCCGCGCCGGAAAATTCGATGCGGCCCTCGACGAACCAGCGCACCGCCTGGGGGTAGATGCGGTGCTCCACCTGGAGCACGCGCGCCGCGAGGCTCTCCTCGCTATCGCCCGCCAGCACCGGCACCGCGCCCTGGACCACGATCGGCCCGTTGTCGAGCGCCGGCGTGACGACGTGAACCGTGGCGCCGTGCACCTTCACCCCGGCGGCGAGCGCCTGGCGGTGCGTGTGCAGCCCCGGAAACGCCGGCAGCAGCGACGGATGGATATTGAGGATCCTGCGCGCGAACCGTTCGATGAACCCCGCGGTGAAGATGCGCATGAACCCCGCGAGAAGGACCAGGTCCGGGCGGTCGGCGGCGATCGTGTCGGCGAGGGCCGCGTCGAACGCCTCGCGCTTCGCGAACGACTTGTGATCGACGACCTTCGTCTGCAGGCCCTGAGCCCCGGCCCATTGCAAGCCGGCGGCATCCGGGCGATTCGATATCACGCGCCGCACTTCCAGCCCAGTCCTCGCCTCGACGATCGAGCGCATGTTGCTGCCACGCCCCGAGATGAGGATGACGGCCGACGTCAGACGACCACCGTCTGCGGTCCGCCCGCCTCGCGCTCAACGATGGCGCCGATCTCGAAGGCTTCCTCGCCCTCCTGGGCGAGCATCTCGAGCGTGGCCTGCGCGTCCGCCTTCGCGACCATCAGCACCATGCCGATGCCGCAGTTGAAGGTGCGGTGCATTTCCGCGTCCTCGATGTGCCCGCGCTTCTGCAGCCAGTCGAACACCGTGGGCCGCGGCCAGCGGTTGCGTTCCAGGCGAGCGCACACGTTTTGCGGAAGCACGCGCGGGATGTTCTCGGTGAGGCCGCCGCCGGTGATGTGGGCGAGGCCCTTGATGTCGACCTTGGCGAGCGTGGCCAGGACCGGCTTTACGTAGATGCGCGTGGGCTCGAGGAGAGCGTCGCCGAGCGTGCGCTTCTCGTCGAAGGCCTCGTAGAGGTCCGCGCCGCTCACCGCGATCACCTTGCGCACCAGCGAGTAGCCGTTGGAGTGGGGCCCGCTCGAGGCGAGGCCGATCACCACGTCGCCGGGGACGATGGTCGAGCCGTCGATGATCTTCGCCTTCTCCACCAGGCCCACGGCGAAGCCGGCGAGGTCGTATTCGTTGGGGTCGTACATGCCCGGCATCTCGGCGGTCTCGCCGCCGATGAGGGCGCAGTTGGCCTGCGCGCAGCCTTCCGCGATGCCCTGCACCACGTCCGAAGCCACGCCCACGTCGAGCTTGCTGCACGCGAAGTAGTCGAGGAAAAAGATCGGCTCGGCGCCCGACACCAGGATGTCGTTGACGCTCATCGCCACCAGGTCGATGCCGATGGTGTCGTGCTTCTTGAGGCGAAACGCGAGCTTGAGCTTGGTGCCCACGCCGTCGGTGCCGGCGACCATCACCGGGTTCTTGTACTTCTTGGAAACCTCTACCAGGGCGCCGAAGCCGCCGATGCCGCCCAGCACTTCGGGACGAAGCGTTCTCCTTGCGAAGGGCTTGATGCGCTCGACCAGCTCGTCGCCCGCATCGATGTCGACGCCGGCGTCGCGGTAGGTGAGGGGGGCGCCTTTGGAGGCCACGGGCGAATCCGGTTGATTTGAGAGGCGAAATTCTAACATTTTGAGGGACTTCCCTCGCGTTTTTTGCTACGCCTGTAAGGGCGGGGCGGGCGTGGCGACCTATGCGAGCCTTCCCCTTGAACCCCTTCAAACCAGGAGATCCGAAAATGCGCCACGCCTCGAAAATGCTCGCCGCGGCCGTCATGGCCACCGCTTTCTGCGCCGCCCCCCTCGCCCACGCCGGCGACGACGTCAACCCCGATGCCTTCGTGAAGATGTGCGACACCGACAAGGACGGCATGGTCTCGAAGTCCGAGGTCATGAAGATGGTCGAGAAGATGTACGACAAGCACGACACCAAGAAAATGGGCAAGCTCGACAAGAAGCAGGTCGAGGCCTTCCTCAAGGAGCTGATGAAGGGCGGCGGCTGAGAACCCTCAACCGGGGTCAGGTCGGGGTCTGACCCCGGTCTGGCCCTTCAGGCGTCGCCGCTGCCCTGGAAAGTGGGCAGGGTCTTCTTCGCGAAATCCAGCATGCGCTCGATGGGAATCTTCGCGCGCCGGCCGATCTCGGGATCGATGAACACCTCGTGCCCGGGAGCGCCCTCGAGGGTCTCGATGAGGTTGCGCAACCCGTTCATCGCCATCCACGGGCAGTGCGCGCAGCTCTGGCAGGTGGCGCCCTTGCCCGCGGTCGGCGCCTCGATGAAGCTCACGCCGGGCATGCGTTTCCTCATCTGGTGGATGATCCCGCCGTCGGTGGCGACGATGTACTCCTTCGCTCCGAGGCGCTCGGCGGCCTGGATGATGCCGGTGGTGGAGCCCACCGCGTCAGCGAGCGCGATCACGTTGCGGGGCGACTCGGGATGCACCAGCACCTTGGCGCCGGGGTGGGCGAGCTTCAGCTCCTCGATCTGCAGCGCCTTGAACTCCTCATGCACCACGCACGCCGCGTTCCACATGAGCATGTCGGCGCCGGTGATGCGCTGCACGTAGTCGCCGAGGTACTTGTCGGGCGCCCACAGGATCTTCCTGCCCTGCTGGTGCAGGTAGCCCACGATCTTCTCGGCAATGGAGGAAGTCACCATCCAGTCGGCGCGCGCCTTCACCGCGGCGCTGGTGTTGGCGTAGACCACCACGACGCGATCGGGATGCTCGTCGCAGAACTTCGCGAAAGGCCCGATGGGCGTGGCGAGGTCGAGCGAGCACTCGGCGGCGAGGTCCGGCATCAGCACGCGCTTTTCCGGGTTGAGGATCTTCGCGGTCTCGCCCATGAAGCGCACGCCCGCGACCACCACCGTCTTGCCCGGATGCTCGTGCCCGAAGCGCGCCATCTCCAGGGAGTCGGAGACCGTGCCGCCCGACGACTGCGCGAGGTCCTGCAGGTCCGGGTGGACGTAGTAGTGGGCGACCAGGACCGCGTCGCGCTCCTTCAAAAGCGTGTGCGCGCGCTCCAGCAGGGCGGGCTTTTCCTCGGGAGCGACGAAGGGCGGCGGCTTCGCGGGCGCGATGCCGATGTCGCCGTCGAAGCGCTCGAAGCGTATCTGGAGCGGGGTCGCAATGGCCATATCGGGATTCTAAGGCACTCTCACGTATAATTTATTCATTGAGCGCCCCTCTGCAGAGCACCGGGGCGCGCCAGGGCCAAGCCGGTCGACGGAATCCTCCGAAGCGGCGCCGGCCCGGGAAATCCCATGAGGCAGCTCCTCCTCGACTTCACCCAGGCGCCCGCGCCAACCTTCGCGAACTTTGTCCACGGCGGCAATGCCGAGCTTGCTTGCGCCCTCGAGGCCGCGGTGAAGGGCGAGCACGCGGAGCGCGTGATCTATGTCTGGGGCGAGGCCGGTGCCGGCAAGACCCACCTCCTCAAGGCCTTCGCGGAAGCAAGCGGCGGCCGTGCGCGCTACGTGCCGGCGCGCGATTTCACCGATGCGGGGGCGGCACCCGCCTTCGCGCTCGACGACGTGGAGAAGCTCTCCGACGAGGAGCAGGGGTCGCTCTTCAACGCGTTCAACGAGCATTCGTTCGAAATCCTGCTGGTCTCGGCGAGCGCCGCGCCGCGCGACGTCGCGATCCGCCGCGACCTCGCTACGCGGCTGGCTACCGGCCTCACCTACCGCATCGCGCCGCTGACCGACACCGAAAAACGCAGCGCGCTCGCGGCACACGCCAAGTCGCGCGGGTTCGTGATTCCCGATGAAGTGACCGCGTACCTCCTCACGCATGCGCGCCGCGACATGGGTTCGCTCATCGCCGCGCTCGATTCCCTCGACCGCTTCTCGCTCGAGACCGGCCGGCCGGTGACCGTGCCGCTCCTCAAGGCGGCGCTGCAATCCGCGCTGCCGCTGGACAAGCCGTCGTGAAGCTCGCTCTTTTCGACCTCGACAACACGCTCCTCGACGGCGACAGCGACTATGCCTGGGCGCAGTTCCTGATCGAGGAGGGCGTGCTGCACGCGGGCGACTACCACGCGAAGAACGAGTGGTTCTACGAGCGCTACAAGGACGGCACGCTCGACATCCACGAGTTCCTCGAATTCCAACTGGCGCCGATCGCGCGCCGGCCGCGCACGCAGCTCAATGCCTGGCACCAGGACTTCATGCAGAGGAAGGTGCGCCCGATGATCCTCGCCAAGTCGCCCGAGCTCATCGCGAAGCACTCCGACGCGACCACCGCGATCGTCACCGCGACCAACCGCTTCATCACCGCGCCGATCGCCGCCGAGCTGGGCGTGGCCAAGCTCATCGCCACCGACATCGAGGAGGTCGATGGCGTCTTCACCGGGAAGCCACGCGGCACGCCCACGTTCCGGGAGGGCAAGATCGAGCGCGTGAACGAGTGGTTGGGCGAGCGCGGCCACCGGCTCGCCGACTACGAGAGCTGGTTCTACAGCGATTCGCTGAACGACCTGCCGTTGCTGGAGCGCGTCACCCATCCCGTCGCGGTCGATCCCGACGCCACCTTGCGGGCCCATGCCGCCAAACGCGGCTGGCCCATCATTTCGTTGAGAGAGCAGTGATCAAAAAATACATCGACAAGCTATTCGGCCGCCGCGAGCGCGTCACCCACAAGGACGCGCGCCCGATCATCTACGGCAAGGACAAGCACTCCATCCAGAAGGAGCTGATCAGCCGCTGTGCCAAGCGCACCTGCGAGGACCTGCAGCGCGCGGGGCACGCGACCTTCGTCGTGGGCGGCGCCGTGCGCGACCTGCTGCTGGGAAGGCGCCCGAAGGATTTCGACATCGCCACCAGTGCCACGCCGGAGCAAGTGCGCGCCGTCTTCCGTCGCTCGCGCATCATCGGCCGGCGCTTCCAGATCGTGCACGTGATGTGCGGCGCCGAGACGGTCGAGGTGTCCACCTTCCGCGCCCACTTCACGCGCGAGGCCACCGAGGAGAATACCGACGAGCACGGCCGCATGCTCTCCGACAACGTGTTCGGCACGCAGGCCGAGGATGCGATGCGCCGCGACTTCACGGTGAATGCGCTGTTCTACGACCCGGTGAAGGAAGAGGTCTGGGACTACGTGCACGGCATGAAGGACCTCAAGGCGAAGAAGCTCGTGATGATCGGCGACCCGGCCACGCGCTATCGAGAGGATCCGGTGCGCATGCTGCGCGCGGCTCGATTGGGCGCGAAGCTCGGCCTCGAGATCGACGCGAAGACCAGGGAGCCGGTGAAGACGCTGCGTCACCTGCTGGAGAACGTCCCGCAGGCGCGTTTATTCGAGGAGATCCTCAAGCTGTTGCTCTCGGGCAACGCCGTCGAGTGCATTCGCGTGCTGCGCGAGCTCGACCTGCATCATGGCCTGCTGCCGCTCCTCGATCGCGCGCTCGACGATCCCGAAGCGGGGCCCTTTGCGATGGCGGCATTGCGCGCGACGGATGAGCGCCTCGAGAAGGGCAAGCCCGTGTCGCCCGCGTTCCTCCTCGCGGCGCTCCTCTGGGGGCAGGTCGAAAGGAACTGGAAGAAGTTCGAGGACAAGGGCCATCCCTCGATCCCGGCGCTCCACGAAGCGATGCACGAGGCGCTCGATGTACAACGCGACTCCCTCGCGATCCCCAAACGCTTTGACGCGACCATGAAGGAGCTGTGGCTGATGCAGCCACGCTTCCTCCAGCGCGGCGGGCAGCGCCCCTATCGATTGCTCGAGCATCCGCGCTTCCGCGCCGCGTACGACTTCTTCGAGCTGCGCGCGGCCTCGGCCAATGCGCCGCAGGAAGTCGCCAAGTGGTGGGAGCGCTTCCAGGCGGTGAGCCCCGACGAGCGCGAAGAGATGCTGGTGTCCGAAGAGTCCGGGCCGAAGAAGAAGCGCCGGCGCCGGCGTAGCGGCAAGAGGAAGGACGAGGGCGCGCCGGCCGAGCCGCAGGGCGGCGACGAAGGGGCATCGTGACGCCAGCGGTGCGCGCGGCAATCGCGCTCGGCTCCAATCTCGACAACCCGGAAGCGCACGTGACGCGCGGCTTCGACGACATCGCCGCGCTGCCGCAGACGAGGATCCTCGCGCGCTCGAGCCTTTATCGCACCAAGCCCGTGGGATATGCGGACCAGCCCGACTTCGTGAACGCCTGCGCGCTGGTGGAGACGTCGCTTGCGCCTCGCGAGCTCCTCCATGAGCTGCTCGCAATCGAGCGCGCCCATGGACGCAAGCGGGGCATTCCGAACGGTCCTCGCACGCTCGACCTGGACATCATCCTGTATGGAGACTGCGTGATTCGCGACGCCGATCTCGTCATTCCCCATCCGCGCGCGGAGGGACGCGAGTTCGTGATGAAGCCGTTGCGCGAGGTGTGGCCTGACTCTGTCTTCCCGGCGCAGGCCGGGATCCAAATCACTTAAATGAAGCACCGCTACATCGTGGTCGAAGGCCCGATCGGCTGCGGCAAGACCAGCCTCGCCACCAAGCTCGCGCAGCGCATGGGCGCCGCCACGCTCCTCGAGGATCCCAATGCCAATCCCTTCCTCGCGCAGTTCTACCGCGACATGCGCCGCTACGCGCTGCCCACGCAGCTTTTCTTCCTCTTCCAGCGCGTGGGCCAGCTCGAATCGCTGAAGCAGCCCGACCTCTTCGCCAAGCCCACGGTCGCCGACTTCACCCTCGCCAAGGACCCGCTCTTCGCGCGCATGACGCTGGACGATGCGGAGTACCAGCTCTATCGCCAGATCTACGAGCACGTGAAGCCGCAGGCGCCGGTGCCGGACCTCGTGATTTACCTCCAGGCCTCGGTGAATACGCTCGTCGCGCGCGTGAAAAAGCGCGGCAACCCGATCGAGAGCGGCATGGACGAGGAGTATCTGCGGCGGCTTTCGGAGGCGTATACGCGCTACTTCTACGACTACTCCGACGGGCCGCTTCTCATCGTGAACAGCGAGAAGCTCAATTTTGTCGAGACGCCCGAGCATCTCGACCTTCTCGTCGAGCGGATCGACGGGATGCGCGGCCGGCGCGAGTTCTTCAACCGCGCCTGACGGGTTTGTCGCAATGCAGCGAAGTCGTGGCAAAATCCCCTTCCCTCCCGTCGTCGTCCCTCATGAGCGCACAAGCTACCGAAAAGGCCGTCCGCGTCTCGATCCCGAAGCTGCAGGAGCGGGCGCGTGCCGGCGAGAAGCTCGTCATGCTCACCTGCTACGACGCGAGCTTCGCTCGCCTCTCCGACGATGCCGGCGTCGACATGCTTCTCATCGGCGATTCCCTCGGCATGGTGATCCAGGGCCGCGACTCGACGCTCGCGGTCACCGTGGAGGAAACGGAATATCACGTGCGTTGCGTCGTGCGGGGCAGCGCGCGAGCGCTCGTCATCGCCGACATGCCTTTCGGAAGCTTCCAGGAATCTCCCGCTCAGGCCTTTCACAACTGCGCGCGCATGATGGCCGCGGGCGCGCAGATGGTGAAGCTCGAGGGCGGCGCGGCGATGGTCGAGACCACGCGCTTCCTGGTCGATCGCGGGATCCCGGTCTGCGCGCACATCGGCCTTACGCCGCAGTCGGTCAATACGCTCGGGGGCTATCGCGTGCAGGGACGTGACGACGACACGGCCCAACGGCTGGTCGCCGATGCGAAGGCGCTGGAAACTGCGGGCGCGGCGATCGTCCTCATGGAGGCGATGCCCGCGGCGGTTGCGAAGCGCGTCACGGAATCGCTCACGGTTCCCACCATCGGCATCGGCGCGGGCCCCGACGTTTCCGGACAGGTGCTGGTGAATTACGACATCCTCGGCATCTATCCGGGGCGCAAGGCCCGCTTCGTGAAGGACTTCATGACGGGCGCGCCGTCGATCGGCGCTGCGATCGAGGCGTACGTGAAGGCGGTCAAGGCGAAGACGTATCCGGGCCCCGAGCATTCGTTCTGATGGACACGATCCACACCATCGAGGAGCTGCGCGAGAGGCTCGCCGGCGAATCGAAGGTCGGGCTCGTTCCCACCATGGGTAACCTGCACCGCGGCCACGCCTCGCTGGTGGAGATCGCGCGGCGCCGCGGCGGCTGCGTGGTGGCGACCATCTTCGTGAATCGCCTCCAGTTCGCACCGGGAGGGGATTTCGAGCGTTATCCGCGCACGCTCGCCCACGACAAGTGGGTCCTGGAGAAAGCGGGATGCGACGTCGCATTTGCGCCCGACGAGCAAGAGATGTACCCCGAGCCGCAGCAGATCCACGTCACGCCTCCGGAGATCGCGCGACCGCTCGAAGGCGATTTCCGGCCTGGCCATTTCGAGGGCGTGTGCACCGTCGTGACGAAGCTCTTCAACGTCGTGAAGCCGCAAGTCGCCGTGTTCGGCAAGAAGGACTACCAGCAGCTCGCGGTGATTCGTGCGATGGAGCGGCAGCTCAACTTCGGCATCGAGATCGTGGGCGCCGAGACCGTACGCGAGGACGACGGCCTGGCGATGTCGTCCCGCAATGGGTATCTCTCCACGGAAGAGCGCCGCATGGCCGCGCAGCTTTCCATAGAGCTTCGCAAGATCAAGGAGGCGGTCGAGGGCGGCTCGCGTCGGCACATCGGCCTTGCTTCGGCGGCGCGCGCACGCCTCGACAGGGCCGGCTGGAGCGTCGAGTACATCGAAGTGCGCAATCGCGCCACGCTCGGCCCTGCCGCGCCGACCGACTCTGAGCTGGTGGTGGTCGCCGCCGCATGGCTCGGCAAGACGCGCCTCATCGATAACCTCGAAATCAAGCGCT
>JBBRQA010000106.1:0-12794 GCA_038227085.1 Burkholderiales bacterium | reverse complement strand
CACGACGTTGTCGTGCCAGTACGCGGCCGGCGTGTCCGGCCCCTCGCCATGCACTTTCGCCGCGAGGTGAAAGACCGTCGCACCCGCGTAGTCGGCGGCACGCACCTGATCCGCCCAGTCGGGCTCGCCGAGATGGACTTGAGTGACCACGCCGCTCTCGATGAGCGACACCACGGAGCGGCCGACAAACCCGGTCGCCCCGGAGATCACCACGCGCTCAACCGGCATGGCGTTCACCACTCTTCAAAATGACAAACGGGCATCTCGTGCGAGATGCCCGTAAGCCGAATACTGAGGGCTTGTTATGGGCAGCGGTTGCCGGCGACCGTTCCTGTGTAGTCCACGAGGATGCTCGCTACCGTCGCTCCGTCCGTGACAGATACGGTCGTGTTGGCGGGCACGACGGCCGGAAGCAGCGGATCGCTGACGCGAGAAATCGTGATCGTGTGGCCGCTGACAGTCGCCGTGACGCTCGGAGTCGAGGAGTTCACCGAGTAGGTGTTACTGCCGCCCACCACCGAGACCGATCCTGATGTGCCGCAAGCCAGTGTGATAGTGCTGGGCGCCACCGCGAGCGCAGGCGGAGCAGCCGCGGCCGCGCCGCGTACCGCGGTAACGGTCACAGTGGTGCGGTTGCCCTGCGAATCCGTGACGATCACCGGCGCCGCGGTCGGGCAGGCCTGGCCACTACCCACCGTCACCGTGAAGCGACCGGGCTGCGTATTCGACGTGGCCGGCGTCACCTGCACGCCAGGGTTGCTGCTGACCGCGCTGTACGGTGGCACTCCGTCGAACACGAAGAAGTCACCCGAGCCCGTGCCGCATGAAGACGCGTCAGTGGCGCCGGTGAAGGTGAAGGTATTCGGGATCGCCGTGAGCGTGAGCGGAGCCGTCGAGGCGCCTTGTATCGTGAACACCTGCTCCTGCGATGCCTGTGTCCCTATATGGGTGACGCGAATAATGGCGATTTGCGAGGGAACGCCGGCGGGCACGCGAATCACCGCGGTGATCTTGCCTTCATGGTCGGAAGTGACGATGACCTGTTGCGCGATGATCCCCGTCGAGGAATCCGGCGTGTAGAAGGAGAACTGCCCGCGTACGACTTCGAGCTTGAATGCCTCGTTGCCATGCAGGCTGCCGTTGGTAGTGGCAAAGAGGTGCACCGCGGTGTCGCTGCCCGCGCAAGGGGTGATCGTGACCGCCGTGGTCGCGGCGCCCGCCGGTGCGGGGCAAGTGGTCGCGACGAATGCGAGGCGGTAGCCGGTGACGAAGTTCTGCGCCACCTTGATCGTGATGTTCACGAGAATGCCGGTGGTGTCGCGCACGAACACCGTGACCGATTTGACCGGCAAGTCGGTGGGGCCCAGGCCCGTATCGACCACGCCCGGGTTGTTGGGCACGACGTCGAAGCTGTTGGCGTTCACGATCGCCGGCACGGGCAGGACGCCTGGGTCGCTCGAGGTGATCGCGTAGGGCTTGCGTCCGCCAGAAAGGGTGATCGTCGAAGGCTGGCCCGCGTAGAACGTGCCGTTCGACGGCTCGGCCGAGATCGGACCACCTTGGTTCGGATTGCCGCTGGCGCCGCCGCCGCCACAAGCGGCAAGCAGGAGCGATGCGGCCAGCGCGAACGCGAAGCTAGTAAAAGTTTGGAATTTCACGATAGCGTCCCCTTTGTTGGGCTCCCGCCAAATCACTTTTCTTAAAAGTCAGCGGGTTATCGAGGTTTATTAAAGCGCAACTTGCAGTTTGATGCAAGGCCTGTTTTTCGGCCATGGCGGCCGTGTTGCAGCGCACCAAACCGCGTTGTTGATTTTTATGGACAAGACCCTGTCCCGGAACCGGTTCCGGTCCCTGCTCCCGTGACGGTGATCGGTTGGTTCGAGAAACCATCGGTGGCCGTCACGGTTCCGCTGCCGAATGCAAGGGAACCGGCAGTGCGTTTGATGGATAAGACGTTGCCGCTGACGGTAGCGGTCACGGCGGAGTCACCCGATGCCGCGTTGTATGTGCCCGAACCGCCCGATAGGAGAACTTGCGCAGCCCCCGAGCAGCTGCTCACCGTGACGCTCATCGGGTTTGCCAGAAAATTCGGCGTCGGACAAACGCCTGCTCCATTTCCGCTCAGGGTCACGGTCACGGGCGTCGTGGACACCCCGTCGGAGATTCCCACACTCACCGTGCTGGGATCCGCGCCGCCGGTGGAGCTCGGGTCTCGTTGGATCCGGAAGGTGTTGCTCGACGCCTGTGTGACCAGGACGTTGCCGCTTCCCGAGCTCGCGAAGTAGTTGCCGGTTCCGCCCGCGACGGTGACGGTCGCGACCGACGTGCAGCTCGTCAACGAAACGGTGCCCGGCGTAACCGCCAGCGCGGGTACCGCGTCGACGCCGCGGACGTTTGCCGCGGTGACGGTGACCGAGCGTCCGGAGGAATCCCTCACGACGATCGGGGCGCCCGGGGTGGCGACGCACTGGCCGTTCGGCGTGACTGTGAAGCTGCCGCCGTTGGATTGCACGACCAGGGGAAAGACGATGAACGCGGAGCTGGTGCTCGATACCGTGTAGGGTGCCACGCCGCCGAAGACGAAGAAGGTCGCGTTGATCGAGGAGTCCGCGCACACGTCCGCGCGCCGGCCCTGGAACGTCACCGACTGAGGCGTGACGAAAAAGCCCGGGCTCGTGCCGGTCGCTTGCGCGATCACGAAGCTCGTGTCCTGGAAAGCAGCGGAGCCGAGGTCGGTGATCTTGAGGAGCACCGTCTGGTTCGATGCGCCCGACGTCGCCCGAATGCGCGCGCGCGCCTTGCCAGTTTCATCGGTGATCACGGTGATCGTGGTGGCGAGAGTCTCACTGCTCGCGCCAAGGGGGGAGGTCACGAAACGGAAGTCTCCGGTCGTGACGTCGAAACGCACGCCGCGCGCCGCCAGTGGAATGCCGCCTTGCGAAATGGTCGCGTCTATCTCGGCATCGCCCCCGGAGCAAATCGCCGGCGCGCAGCTTCCGCCCTGCGTGCTCGAAGGCGTGATGGTGATGTTGTTGATGACGGTACCGGGCCGGACCGTGACGGTCGCGCTGGCCGTTGGTGTCGTCCCGGTGTCGCGCACCGTGAGCGTGACCGTGGTGTCGGTGAGCACCGGGTTGGGAATGATGGTGAGCGTGCTGCCGTTCAGGCTGCCGGCGACCTGCACGATCGACTGGTTGCTCGAGCTCACGATGTACGAGCCGGTGCCTCCGGAAATCACGAACGTGGTGGGCAGGCCGGAGAACGCGGTGGCGATGGCGGGAAGGATAGTGATGCGCGTCGGATCGTTCACCGGCGCGGAACCGGAAACCGCGCCGCTCCCGCAGGAGGTCATCGAGACGACGGCGAGAAGCGCGACGGCGAGGCGGAAGAGCCGATCGGCGAGACCAGGAGCGAGGCGGATCACGAAGGGTTCCCTGAATGCGCCCGATGTGCCCCGGGACGCGATCCCAGAATCATACGCAAATGGCGCCGTGGGTCGAGGCGGCGTGCCTTTTGCTTTTGAAGGCCTTTATATTGCAGTGCAGCGAAGGCTACGCTAGGATGGTCCGGTTTCGCCCGATTCCTGCCTGTCCGCTCCCATTTCGGCGGTCATGGGGGCTGCGACGGTCACAAGCCGCGCCGCACGTCCTTCAGCAGCCCGTGGCCGGCGCCAAAAGCCCGCAAAGACCCACATTCGCGACTCCCGGGCGCCGGGAGAACGCGGCTACCATTGCGTTGAGGTGCCCACGATGGATACGACGATGACCGGCTTGCCGCCGAAACAGGGGCTCTACGACCCGCGCCGGGAGCACGACGCGTGCGGCGTGGGCTTCGTGGCGCACATCAAGGGCCGGAAGTCCCACGACATCGTCGTGAAGGGCCTCACCATCCTCAACAACCTGCGCCATCGCGGTGCGACCGGCGCCGACCCGCTGCACGGAGACGGTGCGGGATTGCTGGTGCAGATCCCCGACGCCTTCTTCCGCGAGGAGATGGCCAAGCAGAACGTGAAGCTGCCGAAGGCGGGGGCCTACGGCGTCGGCATGGTGTTCCTGCCTCGCAACCCGGCCGCGCGTGCGGCGTGCGTTCGCGAGATCGAGCGCGCGATCCTTAACGAAGGGCAGTCGCTCCTCGGCTGGCGCGAGGTCCCGATCGACGACAGCTCGCTCGGCGAGACCGCGCGCAGCACGATGCCGGTGATCCGCCAGGTGTTCGTCGGAGCCGGCCGCGGCCAGCTCGACCGCGACGCCTTCGAGCGCAAGCTCTACATCATCAGGAAGAGCCTGGGCCATGCGATCCGCGCGCTCGGACTGTCCCACGCCGGTGATTTCTACGTGCCCTCGTTCTCGCACCGCACCATCGTCTACAAGGGCATGCTGCTGGCCGAGCAGGTGGGCGCCTTCTTCACCGACCTCACCGACAAGCGCTTCGTCTCGGCGCTGTGCCTCGCGCACCAGCGCTTCTCCACCAACACGTTCCCGACGTGGGACCTCGCTCATCCGTTCCGCTACATCGCGCACAACGGCGAGATCAACACGCTGCAGGGCAACCTCAACTGGATCCGCTCGCGCCAGGCGACGATCCACTCCAAGCTGCTGGGCGAGGATCTCGACAAGATCTGGCCCCTCATCTACGACGGGCAATCGGACTCCGCTTCCTTCGACAACGCCCTCGAGCTGCTCGTGATGGGCGGCTATCCGATCGCGCACGCGATGATGCTGATGATCCCGGAGGCGTGGGCGGGAAACCCGCTGATGGATGCCAAGCGCCGGGCGTTCTACGAATACCACGCGGCGCTGATGGAGCCGTGGGACGGCCCCGCGGCGGTCGCCTTCACCGACGGCAAGTTCATCGGCGCCACGCTCGACCGCAATGGCCTGAGGCCGGCGCGCTACTTCATCACCGACGACGACCTCATCGTGATGTCGTCCGAGATGGGCGTCCTCGACATCCCGCAGGAAAAGATCATCAAGAAATGGCGGCTGCAGCCCGGCAAGATGCTGCTGGTCGACATCGAGCACGGCCGCATCGTCTCCGACGAGGAGCTGAAGCGCGACCTCGCCGCGCAGCGCCCGTACCAGGACTGGCTCGACCGCACGCAGATCCGCCTCGAGGACATCCCGACGCCGTGGGAGATCCCGACCCCGGACAACGACAAGCTCCTCGATCGCCAGCAGGCCTTCGGCTACACGCAGGAAGACCTGCGCATGCTGATGACGCCGATGGCGGTGGCGGGCGAGGAGGCGATCGGCTCGATGGGCGACGACAGCCCGCTCGCGGTGCTGTCGAATCGCTCCAAGCCGCTCTACGCCTATTTCCGCCAGCTCTTCGCGCAGGTCACCAACCCGCCGATCGACCCGATCCGCGAGCAGCTGGTGATGTCACTGGTGTCGTTCATCGGCCCGCGCCCCAACCTGCTGTCGCCCGACCAGACCGAGCCGGTGATGCGCCTCGAGGTCTCGCAGCCGATCCTCACCTTCGAGGACATGGAGAAGCTGCGCCGCGCATCCACCTTCACGCAGGGCCACTTCAAGAGCGAAGTCCTCACCATGTGCTATCCCGCCGAGTGGGGCGTGGACGGGATGGAGCCGGCGCTGGCGCAACTCTGCGCGGATGCCGAGGACGCGGTGAGGAAGGGCACCAACATCATCATCCTCACCGACCGCGATTTGTCGGCGACGTTGATCCCGATCCCGGCGCTGCTCGCGACCGCGGCCGTGCACCACCACCTGGTGCGCGCCGGGCTTCGCACCCGCTGCGGCCTGGTGATCGAGACTGGCAGCGCGCGCGAGGTGCACCACTTCGCGTGCCTCGCCGGCTTCGGCGCCGAGGCGATCCATCCCAACCTCGCGTTCGCGACGCTCCTCGACATCAAGGACGGCCTCCCCCAGAAGGTGGACGAGAAGGAGCTGGTCAAGCGCTACATCAAGGCGGTGGGCAAGGGCTTGCTCAAGGTCATGTCCAAGATGGGCATCTCCACCTACCAGTCGTATTGCGGCGCGCAGATCTTCGAGGCGGTGGGCCTCGCGACGCCGTTCGTCGACAAGTATTTCAGCGGCACGCCGAGCGCCGTCGAGGGCGTGGGCCTGGCCGAGATCGCGGAGGAAGCGGTGCGCCTGCACCGCCTCGCCTATTCCGACGCGCCGCTCTATCGCGACCAGCTCGATACCGGCGGCGATTACGCCTACCGCACGCGCGGCGAAGCGCACATGTGGACCCCGGATTCGATCGCCAAGCTTCAGCACGCCACGCGCTCGAACAATTTCTCGACGTTCAAGGAGTACTCGCGCCTCATCGACGAGCAGGGCGAAAGGCTTCTCACGCTGCGCGGCCTCTTCCGCATCAGGGAATCGGCCACGCCGGTACCGATCGAAGAGGTCGAGCCCGCCAAGGACATCGTCAAGCGCTTCGCCACCGGCGCCATGTCGCTAGGCTCCATCTCGCACGAGGCGCACTCGACGCTCGCCATCGCGATGAACCGCATCGGCGGCAAGTCGAACACCGGCGAGGGCGGCGAGGACCCGGTGCGCTACGTGAAGCTCGCCAACGGCGACTCGATGCGCTCGGCGATCAAGCAGGTCGCGGCGGGACGCTTCGGCGTCACGACCGAATACCTCGTGAACGCCGACGACCTCCAGATCAAGATGGCGCAGGGCGCGAAACCCGGCGAGGGGGGCCAGCTTCCCGGCCACAAGGTCTCGAAGTACATCGCCAAGGTGCGCCACACGGTGCCGGGCGTGGGCCTCATCTCGCCGCCGCCGCACCACGACATCTACTCGATCGAGGATCTCGCGCAGCTCATCCACGACCTGAAGAACGTGAATCCCAGGTCGCGCGTATCGGTGAAGCTGGTGAGCGAGATCGGCGTGGGCACGGTCGCGGCGGGTGTCGCCAAGGCCAAGGCCGACCACGTCACCATCTCCGGCCACGACGGCGGCACCGGCGCCTCCCCGCTCTCGTCGGTGAAGTACGCCGGCAGCCCCTGGGAGATCGGCCTTGCGGAAACCCAGCAGACCCTGGTGCTGAACAAGCTGCGCGGGCGCATCGCGGTGCAAGCCGACGGCCAGATGAAGACCGGGCGCGACGTCGTGATCGGCGCGTTGCTCGGCGCGGACGAGTTCGGCTTCGCCACCGCGCCGCTCGTGGTGCAGGGCTGCATCATGATGCGCAAGTGCCACTTGAACACCTGCCCGGTGGGCATCGCGACGCAGGATCCGGAGCTCATCAAGAAATTCGAGGGCAAGCCCGAGCACGTCATCAACTATTTCTTCTTCATCGCCGAGGAAGTGCGCGAGTGGATGGCGAAGCTCGGCATCCGCAAGTTCGCCGACCTCGTGGGGCGCGTCGATCTCCTCGACGCGCGTCCCGGCGTGGAGCACTGGAAGGCGCGCGGCCTCGACTTCTCCAAGCTCTTCTACAGCCCGAAGGTCGCGGAGGGGGTCGCAATTCGCCAGTGCGAGACGCAGAACCACGGACTCGACAAGGCGCTCGACCACGAGCTCATCGCCAAGGCCGCCGGTGCATTGGCGTCCAAGCGCCCGGTCCACATCGAAAGCCGCATCTTCAACAGGAACCGCACCGTGGGCGCGATGCTCTCCGGCGAGGTCGCCATGCGCTATGGCCACATCGGCCTGCCGGAAGACACGATCCACGTGAACTTCACGGGAACGGCCGGCCAGAGCTTCGGCGGCTGGCTCGCGCACGGCATCACCTTCGAGCTCGAGGGCGACGCCAACGACTACGTCGGCAAGGGCCTGTCGGGCGGACGCATCGTGATCTATCCGCCGAAGAATTCACCGATCATCCCCGAAGAAAACATCATCATCGGCAACACGGTAATGTACGGCGCCATCAGCGGCGAGGGCTACTTCCGCGGCGTGGCGGGCGAGCGCTTCTGCGTGCGCAATTCGGGCGCCACGGCGGTCGTCGAGGGCGTGGGCGACCACGGCTGCGAATACATGACCGGCGGCACCGTCGTCGTGCTCGGCACCGCGGGGCGCAACTTCGCCGCGGGCATGTCGGGCGGCATCGCCTACGTGCTCGACGAGGAGGGCGACTTCACCCAGCGCTGCAACCTGGCGATGGTGGAGCTCGAGCCCATCCCCGACGAGGAGAGCGCCGCGGCGGCCGACGGCTCCGGCAGCGAGCTCGAAACGCACGGCAAGGTGAAGATCGACCATGTCGCGGGCCATGACGACGTCATCCTGAAGGGCCTCATCCAGAGGCACTTGCTGTACACGGGCAGCGCGCGCGCGCGCCGCGTGCTGGAGAACTGGGCGGCGTACCTGCCGAAATTCGTGAAGGTGATGCCGCTCGAATACCGTCGCGCGCTGGGCGAGATGGCCGAGGAAAATGCGCAGCGCGAGCGCGAGCGCGAGCCCGCGCCGCGCGCCGAGGTGAGGGCGAACGACTGAATGGGAAAGATCACCGGCTTCATCGAGATCGAGCGCCGCGACCGCGCCTACACGCCGGTCCCGGAGCGCATCAAGGTCTACAAGGAGTTTGTGCGACCGCTTCCCGACGAGGAGATGAGCCGGCAGGGCGCGCGCTGCATGGATTGCGGCATCCCGTTCTGCCAGACCGGCTGCCCCGTCAACAACATCATTCCGGACTGGAACGACCTGGTCTATCGCAACAACTGGCGCTCCGCGCTGGACGTGCTGCACTCGACCAACAACTTTCCCGAGTTCACCGGGCGCGTGTGCCCCGCGCCCTGCGAAGCGGCTTGCGTGCTCAACATCAACGACAATCCCGTGGCGATCAAGTCGATCGAGCAGGCGATCATCGACAAGGGATATGGCGAAGGCTGGGTGGGGCCACAGCTTGCGCACCGCAGGAGCGGCAAGAAGGTCGCGGTGGTCGGCTCCGGTCCCGCGGGCATGGCGTGCGCGCAGCAGCTCGCGCGCGCCGGCCACGACGTGACGCTATTCGAGAAGAGCGACCGCATCGGCGGCCTGCTGCGCTACGGCATTCCCGATTTCAAGATGGAGAAGCACCTGATCGACCGGCGCGTCGAGCAGATGGCGCTCGAGGGCGTGACGTTTCGCCCCAATACCCACGTCGGCGTCACGTTGCCGGCAAAGGAGCTCCTCGATGGATTCGACGCGGTCGCCCTCACCGGCGGCAGCGAGAAGCCGCGCGAGCTTCCGGTGCCGGGCCGCGAGCTGAAGGGGATCCATTTCGCGATGGAGTTCCTGCCGCTGCAGAACAAGAAGGTCGCGGGCGACGAGGTGCCGCACCAGCTCCTCGCCACCGGCAAGCACGTCGTGGTGATCGGCGGCGGCGACACCGGCAGCGATTGCATCGGCACGTCCATCCGCCAGGGCGCGGCCTCGGTGGTGAATTTCGAGCTCATGCCGCAGCCTCCCGACCAGGAGAACAAGCCGCTCACCTGGCCCTACTGGCCGCTCAAGTTGCGCACCTCCTCGTCGCACGAGGAAGGCGCGGAGCGCGACTTCGCGGTCGCCACCAAGCGCTTCGAGGGCAAGGACGGGAAGGTAACGAGCCTGACGGCATGTCACGTCGAGTGGGCGAAGGACGAGAAGGGCGCGACGGCGATGAAGGAGGTGCCTGGCACCGAGTTCACCATCCCCGCCGACCTCGTGCTCCTCGCCATGGGCTACGTGCATCCGGTGCACGAAGGAATGATCGACCAGCTCGCGGTGGCGAAGGATGCGCGCGGCAACGTGAAGGCGACGACCGACGGCGCCGGCAGCTACGCGACATCGGTGCCGAAGGTCTTCGCGGCGGGCGACATGCGCCGTGGCCAGTCGCTCGTGGTCTGGGCGATACGCGAGGGCCGCCAGTGCGCGCGCGAGATCGACGCGTTCCTGATGGGCAGCTCGGACCTGCCGCGCTGAGGCTATCTTCGCCGCGTTGAAATTCCTCCTGCTCGCGGTCGCCGTCGGCTACGTCGGCATCACTGCGCTCGTGTGGCTCGCGCAGGAGAGCCTGCTCTTCTATCCGCAGCCGGCAATCGCGCGCCCGGCGCCTCCCGCCGGCTGGCGCATCGAGGACGTCGCGCTGCAGACCCGGGACGGCAAGCGCCTCGCAGGAGTCCTGGCGATGCCGCCCGTGGCGCGACCACCCCTCGTCGTCTTCTTCGGCGGCAATGCGCAGGAGGCAACCTCCTTCGCGCCGTCCGTGGCGCAAACCTATGGTGAGCGCGCCGTGCTGCTGATCAACTACCGCGGCTACGGCGCGAGCGAGGGACGGCCCGGAGAGGCGGCGTTGGTGGGCGACGGCATCGAGGTGTTCGACTGGGCCGCGCGCCGCCTCGATATAGACGCGTCGCGCATCGCACTTCACGGCGTGAGCCTCGGCACCGGGGTGGCCGTGCAGGTGGCCGCGGCCCGTCCCGCGAAGTGCCTCGTCCTCACCTCGCCTTACGCGAGCGCGCTCGATATCGCGCGCGAGATGTATCCCTGGCTGCCGGTGGCGTTGCTTCTGCGCCATCCGTTCGACTCGGCGGCACGCGCCCCGAGATTGCGCATGCCCGCGCTCATCCTGATGGGCAGCGTCGACACCCTGATCCCGCCGCGTCATTCGGAAAGGCTCGCGTCGCTGTGGGGTGGGCCCGTGGAGCGCGCGACTTTCGAGGGCTTCGGCCACAACGATATCGACGTCGATCCGCGCTATGCCGGGACCATCCGGGAGTTCCTCGATCGCCGCCTGTGAGAAAATCGCGGCGATGAACAACGACACATTCCTGCGCGCGCTGATGCGCGAGCCCACGCCCCACACCCCGGTGTGGATCATGCGGCAGGCGGGCCGCTACCTTCCCGAGTACAACGAGACGCGCCGCAAGGCGGGCAGCTTCCTCGCGCTCGCGAAGACGCCCGAGCTCGCCTGCGAAGTCACGCTGCAGCCGCTGCGCCGCTTTGCCCTCGATGCGGCGATCATCTTCTCGGACATCCTCACCGTGCCCGACGCGATGGGGCTGGGACTGCATTTCGTAGAGGGCGAAGGGCCGAAGTTCGAGCGCCCGCTGCGCGAGGAGCGTGACATCGCCGCCCTCGCCGCGCCCGACCTCGAGAAGCTGCGCTACGTGTTCGAGGCGATAGCACTCACGCGCAGGGAGCTGCGCGAAAGCGTCCCGTTGATCGGCTTTTCCGGAAGCCCCTTCACGCTCGCCTGCTACATGGTCGAGGGCGGGGGCAGCGACGATTTCCGCCGCGTGAAGTCGCTGCTGTACGGCCGGCCCGACCTCCTGCATCGCATCCTTTCGGTGAACGCGCGCGCGGTCACCGAATATCTCAACGCGCAGATCGCCGCGGGAGCGCAGGCCGTGATGATCTTCGACACATGGGGCGGGGTGCTGGCCGATGCGGCGTTCCATGAGTTCTCGCTCGACTATTCCAGGCAAGTGCTCGCGGGGGTGACGCGCACGAACCAAGGCCGGGTCGTGCCCCGCATCCTCTTCACCAAGGGCGGCGGTGCCTGGCTCGAGGCCATGGCGGCGAGCGGCGCCGACGCGCTCGGCATCGGCTGGCAGACCAACCTGGGCGCCGCGCGCGCGCGCGTCGGAAAAAGTGTCGCGCTGCAAGGCAACCTGGATCCCATGGCGCTGTTCGCGCCGCCGGCGGCCATCGAGACGGAGGTGCAGCGCGTTCTCGACTCCTACGGGAGCGGTCCCGGGCACGTTTTCAACCTCGGTCATGGGATTTCGCAGTACACCTCGCCCGACCACGTCGCAGCCCTCGTGCACGCGGTGCATTCACGGTCCCTCGCCGCCCACGCGGCCTAGGCCGTGTCAAGAAAAATATTTGCGTCGATGTGATTGCTTATTCACACATCCAGCGTTTTGGCGAGGAGGGGCCCTGTCTTTTTCGCCTCTGTAGGACAGTCACGGAATATTTTGCTACAACAAGGGGTTACGAAGAAATTCTGCGGCACATTACGGTATCGCTCCGAGCGGGAGCGCTCACTTCGGTCGGTTCCGGCAGACGTATTCACAGACTTATCCACAGCCTTTTCGGGGCTGGTTTTCGCTCTTGAAAATCGCGCGGATCGCGCTCGATGTGCCTCTCGAGGACGCGTTCGATTTCCGCATCCCGGAAGGCGTCCAGGTGCCCCTGGGGAGCCTGGTGGTAGTCCCTTTCGGGCGCTCGCGGAAGGTGGGCGTGGTGGTGGGCCTGGCGGGCGAAAGCGCGGTCCCTGAGGAGCGCCTGCGGGCTCTCGAGGCGGTGGTCGAGGACGTGCCGGCGCTCGGCGCAGACGAGCTCGAGCTGTTCGAATTCTGTGCGCGCTACTACCAGCGCCCGCTGGGCGAGGTGCTGGGCGCGGCGCTGCCGCCGCGGCTACGCCAGGTGAGCCGCAGGGTCCTCAAAACGCCCGAAGCGGCCTCGGCGCACCCTCCGCGCCTCACCGAGACCTTCCCGCTCACCGCCGCCCAGGAAGCCGCGATCGCGCTCGCCCTCGCGAAGACCGATGCGTTCCACCCGGTGCTGCTGCACGGGGTCACGGGCAGCGGAAAGACCGAGGTCTACCTGCGGCTCATCGCCGACACGCTCGCGCGTGGCCGACAGGCGCTCTTCCTGGTGCCGGAGATCGGGCTCACGCCGCAGTTCGAGGAGCATGTGGCGAGCCGCTTTCCCGGCGCGAAGCTGGTCGCCGCGCACAGCCACCTGGGAGAAGGCGAGCGTGCCGCGGCGTGGCTCGCGGCGCAATCGGGCGCGGCGCACATCGTGCTCGGCACGCGCCTCGCGGTGCTGATGCCATTTCGCGACCTGGGGCTCATCGTCGTGGACGAGGAGCACGACCTCTCGTACAAGCAGCAGGAGGGGTTGCGCTAT
>JBBRQA010000105.1:0-12891 GCA_038227085.1 Burkholderiales bacterium | reverse complement strand
TTTGATAGAGGAGCCAGCCGTTGGCGAGGACGTCGAGCGACGCGTCGGGCGTGCTCACCTGCACCGCGCCCAGCGTGCGCTTCCATTGCGCGCGCACCGCGTCCAGCGCCACGCGCGCGGCGCTCGGCCCGCGGAATCTTTGCAGGAGGCTCGCCGCCTCGGCGCCGTTGCGCGCGGCACCGAGGCGAAACACGATCTCGCGCTCCTCGCCCTCGGCGAGCTCGAACGGGACCTGGATGGCGGCGCAGGGATCGAGCGCGGCGCCCACCCTGCCGGAAAGGCGCGTGCGCGCCATCGCCGCGGGGCTGCGCAGCGCGGCGTTGCGCCCCAGGAATTCGGCGCGATCCGCGGTGAGGCTCCGCGCGCCGCCGTCCACGTCCAGGAATGCGACGCGCTCGGGGAATTCGGTGTTGTAGGAGTTGCGGGCGAGGACCGCTCCGCCCTTCTCCGCCTCGGTCACCACGTGCATCTCGGTCTTCGGCCGCAGGTCGCCGAGCACCCACTCGACGTAGCCGGTGGCCGACAGCCGGCGCGGGCGCTGCGAGACGTTGCGGACTTTCAGCACGGAAAACTTCACCGAGGCGTCGATCGCGACGTAGACCCAGAGCTCCGACGCGATGCCGTCCTCCTCATGCTCGAAGACGCTGTAGCCGAAACCATGGCGCGTGACATACGCGCCCGCCCCGCGGCTGGGCAGCGGCGCGGGCGACCAGAAGTGCCCCGAGTCCTCGTCGCGCAGGTACAACGCCTCGCCGCTCGCATCGGTGACCGGGTCGTTCCCCCACGGCGTGAGGCGAAACTCGTGGGCATTCTCCAGCCATGTATAGGCAAGGCCGCTCTCCGACACCACGGTGCCGAAATCCGGGTTGGCGATCACGTTCACCCAGGGCGCCGGCGTGGTCTCGCCTTCACGCATCGTGATGACGTACTCGGTTCCGTCGGGCGTGAATCCGCCGATGCCGTTGGCGAGGATGAGCTCGCGGACCGCGGGCGCCGGCACGTCCTCGTCGCGATGCGCGCGCGTCGCTACCAGGCGCGGCGCGCGCACCTCCGCGGGCGTGCGGCGCCCGACCTGCTCGGCGAGCGTGCCGCGCCGGTCGGTGATGATGGCGCGCGCGACGGCTTGAATGAGGATGCGGTCCTCTTCGGAGATCTGCTCCACGCGCCGCACGAAGATGCCGCCGGGCCGGTCCATCACCTGCGCTTCGACGCCGGCGGCGATAAGGCCCATGACCTGGTCCTGCAGCAGCTGCCGGTATCCACCGCGGTCCTCGTTCCAGATCACCAGGTCCACCGCCAATCCCTTGAGGCGCCAGTACGCGTGCGCCTGCACCATCTGGCGCACCAGGTCGATGTTGTCCGCATCCCCGATCTGCAGGAGCACGATGGGAAGGTCGCCGGAGATGGCATGGCTCCACAAGCCCGATTGCCCGCGCCGGTTGCGCGCGATCGCCTGCGGCAGCGCGCGCAGCGACGCATTGGCATAGATGACCGAGCTCGCGAGTCGCGAGTAGAGCTGCGCATCGGACTCCGTGGCGTTGATCTGGCGCAGCGTCACCCAGCTATGCGTGCCGGCGAGATCGAACACGCGATCGGCCAGGTGGCGGTCCTGGTACTTGCCGGCCAGGGCGAGGGCCGCGTCGCGCGTCTCGGCCATGCCGATCACGATGTCGACGATCCCCGTTTGCTGCGGATCGAGCGTGATGCGCCGGCGGATCGCGGCGACCGGGTCGAGCACCGAGCCGTGGCCGCCGGCCAGGGCGCCCGCCTCGATCATCGCGCGCGGCGCGGCGACCGTGCGCCCGCGGCCGATGAAGCGCATGCGGTCGGTCTCGAACGACGGCTCGTCCGCCTGGCATGCGTGCGTGGCCATGAGGTGGAACATCCAGGGCGGGGTCTCGTCGGCGGAGCGCGGTCTCCTGGTGCAGAGGACCGACTGGCGGGCGGCGACGATCTCGGTCTGCACGAACAGGTTGGAGAACGCCGGATGCAGCGCATCGGCGGCGGCGGAAGCGAGCGCCACCTCCGCGTACGTGGTCACGTCGATGGTGCGCCGCGTGCGCGAGCGGTTGGTGACGTGCAAGCGGCGCAGCTCGATGTCGTCCTCGGGCGAGACCACGATCTCCGTGTGGCATTCGTAGTCCCCGTCGGTGCGGCGGAATTCCGCGCGCGCCTCGGTGAAGATCGCCTCGTAGCGCTCCGCGCGCTTCAACGTCGGCTGGTGCGCCGCGGACCAGAACTCGCCGCTCGCCACGTCGCGGATGTAGCAGAACGTTCCCCAGTTGTCGCTGGTGGCGTCCTCGCGCCAGCGGGTCACGGCGAGGTCGCGCCAGCGCGTGCTGCCGCCGCCCGCGTTGGTGACCATCACGTGGTAGCGGCCGTTGGAGAGGAGCTGCACTTCGGGAACCGGCGTGTCGGACGAGGAGATCACTCGCACCGGCGCCGCGGGTCCGCCCGCGATTCCGTGAACGGCGGAGAATTCCGTCGTGCGCGAATGCAGCCCCGCGGACTTCGGCACGCGCTCCTGCAGCAGCAGCAACGACGCCTTGAAAAGCGGATCGGACTCGAAGCGCGCCTGCATCGGACGCCTGAGGAGCAGGTACGCGAGCGACAGCAGGATCATGCCCTGGTGGTGCGCCATGAACGACCGGATCACAACGCTCGCCTGCCCGCGCGGCAATCGCGCCGCGGTGTAGTCGACCGCCTCGTAGAGGCCGAAGCGCCCGGCGAGGCCTTCGCTGGCGAGCCGCTGCAGGTTGGTGCACGACGCCTCGGGCGCCACCATCAGCGCGAGCGCCGAGGCGTACGGCGTGATGACGAGATCCTCGGCGAGCCCGCGCTTCAATCCGAGGCCGGGCACGCCGAACGCCCGATACTGGTAGTTGAGGCGCGCGTCCACGGAGTTGTAGCCGCACTCCGAAATGCCCCACGGCACGCCGCGCTGGTTGCCGTATGCGATCTGCCGGTCCACCGTCGCGCGGTAGGTCTGGTCGAGCAGCGTGCGGTCATAGGTCGGCATCACCAGGAGCGGCATCAGGTACTCGAACATCGAGCCGCTCCAGGAGAGAAGCACCGGCTGCCCGCCGGTGGTGGTGAGCAGGCGCCCCAGCGCGAACCAGTTTTCCTGGGGCAGCTCGCCCTGCGAGATGGCGACGAAACTGGCGAGGCGCGCTTCCGAGGCGAGGAGGTCGTAGGCGCTCGCGTCGCGCCGCATCTCGGCCACGTTGAAGCCGATGGCGAGCAGGCGGTGCGCCTTGTCGTAGAGGAAGTCGTAGTGCATCCGCGCGAGCTCGTCGCATTGCAGCGCGAGCCGCTCGATCTCGGCGATGCGCTCGGCGGCGGGGTGCGGCGCGTCCGTAGGGAGCATTTGCGCCTCGATCTCGACCAGCTCGCGCAGCGTCGGGATCTCCTTGATGCCGCTCCACGGCGCGAGAGTCTCCACCTCGTCCTTCAATGCCCTGCATTGGCGCGCGAGAGCTTCGCCCCAGAACGACGCTTCGTCCGAAGGGTCCACGAGGGCTGCCAGCGCCACGGCCACGTCCGTGCCTACGCGGTCGATCCATTGCCGCGCCGCCGCCATGGTCGCGGGCCGTGAGTCGTAGGCGCTCTCCAGCTCCCGCTGAAGGCGGATCATCGACGGCGGGGGGTTGGCGCCGATCGCCTCCGTGAGCGTGCGCAGCGTGTCGCCCAGGCCCTCGAACCAGCGCGGATCCACGATCGGGGCATCGGCAAGTGCGAGCAGGCCCGGGCGCAGCGTCATCAAATGTCCCGCCAGGTTGCCGCTGTCGACCGAAGAGACGTAGAGCGGCGGCAGGGGCTGCAGCGTGAGCGTGTCGTACCAGTTGTAGAAGTGGCCCTCGTAGCGCTCCAGGGCGGCCATCGTGCCGATGGTGTCCGCGGTGCGCGCGACGAGCTGCCCCGCGGGGATGTAGCCGAAGTCGTACGCGGTGAGGTTCGCGAGGAGCGCGAGGCCCATGTTGGTGGGCGAGGTGCGGTGCGCGACGGTGGCCGCGGGATGCTCCTGCATGTTGTCCGGCGGCAGCCAATGGTCTTCGGCGACGACGTAGGTCTCGAAGAAGGCCCATGTCCGGCGCGCGAGGTTGCGCAGGAAGAGCACCTGGTCGGAGGTGAGCTGCGGCTCGCGGCGCGCAAGCGGCCGGCCTATGAGCCACGCGATCGAAGGAGCGACGAGCCACAGGACGAGAATCGGCGCGGCCTCGGCCAGCGCGAGCGGCGCGATCTGCGCAAGCACCGCCGCGGCTCCCATCGCGATGACGGGAGCGACCCACATCGATCTCACGGCGGGAGCGAGCTCGTCGGCGGCCGACGGGCTCCACTCGAGGAGCTTTCGATGCGCGACCAGCATGCGCCACGCGGTGCGCGTGATCGCGTCGAGGTTGACGATGGCTTCGTACGGCAGGAAGGCGAGGCTCAGCACCACCTGGGTGAGGTGGCGTCCCGCAGCGCCCGCGGTGGTTGCGATGTGCCGGGGCCAGGGCGCCTCTTCGGGCTTGCGCGCCAGGTCGAGCATGAACCCGGTGGCCGCGGGAAGCAGCAGGATGCCGATCACCACCAGCGTCCAGAGCCACGGCTGCGGAAGCAGGGTCCAGCCCAGGAACATCAACAACAGCAACGCCGGAGGCACGAGGCTGCGCCGCAGGTTGTCGAAGATCTTCCACAGCGAAAGGGCCGACAGCGGATTCCTCACGCGCTTGCCGCTCGGCCCCGGCACCGACGGCAGGAGCCAGCCGGCGAGCTGCCAGTCGCCGCGAATCCAGCGATGGCGCCGGCTCATGTCCGCGTCGTAGGTCGAGGGAGTCTCCTCGTAGAGCTGGACGTCGCTCAGCAGGCCCGCGCGCGCGTAGCAGCCTTCGAGAAGGTCGTGGCTGAGGATGCGGTTCTCGGGGAAGCGCCCTTCGAGCGCGCGCTCGAACGCGTCGACGTCATAGATCCCCTTGCCGATGAACGAGCCCTCGCCGAATACGTCCTGGTAGACGTCGGAGACGGCGCGCGTGTACGGATCGATGCCCGCGTCGCCCGAATTGAGGCGCGCATACCAGGAGCGGTGCGCTCCCGGCAGGCTCGCGCCTACCCGCGGCTGCAGGATGGCGTAGCGCGCGCGGTTGAGGGGATGGGCCATCACGCCGACGAACTGGCGCGCTGCGTCCCGCGACAGCTGGGTGTCGGTGTCGAGCGTGATCACGTACTTCACGCTGGAGAGCATCGCCGCCGCGCCGACGACGACCGAAAAGCGCCCCTCGCCCTGGCCGCGCAGGAGCGCGTTCAAGTCCGCGAGCTTGCCACGCTTGCGCTCGTAGCCCATCCACACGCGCTCGCGCGGATTCCAGCGGCGCGCGCGATGGAAGAGGAGGAACGTGTTGCCGGGGTATTTGTCGTTGAGGTCCTCGATTGCCTTCCGCGCCGCGGCGATGAGGAGCGCGTCCTCGGGGAGCGTCTCCTCGGGCGCGTCGCGAAAATCGGTGAGGAGAGCGAACTGCAGGTGCTCGTCGCGATTGGCGAGATAGCGCACTTCGAGCGCCTCCACCAGGCTTTCGACTCCTTCGAGGCTGGTGAGCATCGTCGGCACCACCACCAGCGCGCGCAGCTCCGCCGGAATTCCTTTCGAGAGATCCATGCGCGGCAGCGCATGCGGCGTGACCAGAAGCGTGGCGAGGAGGTTCGCCATGCCGACGCCGAGCTGGCTCGCGGCGAGCGCGAGCACGAAGCCCAGCGCCACGAGCGCCTCGTCGCCCAGGCCTTCCCGATGCGCTATCGCCAACAGAACCGCGGTGACCGCCACCGTGACCGTCGCGATTGCACCGAGGTAGAGGGCCAACGGCACGCGGCACGCGGCCCTGCCCACAGACGCCGACCACGAAAGGCGCATGCGCGCCGCCTGCTCGAGGCGCGGGCGGCCCTTGTCGATAAGGTAGTAACCCACGTGAGCGGAGTCTTCGTGCGCGAGCTGGATCGCCTTGCGTGCCACCTCGATCTCCGGGAGTTTGCCGCCTTTGGCGATCTCCTCCACCACGTGGCGGTAGCGGTCGCGCGTGGCGAAGTCCATGCCCGCATATAGAGCGGCCGGATCCTCGCGCAGCTTCGCCTCGACGATCGCCATGGACTCGACGAACTCGCGCCAGTCGAGCGAGCCCAGCAGGCGCAGGCTCGCGATGGTGTTGCTGATGGAGATCTGGTCGCCGGCCTGCTCCTGGGTCTCCGCCTGCACCATCTGCTCGACCGTGACGCTCGACTCCGCGAGCCGCTGCTCGATCCAGGTGAGCGGCATCGCGAGCGGCGCGCCCTGCCCCTGCAGGCGGCGCACCAGCTCGGCCACGAACGAGCTCACCATGGGTGGATCCGAGCGCGCCATGTCCGCGATCACCAGCACCAGGCTCTTGGGATCGTGCTGCGCGACCTCGATCATCTGCTCGGCCCACACGTCGGCACGGTCGCGGTATATGGTGCCTGCGGCGATGCGGGTCCCGACACGGCGCAGGTTCTCGATGAGGGCGAGGCGCAGCATGATCGGGATCGCCCACAGCTCGCCCAGCCTCAACGGCGTCACCGTCTGGTAGGCCTCGACGAAGCGCGCGAGGCTCCTCGCATCGACCCAGCCGTCGCCGTGGGAGATGGCCTCGAAGGCGAGGTCGTAGACGCGCGGAAGCTTCGCCGACGGCCCGTGCGCGAGGCGCGGCAGCTCGCGGCTGTAGCCCTTCGGCAAATGGCGCTTGGCGGTGCGGATCTGCTCTTCGATCAGGTGGAAGTTGTCGAGGAGCCACTCCGCGGCGGGCGTGGTGCGGCGGCTTTCCGCTACCGCATTGGTGAGAACGCCGCAGACTTCAACCAGGACCCGCTCGTTGTCGGCGAGGCGCCCGAGCAAGCGGTCGGCAGCGCGGCCCGGCGCGAGGCGGTGCGCGGCCGCCAGGTCCTTGCCGTGCCGCTCCATCTGGTCGGCATTGAACAGCCCGGAACGCAGCGGCGGCTCCTCGCCGGCGAATTTCGCGGGCGCGCCGGCACGCCGAAAGCGCGCCGTGAAGGCATGCCATCGCGTCGCTTCGGGGTGGCGCCGTTGAGCTAGCAAGTTTCGAGGATAACAGCGCCTAGGGGCGCAGGTAAGACCACCCCTGCTGCTGGCGGCGCATGATCTCGACCACGCCGGCGCCGACGTAGTTCACGCCGGGAAGGATCTCGGCCCTGGTCACCTTCTGGTTCGCCATCGTGTTCTCGCAAGCCACGATGTTGAGCCCGGCCATCACCGACTCGTCGATACGATTGGACACGGCGGAGCCGGACTTCACCATGTTGAGTCCCGGTCCATAGGCGACGATCTCGATCTCGACATTCGCGGCGCCGAGGTCGACCTGCAGGTTCTTCGCGTTGTTGAGCGCGAGGTTCCACTTGCCGGGGTCGTTGTCGCTCACCTGGATCACCACGCGATTGTGCGTGGACGTGCCCGGCATCGTGGCGCAACCGCCCAGCAAAAGGAATGTCGCCGCGAGTGCAACGAGAGGGGTTTTCATCAGTCCATACTATCGGATAATGCAGCCGGGTAGTCCCCGACGGAGATTCGAAATGCCGACCCTGCCCGATGCTGAAGGCCTCAGCGCGAAACTGATCGAGAAGCTCCTCTCCCGCGCCAAGGCCCGCCCCGAGCTCGCCGCCCTCGAGTGGGGCGAGCTGGGCTCCGGCGATTTCGACGAGCCGGCCGCCGTCGAGGCGCCCGCCGAAGAGCCACGCACCATGCGCGCCCTCGTCGAGAGCGATCCGAAGACCTACGACACGCGCCGCACCCGGATCCGCGATCGCTACATCAGCGTGCGCTTCGAAGGCACGGCGCGCTCCGCGGCCGACCTCCAGGATCCCGCGCGCGTGATCAAGGCCTCGCGCCTCGCCTTCGAGGAAGGGCACGCAGAGAGCGCGCTCGAGCTCCTCGAGCTCGCCATCGAGCAGAACCCGTTCGAGAAAACCCTGTGGCTGGCGGAGCTCGAGATGTCGTTCCTGCTGCGCGACGCGGAGCGCTTCGTCGATTCCGCACGCGCGTACCGCGCCGCGCATCCGCAGAGCGCGGAGTGGGCGGAAGTCGAGCGCCTCGGCCGCGCGCTCGCGCCCACGGAGACGCTCTTCGGTGCGCGCCAGGGCCCGCGCGCCCACGAGCACTACGGGCCGTGGCCGCACCTGCCCAACTGGATCCAGGCGCCGTGGGACCTCACCGCGGAGGTGTCGGGCGCGGACTTCCGCCGCGCGATGCTGCATGAGGAGGCCGAGGATGGGCGCTAACAAGGAGATTGCCACTCCCGCCTTCGACAGTGCCGCCGCGCGGCAGCGCTACGAGAAGGCGTACAAGCAGCTCGCGAGCTCCGAAGCGAGCCTGCCCTGCGCGACCTTCGCGACCGAGTTCCTCGGGCTCGAGGCCGAGCTCGATGCCGGCATGATCGAGGTGAAGACCGCGATGCTCACCTCTGGCCTGTTCTCCAGCGACGACGAGCAGGCGCTCGGCGTGTGGATCTACCGCCAGCACGCCAAGCTCGCGCAGCTCGGTGCGCGCGCGACGCAGGCTTGCCTCAAGGACGGCACGCACGACCTCTCGCGCACCATGCGTGTCCTCGCGCTCACTTTCCTGCATTCGGGCGAGGCGGTGAAGTGGGAGCTCATGGTGGGCCGCGGAAACCGGCGCGAGTACCGGCTCGGCAACGCGCTGATGATGATGGCGATCGAGCGCGGCCGCCAGCGCGAGACCGGCGAGCTCGTGGTCGACGGGATCCCCCGATGGTCGAGCATCGAGCAGCTCTTCCTGCGCGTGCACTTCCTCGATCGCTTCACCAGCGGCAACCTCACGCGCCAGCAGATCGAAGTGCTCGACGCCTGGCTCTGGGAGTGGGCGCCGGCGTTCACCGGCACGGCGCGCTACCCGGGGGGAGTCGTCCTGCGCGTGGACCTCGATTGCGACCATGGCCTGCGCCACGGCAGGCGCAGGAACGACCGCCCGGCGCTCTATCTCGCCCTCGGCCCGCTCGAGGAGCGCAGGAAGGCGATCCTCAAGGAATTGCATCGCGGGCGCGTCGTGCCCACCAAGGGGCGCGCCGCGAACATCCGCATGGAGGCGCACGTGGCGGTGCTGCTGCAGCTGCGCACGCTCTTCGCCGGTGGCGGCAGCGAGGGCTCGCCGCGCGCGATCCGTCAGGCCACCGCCCCCACGCAGGTCGAGGTACTGGTGGGACTGGCCGAGATCACGCGCGAGCTTCGGGGCGCCAAACCCGGGCCCGGCGCCGCCCTCCCGCCGCTGGAGCTCTCGTCGAAGGCGGTCACGCCCGCGCGCCAGGACGACTTCGACTCCGTGTACGACAAGGCGCGCCGCCTGATGATCCTCAAGAACGCGAGCTCCACCGGCTATCTCCTGGAGTCGAAGGCGAAGGATGCGGTGGCGGTCGGCGACCTTGTCGGGCTGCGCGTGGGCGAGGGCCAGCCCATGGTGCTCGCGCGCGTGGTGCGGCGGGTGAACGAGCTGGGCCGCGGCATCGAGATCGGCGTGCAGCTGATGTCGGACCTGTCCTGGCCGATTAGCGTGGCGACGCTCCGGTCGGCCGACGGCACGCCTGAGGAGTTTGTCTTCGTGCCCGGTCCCGACTCCTCGGGCCGCTTCGACTCGTTCGCGGTGCCGTACTCCGCGCTGAAGGACGACGCCAGCTACCGCATCAGACTGCGCGACGAGGAATTCACGCTGGCCTTCAACCGCATGCGCCGGCGTGGGCGCGGATGGGCGTTCGCGGGCTTCGAGATCATGGAGCGCGCGAAGGCCTGACCGCTCCGTGCGCTGGCAGACAGACGGACCGGGGCATCCGGACTATCGTTCGGGTCCGAATACTTGGGAATCAAAATGAAAAGCATCGCCATCAGCACCCTCGCCGCCGCTGTCAGCATCTCGTTCGCCGCCTCCGCCGCCGCGGAAATCATGTCCAAGCCGCAGTACCAGGCGGGCAAGAAGTCGATCGAAGCCGACTACAAGAACGCAAAAGCCGCCTGCAAGTCGCTCTCCGCGAATGCGAAGGACATCTGCATGGTGGATGCGAAGGGCCACGAGAAAGTCGCCCTCGCCGAGCTGGAAGCCTCCTTCGCGCCGTCCCACAAGACCACCTATGACGTGCGCATCGCCAAGGCGAACGCCAACTACGCCCTGGCCAAGGAAAAGTGCGACGACAAGGCCGGCAACGGAAAGGACGTCTGCCGCAAGGAAGCCCAGGCCGCACGCATCACCGCCCGCGCCGATGCCGAGACATCCCTCAAGACCACGGATGCTCGTGACGTGGCGGACAAGAAGATCTCGGTCGTGCGCAAGGATGCGGCCCAAGACAAGATGGACGCCGAATACGCCGTCGCGAAAGAGAAGTGCGACGCGCTCGCCGGCTCCGCCAAGGACCAGTGCGTGAATGGCGCCAAGGCCCGCTTCGGCAAGTCCTGAGCCGTCAGCTCCCCGAGCGGGCGGAAACCTCCGTCAGCTCGCGGCGCTTCATGGCGAGATAGTCGCCCCGCGCCATCTCGTGCAGCTGGCGCGGATAGCGCTCGACGGACTCGTACCAGTTCGCGAGGCTCTTCTCCCGGCGCGCGTCCGGCGGGGAGGAGAGCGCATCGAGGTACGCTTCCACGGCGAGGTAATAGCGCATGGTGTTGCGCTCGACCACTCCGCGCATGCCGCCGAGGTAGCGCGGCTGCCCGTCCGGCCCGGTGCCGGCCACGGTGAATCCCACCTTGTTGCGCCCGAAGGTCACGAGATAGGCCTCCATCGCGACGCGCGCCAGCACGCCGTATGAATACGCATACGACATGTGGATGGCGGTGTGCCCGTCGGGCGCGGGCGCCGCTTCGAGGAGGATGCGGTAGTTGCTGGTTCCGAGCGGCCCGGCATCGGCGTCGAGCCTCACCTGCAGAGAGCTCGGCGTGTCCTCGACGCGCCGGTAGCCGAAGCTCACCCGGTACGCCGAGGATGCGGGCTGGTCGTAGCGGCTCACCACGCCGACATCCACGATCGTCCGGTCTCCACTCGACGCCACGCGGCACTCCTTGGTGTCCAGGTGCAGCATGAGGATCTCGCACCAGTGGGAAGGATCTTTCAGCGCCGCGGCGGTCAGCGCGAAAGGATGGTCGACCGTCGCGTGGACCTCGCCCGCGAGGCCCTGCGGCCCGTCGCTCGAATCGACCACGATCTCGCAGCGGGCGCTTCCCGCAGCGAGGAGCAGCGCCGCGCACGCGAATATCCACCGCCCGTTCACAACCAGTAGGCCCATGCGCGCGCGCTCATTTCGCGCACGTGATCGGCGATCGGGCGCCGGTCCCACGCCTCGAGGGTGATGTTGTTGGAGGCGGCGATGTCGGCGTCGAACATGGACTGCATCTGTGCGCCGAAGTCGGCGCCGAGGACGACCGCGTTGATCTCCTGGTTGTGCAGGAAGCTGCGCCGGTCGAGATTGGCCGAGCCCACCGTGGACCAGACGCCGTCTATGAGCGCGGTCTTGGCGTGCAGGAGCGGCCCGCGGCGCTCGTAGATCTTCACGCCCGCCGCGAGCAGGTGCTCGTAATGAGAGCGCGCCGCGTTGAACACGAGCCAGTTGTCGCTGTTGCCGGGCAGGATGAGGCGCACGTCCACGCCGCGCGCGGCCGCGTCGAGGAGCGCGGTGAGGAGCTGGGGGTCGGGAACGAAATAGGCGTTGGTGATGTGCACGCTGGTCTCGGCGTTGTCGATGGCCGAGATGAGCGTCGCGTAGATGAGGCTGTACTCGTCATCGGGCGAGCTGCCGATGGCGCGCACGACCGCGTCGCCCTCGCTCGCCGCCGCGGGGAAGAAGGCGCGCGGCTTCATCGGCGCGCCCTTCTGCGTCTCCCAGGTGGTCATGAAGAGCTTCTGGAAGTCCGCGACCACGGGGCCCTGCACCTTCAGGTGGGTGTCGCGCCACGGCATGGCGTTGGGGGCCGCGTCCTTCGACCGCAGCGCCGACGACCCCGAGGAATAGACGCCGCTGATGTTCACCCCGCCCACGAACGCGGTCTTGCCGTCGACTATGAGGAGCTTCCTGTGGTCACGGTTGGCGGCGTCATAGCCCTTGTTGCCGGCGAGCGGGTTGATCGGATTGAACTCCAGCACCTGCACGCCGCTGTCGCTGAGGCGCTTGAAGAACTCGTTTTTCGAGCCGATCGAGCCCAGGCTGTCGTAGATGAGCGTCACCTGCACGCCCTGAGACTGCTTCGCGATCAACGCATCGGCGAATTTCTTGCCGACCTCGTCGTCCTCGAAGATGTAGCTTTCCATGTTGACGTGGTCCTGCGCCCCCGCGATCGCGGCCAGCATGGCGCCATACGTGGCGGCGCCGTTCTGCAGAAGAACGACCCCGTTGCCGATGGTGAGCGGCGTGCCGACGATGCCTTCCTCGAGCGCGAGGTGGCGCTCGAAGATGTTGGTCTCCTGCCCGCGGCTTTCCAGCTTGGCGAGGATCGCCTTGGTCTGCTGTCGTGAAAGCGGGCCGCGCGCGCCCTCCAGGCGGGCGGAAGCCACCGGCACCACCGTCCCCGAGTCGATCTTCGGCAGCGTATTGCAGCCCGCCAATGCCGTGACTGCAAATACCGCTCCGATTGCCTGGAAAAAGTTCAAGTCGATACCTCGCTATTGCCGTTCGATGCCGAAGGGTACGGAAGTTCGCGGTTCCTGTCTGGCCGCCGTCGTACCATATGCCGATGACCATCCCTACAGACATCAAAAGCATGGCCGTGTTCTGCGATTTCGAGAACGTGGCCCTGGGCGTTCGCGAGGCCAAATACGCCCAGTTCGACATCAGCAAGGTGCTCGAGCGCCTGCTGCTCAAGGGGAGCATCGTCGTGAAGAAGGCGTACTGCGACTGGGAGCGC
>JBBRQA010000104.1:0-12924 GCA_038227085.1 Burkholderiales bacterium | reverse complement strand
GTTCGACCCTAACGCGCGAACCGGGGTTCCGGTGGACTTACTTCTTCGGCGCGGCGGCGGGCGTAGCGCCGGCTGGCGCGGCGGTGGGCGGCCCCGAGTCCTGCGCCTTGCTGAACAGGAACTGCCCGATCAGCTTCTCGAGCACGACTGCCGACTGCGTGATCGAGATGCGGTCGCCGGAGGCGAGCTTCTTGTCGTCGCCGCCCGCGTCCAGGCCCACGTAGGTCTCGCCGAGGAGTCCCGAGGTGAGGATCGACGCGGTGGTGTCCTTGGGGAACGCGTACTTCTTGTCCATCGCGAGCGTGACCTGCGCCTGGAAGCGCTCGTTGTCGAACTTGATGTCGGCCACGCGGCCGACGAGGACGCCCGCGCTCCTCACCGGGCCGCGCACCTTGAGGCCGCCGATGTTGTCGAAGCGCGCCTCGACGCGGTAGGTCTCGGTCGCCTGAGTGCCGCCGCCGAGGTTGCCCACCTTGAGCGCGAGCACCAGCAACGCGACGAAACCCGCTGTCACGAAGGCGCCGAACCAAAGGTCGATCGTCGTTCTTTCCATGTTCGTATTTTCAGTGGTCCTCGCGCAGCATGAACGCTGTGAGCACGAGGTCGAGGAGGAGGATCATGAGCGCCGAAGTCACTACGGTGCGAGTCGTGGCGCCTGAGACTCCCTCGGCGGTCGGCGGAGCGTCGTATCCCTCGAACGTGGCGACGACGGTCACCGCGATTCCGAACACGAATGCCTTCACCAACCCGTTCAAAACATCATACCGGAAGTCCACCGCCGCCTGCATTTGCGACCAGAAGGCGCCGTTGTCCACGCCGATGATGACGACGCCCACGAGGTAGCCGCCGAAGACGCCCATGGCGGAGAACAGGAGCGAGAGGATCGGCATCGAGATGATGCCCGCCCAGAAGCGCGGCGCGATGACCCGTGCCATCGGCGAGACCGCCATCATGTCCATGGCGGTGAGCTGCTCGGTGGTTTTCATGAGGCCGATCTCCGCGGTGATCGCCGAGCCCGCGCGCGCGGCGAAGAGGAGCGCCGAAACCACGGGTCCCAGCTCGCGCACCAGCGAGAGCGCCACCAGCACGCCGATCGACTCGGTCGCCCCGTAGCGCTGCAGGGTCTGGTAGCCCTGAAGTCCGAGGACCATGCCGATGAACAGTCCCGAGACGATGATGATGATGAGCGAGAGCACGCCGCTGAAGTACACCTCGCGCATCACCAGGCGGAAGCGCGAGAAGCTCGTCCCCGACGAGGCGATCACGAGGCCGAAGAAGCGCGCCATCGAGCCCAGGCGCCAGATGCCGTTGATCACGTTCGCGCCCAGGCGCCCCAGCGGCTTCCTCACGTCAAGCACGGCGCGCCTCCCGGGCCAGCCCCACGTCCACGGCATAGGGCTTCGCCGGATAGTGGAACGGAACCGGCCCGTCGATCTCGCCGCGCACGAACTGGCGCACGTACGGCAGCGTCGATCGGCGGATCTCCTCGGGCGTGCCCTCGCCCTCGATCACGCCGTCGGAGATGAAGTAGAGATAGTCGACGATGTTCAGCGACTCGAGCACGTCGTGGGTCACGATGATCGAGGTCGAGCCGAGCGCGTCGTTCAGCTTGCGGATGAGCTGGCCGATCACCGCGAGCGCGATCGGGTCGAGGCCCGCGAACGGCTCGTCGTACATGACTAGCATGGGGTCGAGCACCATGGCGCGGGCCAAAGCGACGCGCCGCGCCATGCCGCCGGACAGCTCGCCCGGGCGAAGGCGGTGCGCGCCGCGCATGCCGACGGCTTCCAGCTTCATCAGCACCAGGTCGCGGATCATCTCTTCCGGCAGCCGCGTGTTCTCGCGCAGCGGGAAGGCCACGTTCTCGAACACACTCATGTCGGTGAACAGCGCACCGAACTGGAACAGCATGCTCATCTTGCGGCGCATGCGGTAGAGCGCCTCGCCGCCGAGCTCGTGCACCGCTTGACCGGCGACGCGTACCGCGCCCTTGGTGGGCTTCAGCTGTCCGCCGATGATGCGCAGGAGCGTCGTCTTGCCGCTGCCCGAGGCGCCCATGATCGCGACCACCTTGCCGCGCGGCACCCGCATGGAGATTCCCTTGAGGATGGGGCGCCGGCCATAGGCGAAGCTCACCGACTCGACGTCGACCAGGGTTTCTGCGGGCACGCGGGGAAATTGCGAGGACAAGGGAGCGTATTTTAGCAGCTTTGGGGGGATGCCTCCCCTATAATCGCCGCGTGAAGAAGCCCCGCCTGCTACTGGTCGACGACGACGCGCTCATCTCGGAGAGCCTCGCCTTCGCGCTGGCGGGCGACTACGAAGTCACGCGCGCCGGCGACCGGAGTGAAGCGGTGGCCAAGTTGCGTGAAGGGCTTCGACCCGACCTCGCGCTGATCGACCTGGGCCTGCCGCCGGTCGCGCACCTGCCCAACGAAGGCTTCAAGCTGATCGGCGACCTCCTCGCGCACGCGCCTCAGGTGCGCATCCTGGTCCTCACCGGGCAGAACGAGGAATCGAACGCGCGCCGCGCGCGCGCCCTCGGCGCCGTCGAGCTGGTGCCCAAGCCCTGCGAGCCGGAGCTGCTGCGCTCGCTCCTCGCGCGCGCGCTGGAGGCGCAGGCGCTCGACAAGCGCGACGACGACGCCGAGCAGGTGAAGTCGCTGGTCGGCGAGAGCCCGCCATTGCGCCGGCTGCGCAGCCAGATCGACCTCTACGCGGCGTCGGCATTCCCGGCGTTGATCCAGGGCGAATCGGGCAGCGGCAAGGAGCGCGTCGCGTTCTCGCTGCATCACTTGAGCGCGCGCGCTCGCGAGCCGTTCCTCGCCTTGAACTGCGCGGCGATCTCGCCGTCGCTGGTGGAGCCCACGCTCTTCGGCTACGCGAAGGGCGCCTTCACCGGGGCGCAGCAGGCGAAGTCGGGCTACTTCGAGGACGCCGGCGACGGCACGCTCTTCCTGGACGAAATCGGCGAGCTGCCCTCCGACCTTCAGGCGAAGCTGCTGCGCGTGCTCGAGAACGGCGAGTACCAGCGCGTGGGGGAGACGCAAACGCGCGTGTCGCGCGCGCGCATCGTCGCCGCCACCAACCGCGACCTGCGCGCGGAGGCCTCCGCCGGGCGCTTCCGCTCCGACCTCTACCACCGCCTCTCGGTCTTCGAGCTCACCGTGCCGCCGCTGCGCGAGCTGGGCGAGGACAAGGCGCACCTCCTCGATTACTACCGCGCGCTGTACGCGACCAAGATGGGCGCCAGGCCTTTCGCCCTGGACGAGGCCGCCATGGCGCGCTGGATGGCGTACGAATTCCCGGGCAACGTGCGCGAGCTGAAGAACATCGCGATCCGCCTCACCACCAAGTACGCGGGCTACACGGTGCGCGCGGCGGAGCTGGAGAGCGAGCTCGCGCCGCAGGGCGAGGGCGCCAAGCCCGATCCGGTCGCGCGCGCGCGCGCCGAGCTCGTGGCCGGGCGCCCCTTCAGCCTCGACGCCGCGCTAAAGGGGGTCGAGCAGGCCTTCCTGGACGCGGCGCTCGAGATCGCGCAGGGCAACATGTCGCAGGCCGCGAAACTCCTCGGCGTTTCGCGCAGCACTCTCTACGGCCGGCTCGAGGCCGCGGGGCGCGCCGGTGCTAGACTGGATTCTCCCGACACGGGCGAGGCGCGCGGCCCATGACGATGTACCTCGAGCACTTCGGGCTGCGGGAAGCGCCCTTCCGGATCACTCCGCACACCGAATTCTTCTTCTCGGGCGCCAACCGCGGCGCGACGCTCGAGGCCCTGCTCTACGCGATCACCGCGGGCGAGGGCATGGTCAAGGTGACCGGCGAAGTGGGCAGCGGCAAGACCATGCTCTGCCGCGTGCTGATGGAGCGGCTGCCGGAGTCGGTGGAAATCATCTACCTCGCGGTGCCGAGCCTGTCGCGCGACGAGATGCTCGCGGCCATCGCCGGCGACCTGGGCATCGAGACCGCCGGGGCCAACACCACCAAGCTGGTGCGCTCGCTGCAGGACAAGCTGATCGACATCCATTCGACCGGGCGCCAGGTGGTCGCGCTCATCGACGAGGCGCACGCGATGCCGCTCGCCACGCTCGAGGAGATCCGGCTCCTGTCGAACCTGGAGACCGGGACCGAGAAGCTGCTCCAGATCGTGTTGTTCGGCCAGCCCGAGCTCGACCAGCACCTGGCGCTGCCGCACATGCGCCAGCTGAAGGAGCGCATCACGCACAGCTTCACGCTGGCACCCCTGCCTCCGCGCGACATCAAGGACTACCTCGCGTTTCGCCTGCGCGCGGCGGGCTATCACGGGCCCGACCTCTTCGGCCCCGAGGTGCTGCGCATCATCGCCGACGCGTCGGAGGGCCTTACGCGCCGCATCAACATCTTCGCCGACAAGACGTTGCTGGCCGCTTTCGCGGCGGGGACCCACACGGTCACCGCCGACCATGCGCGCGCCGCGGTCACCGACACCCAGATCGTGCTCATGCGCCGCGAATCGCCGCGCCGCCTCGCGCTGGTCGGGGCGCTGGGTGTGGCGGCGGGCATCGTGATCGGTTTCGTGCTCGCGCACTTCGTGCCGGCGCCCTCACCCGGGCCGGCGCTCGCCGCCAACGTGACTGCACCCGCGCCGGCCGCAGCTGCGCCCCCGGCTTCCGCCGCGGCAATCCCCGTCGCCATGGTGAGCGCGGCCGCCGGGGAAAGCGCGAAGGCACGCGGCGAGGAGGTGGCGGCGCGCTCGGTCGCGGCGCGCATCGCGGCCGGCCGCGAGCTTCTCGCGAGCGATGCGCCCCGCTACGCGGTGCAGCTCATGGTCACCGACGCGCGCGAGCGCGGCTACCTCGAGACCTACCTCGCGGACGCGGGCCGCGCACTGGGGCCCCCGCGCCTGTTCGTGGTGCCCGCGGGCAGCCCGGAAAACCCGCGCCTGGGCGTGCTCTTCGGCACCTTCCAGGAGCGCGGCGAGGCGACCGACGCCCTCGCCTCCCTGCCGGAGAGCCTGAAGCAGTTCCGGCCCTATGTTCGGCCCCTCGAAGCAGTGCGCGAGGACGCGCGCCGCGCCGAGCGCAAATAGCCCTGCGTGAGGGCCGTTTTCGCGAGTGAAATCCGCTCCGGAATGTGGGGGATTTCATTTGCGTTTCACCCCCGAAAACGATATAAAGGACAGAAGGGATGGTTCTGTCCATAAAACAAACACTTACGGAAATTTCTGCATGCGGTTTTTAGCTTCCGCGCCGTGCTTCGCGCTGCTCGTCGCGATCGCAGGTTGCGGTGCCCGCCCGCTCGCCAAGCCCGAGGGGCACCTGCAGCCCGCCGTCGAGCCCCCTGCCGGAACCCCGCAGATCCCGGCAACGGTGCGCGCGGTGCCGATGCCTCCCGCGCCCTCGGCGCGCGATGCGGAGATCAAGTATTCCGTCGTGGTCGCCAACCAGCCGGTGCGCGAAGTGCTGATGGCGATGGCACGCGAGACCAAGGTCAATTTCGACATCCATCCCGGCATCGAGGGCTCGATCAACCTGAACGCCATCGACCAGACGTTGAAGCAGATCCTCACGCGCATCTCCAAGCAGGTGGACCTGCGCTGGGAGACGGAAGGCCAGACCATCACGGTGATGCCGGACACGCCGTTCTTGCGCATCTATCGGGTCGACTACGTCAACATGACGCGCGACGTGAACGAGACCGTGGGCATCTCGACGCAGGTGATCTCGGGCGGCCTCGCCGGCCCCACCGGATCCTCCGGCGGCGGCACCAACAATTCCACGATCAGCATTACGAGCCTCGCCAAGCACCACTTCTGGGAGACGCTCGAGAAGAACGTCCGCGACATCCTGCGCGAGACTGACAAGCAGTTGCCGGAAGGCAGCAGCGAGACATTCGTGCAGAACCGCGGGCAAACCGCGGTCGCGTCGACGCAGGCACGCACCACCACCCAGCCGCGCACCGGCCGCACGACCACGACGCAGAACCGCACGGCGGTCGACTCGCCCGGCGATTCTCAGCAGACGCAGGCCACCGATTTCGTCGAGCAGCGCCTCACCTTCCGCGAGGCCGCCTCCGTCGTCGTGAACGCGGAAACCGGGATCGTCATGGTGCGCGCCACGTCGCGCCAACACGAGAAGGTGCAGTCATTCGTCGACGAGGTCAGCGGATCGTCAAAGCGTCAGGTGCTGATCGAGGCGACCATCGTCGAGGTCCTGTTGAGCGACAACTACCAATCGGGAGTCGATTGGTCGGCGCTCGGATTGAACGGGCTGGGCTACAGTTTCCGGCAGGGCATCCTCGGGCCCAGCCTGTCCCAGACACCGTTCGCCCTCGACACGTCTTCCTTCTCGATCTCGTACAGCAACCCCAACGCGGCCGCGGGTGGAAACATATCGAGCACCATCAAGCTGCTGGATTCCTTCGGCAAGACGCGCGTGCTGTCCAGTCCCAAGCTCATGGTGCTCAACAACCAGACGGCGATGCTGAAGGTGGTGGACAACCGGGTGTACTTTACGATCAAGGCCGATACGGTCACCAACACTAACACCTCCGTCACCACGTTCACCACAACACAGAACGTAGTCCCGATCGGCTTCATCATGAACGTCACGCCGCAGATCAGCGAGGGCGACATGGTGACGATCAACGTTCGCCCCACGGTGACTCGCATCATCGACACCGTGCCCGACCCGAACCCTGCGCTCGCCGCCGCGAAGGTGATTAGCCTCATTCCCGTGACCCAGACGCGCGAAATGGAAAGCGTCCTCAAAGTGGCCAGCGGCCAGACCGCGATATTGGGCGGCCTCATGCTCGACAGTTTCGAGGGTAAACGAGCAGGCCTGCCGCTTGCCTCGCGCATTCCGTTGTTCGGCGATCTCGTGAGCAAGCGAAACGACAAGATGGAGAAGACCGAGCTCGTGATCTTCATCCGCCCGTACGTCGTTCGCAACGCCAGCGTGGACCAGGACCTCTCGGCGTATCGCAGGTACCTGCCGGGCAGCGACTTCTTTCGCGACACGCAGACGCCCTTCCCCTGCCTCGAGCGTGGCCTGCAGCGCCTCGAGGACAAGGCCCTGGTGGGCGACGGCCCGTGCGTGACGCCGGTGCCGGTGGTGCCCGCGCCGCCCGAGAAGGGCGCGTCGTGAGCCTCCTCCTCGACGCATTGAAGCGCGCCGAGCAGGAGAAGCTCGCCAAGCAGGGAGAGCGCGCCGAGCCCGAGCGGGCACGCCGCGACGCGGCCGCGATGCCCGCTTCCGCACCCGCTTCCGCCGCCTCACTCGAGCTCGCGCCGATCAATTCGCCGTCCGCGAGCGCGCTTCCGCACCACAGATCGGCCGGCGAGAAGTCGCGCCACGATTCGGCGGCCGCGCAGAACGTGTTCCAGGCCAAGGAAGGCGCGCCCCCCGCGGGGCGCTCGAAGAAGGGCGTGGTGCTTTCCATCGCCCTTGTGCTGGTGATCCTCGCGGTGGCCGGCGCCGGGATCTACGTATGGCAGAAAGTCGAATCGTTCACCCCGCGCATGGCGGCCAGCGCGCGCCCGCGCCCCGCGCAGATCGGCGCGCCCCCCGCGCCGCCGCAGGTCGAGGCCTCGCCCAAGCTCGACACGATCTTCATGGCGCCGCAGCAGCAGCCGAGCGCGGCGATCCAGCCGCCCGCGCCCGTGGAGCCGCGGAAGGACGCCCCCGCGCGCGCGCCGCGCGCGCCGCGCGAGCCGCGCGAAACGCGCGAAACGCTCGCGACGATGCTGCGCGACGCTTCCACGCCTTCCAGCACGTCGCCGGTGAGGCTCGCGCCTTCAGCGGGCCGGCCGCGCGTTCCCGCGGACGTCGCCGCCGGCTACGAGAGCCTGCGCAACGGCGACATCGCCTCGGCGCGCAAGAGCTACGACGCCGCGCTCGCCGCCGATCCGTCCAACCTGGACGCACTCCTCGGCGCCGCCACCATCGAGGCGCGCGCCGGCAACCGCATGCTCGCCGCGAGCCACTACAAGCGCGCGCTCGACATCGATCCGCGCAACGCCACCGCGATCGCCGGGATCGCGTCGATCGCCGACTACGGGCAGGTCGACGGGCTCGAGTCGCAGTTGCGCGGGGAGATCGCGCGCAACCCGCAAAGCCCGCAGCTGCACTTCACGCTCGGCAACCTCTATGCGTCGCAGGCGCGCTGGAACGACGCGCAGGTCGAGTTCTTCGAGGCACACCGCTTCGACCCCGCCAACGCCGATATCGTCTTCAACCTCGCCGTGAGCCTCGACCGCATCGGCCAGTCGCGCCTGGCCGCCGAGAACTATCGCCGCGCGCTCGAGAGCGCGCGCCTGCAGGGCGCCCAGTTCGATCCGGCTGCGGTGCAGCGGCGCCTCGCCGACCTCAGGCAATAGCGACATGGGAACGATCCAGGCCACCCCACTCTCCCAGGTGCCGCTCGGCCAGACGCTGCTGCACAAGGGCATCATCAGCTCCGACCAGCTGAACATCGCGTTGACCGAGCAGAAGCGCTTCAAGGCGCCGCTCGGCAAGGTGCTGGTGACGCTTGGCTTCGTCACCGAGGCCACGATCCGCGACATCCTCTCCGAGACGCTCGGGCAGGTATCGATCGACCTCGAGAACACGATCGTCGACCCGGCCGCGATCGCGCTGGTGCCCAAGGACATGGCGCGCCGCTACCACGTGCTGCCGGTGAGCTACGACACCGACAAGAAGCTGCTGCTGATCGCGGTGAGCGACCCCGCCAACGTCGTGGCCCTCGACCAGATCCGCGCGTTGGCGCGCGAGGACCTGCGCATCGAGCAGGTGCTCGCGCGCGAGTCCGACATCACCATCGGCATCGAGCACCATTACGGCTTCGAGCTTTCGATCGACGGCATCCTGAACGAGATCGAGACCGGCGAGATCGACTACCAGTCGCTCGCCGCCGAGTTCGACGAGTACTCGCAGCCAGTGGTGCGCCTGGTCGACGCGCTCCTCAACGACGCGGTGAAGAAGAGCGCCTCCGACATCCACTTCGAGCCCGAGCAGGGGTTCCTGCGCATCCGCTACCGGGTCGACGGGGTGCTGCGCCAGATACGCTCGCTGCACAAGAATTACTGGGCGGCGATGGTGGTGCGCCTCAAGGTGATGAGCAACATGAACATCGCGGAGACGCGCGCCCCGCAGGACGGGCGCATCTCGCTCATGCTCTCCGGCCATCAGGTCGATTTCCGCGTCTCGTCGCAGCCCACCACGCACGGCGAGAACATCGTGCTGCGCATCCTCGACCGCGACAAGGGCATCGTTCCCCTCGAGGACCTGGGCCTGCACGCCGAGGACCTGAAGACCCTGAAGCTCATGCTGGCGCGCCCCGAGGGCATCATCCTCGTGACCGGCCCCACCGGCAGCGGCAAGACGACCACGCTCTACTCGATCCTCAGCTACATCAACACCGAGGGCATCAACATCATGACCCTCGAGGATCCGGTGGAATACCCGATGGCGATGATCCGCCAGACCTCGGTGAACGAGGTGGTGAAGCTCGACTTCGCCTCGGGCATCCGCTCGATGATGCGCCAGGACCCCGACGTGATCCTGGTGGGCGAGATCCGCGACCAGGAGACCGCCGAGATGGCGTTCCGCGCCGCGATGACCGGCCACCAGGTGTACTCGACGCTGCACACCAACTCCTCGATCGGCGCGATCCCGCGCCTCATGGACCTTGGCGTGCTGCCCGACATCATGGCCGGCAATATCATTGGCGTGATCGCGCAGCGCCTGCTGCGCAAGCTCTGCGGCCAGTGCAAGGCGCCGGTCACGCTCGACCCCGGCACGCGGCGCCTCCTCGGCATGGAGGCCGACGACAACCGGCCCGTGTACCAGTCGGTGGGATGCGCGCGCTGCGACAACACGGGCTACAAGGGGCGCGTCGCGATCATGGAGCTTTTCAAGCTCGACGCCGAGATCGACGAGCTCATCGCACGTCGCGCCACCGGCCGCGAGATCCGCACCGACGCCGCCCGCAAGGGCTTCCGCACGCTCGCCGACGACGCCATCGCGCGGGTGCTCCTCGGGCAGACCAGCCTCGAGGAGATCTCGCGCGTGGTCGACCTGACCGACCGCGTGATCTGAAGGGCTAGCCCATGGCCCTCTTCGCCTACCGGGCCGTCGACGCCGAGGGGCGCATCTCCACGGGAAACCTGGACGCCTCCAACGCGATCGACCTCGAGCTGAGGCTCAAGCGCCTGGGCCTGGACCTCCTCACCTTCGAGGGCGTCAAGCGCTCCACCGCCGCGCGCACCAGGAACGTCTCGCGCGAGGAGCTCATCACCTTCTGCTTCCACCTCTCGCAGCTCCTCAAGGCGGGGGTGAACATCATCGAGGCGCTCACCGACCTGCGCGACACGGTGGAGAACGCGGGCTTCCGCCAGGTGATCGCGAGCCTCCTCGAGGACATCGGCGGGGGCCTGAAGCTCTCCGAGGCGATGGCCAACCACACCTACTGCTTCGACAACGTGTTCGTGTCGCTGGTGCGCGCCGGCGAGCAGAGCGGCCAGATGACCGAGGTGCTCGACGAGCTTTCCGAGAACCTCAAGTGGCAGGACGAGATGGCGAGCCAGGCGAAGAAGGCGCTCATCTACCCGCTCGTCGTCTTCGTGGTCATCATCGCGGTGATCTTCGTGCTGATGATCGTGCTCGTGCCGCAGCTCGCCTCGACCTTCAAGACCCTGGTGCCGAAGCTGCCGCGCGAGACCGAGGTGCTGATCTTCATCTCCAACATCTTCGTGCGCTGGTGGTACCTTCTCCTCGGCGTCCCGACGGCCCTGGTCATCGGCGCGCTAGCCTTCGCGCGCACCAGCGAGAAGGCGCAGCGCGCCATCGACGAGATGGGATTGAAGATGCCGATCCTGGGGGAGGTGCGCCAGAAGATCATCCTCGCGCGCTTCTCCACTTACTTCGCGCTCCTCTACAAGGCCGGCATCAGCGTGCTCGACTGCATCCAGATCTGCGAGAAGATCGTCGGCAACCGCGTGATGGAGGAGGGCCTGCAGCGCGTCGGGCGCAGCATCTCCGAGGGCCAGGGCATCTCGCTCGCGTTCACCGCGACCAAGCTGTTCCCGCCCCTCGTGCTGCGCATGCTGCGCGTGGGCGAATCGACCGGCGCGCTGGACACGGCGCTGCTCAACGTGAGCTATTTCTACAACCGGCAGGTGCGCGACAGCATCTCGCGCATGCAGACCCTCCTCGGGCCCGCCACCACGGTGGTGCTCGGCATGCTGATCGTGGCGATCCTCTACTCGATCTTCCTGCCGATCTACGACGTGATCTCGAAGATCAAGTTCTAGCCCGGTGAAACACTTCCTCTACCTCACCAACACCCGCCTCGTGAGCCTGGTCACGAAGGGCAAGCGCATCGTCTCGCGGCGCGAGTTCGCGGTGGCGGGGGCGGGCGCCAACGCCTTCGAGCGCTACCTCTCCGGCATGACCGAGGTTCCGACCCATATCTTCACCGACCTCATCGAGGAGGATTTCCGCCTCGACACCATCCCGCACGTGGGCAGCCGCGACCGCGGGGCGCTCCTCGCGAGGAAGCTCGGCCAGATCTTCAGGAACACGCCGTACCGCCATGCGCTCTTGCAGGGACGCGAGGCCGAGGGGCGCCGCGACGACCGCGTCATGTACACCGCGGTCACCAACCCCGAGGTGCTGCGCGTCTGGCTCGAGATCATCGAGCGCCTCAAGATCCCGCTCGAGGGGATCCACTCCGCGGCGGTATTCAGCGGCGTGATGCTCGATGAGCTTGACCTTCTCTTCCCGCACACGCTGCTGGTCACCTTCACGCCCGGCGACGCGATGCGCCAGACGTTCTTCCGCGACCGAGAGATCAAGTTCAGCCGCCTCACGCCGATCGACCTCGAGGAGGGCCAGACGCTCGGCACCATGATCGCCGAGGAGACCACGCGCACCTGGCAATACCTCGACAGCCTGCGCCACTTCTCGCAGGAGGACCGCCTGGAGGTGTGCATCCTCGTGCACAAGAACGACCGCCCGGCGATCGAATCGGCGCTGCGCGACTTCGCGCAGCTCCAGTACCGCCTGGTCGACATCGAGCAGGTGGCGCAGAAGCTGGGGTTGAAGCCCCCGCCGCTCGACTCCACCGCGGAAGAGGTCCTGGTCCACCTCTTCCTCATGCGCAAGGGCGAGAACCACTTCGCCTCGCCGGAAATGCGCCGCCACGCGACGCAGAGGAACGCGCGGATCGCCGTGACCCAGGCCGCCGTCGGCATCGTCGCCGCGAGCCTCGCCTGGGGCGGATGGAATATCTCACGCGTGTTCCAGTCGACCGGGGCCGACCAGCTCGTGGCGCAGCAGATGTCCTCGCTCAACCGGGAGTACGAGGACATCAACAGGTCCCTGCCCTCCTTCGGGGTCGGCGGCTCGACGATGCGCGACGCGGTCACGTTCTACAACGGCTCGATCCGCGGCTTCCCCACGCTGGCCGATTTCCTGGGCCCGCTCTCGACGGTGTTGCGCAGCCATCCGGAGGTACGCCTCGCGCAGCTCTCCTGGCGAGTGAGCGACGATCCCAAGGCCGCGCCGCGCATGAGCATGACGCCCTCGCGCGAGGCGCCCTCGGTGAAGGCGATCGCCAAAGCGGGCGAGCCGGCGCCACCCGTGGGCGACGACAACGCCAATCCGCCCTTCGCCGGCGCGCGCTACGAGGTCGCCATGATGGAGGCCACGGTGCGCGTCGCCAACAACGACTTCCGCGGCGCGATGACGGAGGTCGAGCGCCTCGCCGCCGACATCGGGCGCCTCGAAGGCTTCCGCGCCGACCTGGTCGAGAGCCCGCTCGACGTGAGCCCGTCGCTCGCGCTGCAGGGCCAGCACGCCGAGCGCGAGAACGCCTCGATGCAGCCGCGCTTCGTGCTGCGCATCGTGCGCGAAAGGCGCGGCTCCGCATGAACCAGATCTTCAG
>JBBRQA010000103.1:0-12944 GCA_038227085.1 Burkholderiales bacterium | reverse complement strand
TTTCCCGGCCGAACAGGTGGTTGAACCGTCGCGCGATCTCGCGCGTGAGCTCGACGTGCGACACCTGATCCTCGCCCACGGGAACGCGGTTGGCCTGGTAAATGAGGATGTCCGCGGCCTGCATCAGCGGATAGCCGAGGAAGCCGTAGGTGAGGATGTCGCGCCCCGCCTCGGCATGCTTCTCGACGAGATCCTTGTAGGTAGGCACGCGCTCCAGCCAGGAAAGCGGCGTGAAGAAGGACAGCAGCAAGGTGAGCTCCGCATGCTGCGGCACGCGCGACTGGATGAAGAGCGTGGCCTTGGTGGGATCGATGCCGCACGACAGCCAGTCGACGAACATCTCCCACACGGTCTGCTCGATCACCTGCGGATCCTCGTAGTGCGTGGTGAGCGCGTGCCAGTCGGCGGCGAAGAAGAGGCACGGGAACTCGTTCTGCAGGCGCGCCCAGTTCTTGAGCGCCCCGTGGTAGTGGCCGAGGTGCATCGCGCCCGTGGGGCGCATGCCGGAAAGTACGCGATCCTGGAACATTGTTTTTGCCGTCGCCTTACTGGAAACCGAAAAGTGCATAGGTGCCGCGCATCGCGGCCTCGAAAGGAACGCCCAGCATCCAGCCGAGCGCGCCGGTGAACATGAGCCCCAGCAGGATGAAGAGGCCGAAAGGCTCGGTGCGCGAATACGTGTACGAGACGCTGGGCGGCAGCAGCCCCGCCACGATCCGCCCGCCATCGAGCGGCAGGATCGGCAACAGGTTGAGGAGAGCGAAACTGATGTTCACCCGGATGCCGGCCTCCCCCACCGCGACCCAGAAGGGCGCGACCAGGCCCGTCATCGGCACCGTCGCGAGCAGCAGCTTCGCGACGAGCGCCCAGAGGATCACCTGCACCATGTTGGAAAAAGGGCCGGCGAAGGCGACCAGGATGCTGTGCCAACGCTGCGGCTCGCGCAGGTTGCTGAAGTTCACCGGCACCGGCTTGGCCCATCCGAAGAAGAATCCGCCGATCAGCTTTGTCACCAGCGGCACGAGAATGGTCCCGATCGGATCGATGTGCTTCAGCGGGTTCAGCGTGACCCGCCCCATCATGTAGGCGGTGGAATCGCCGTAGTGCTTCGCGACGAAGCCGTGCGCCGCCTCGTGCAGCGTGATCGCGAAGATCATCGGCAGCGCGTAGACGCAGATGATGATGAGGGCGTTGTGCAGATCCATCAGTGCAGCGCTTCCTTGACGAATCCGAACGGGCGGATGTCGCCCTTGCCTTCGCGCACCAGGCGCGGGGCCTCGGAGGAAAGGTCGACCACGGTGGTGACTTCGCCGTTGCAGGGGCCCGAGTCGATCACCAGGTCAACCTCGTGTTCGAGGTGGCGGCGAATCTCGCCGGCGTCGTTCAATGCGACGCCGTGGGCGGGGAGGATGAGGGTGGATGAGAGCAGGGGCTCGCCCAACTCCTGCAGCAGGGCGAGCGGCACCGGATGGTCGGGAATGCGCACCCCGATGGTGTGGCGCGGCGTGAGCAGGCGCCTCGGCAGGTCGCGCGTGGCGCGCAGGATGAAGGTGTAGCTGCCGGGAGTGTTGGCGCGCATCAGCCGGAATTGCAGGTTGTCCACCTTGGCGAATTGGCCCACCTCGGAAAGGTCGCGGCACACGAGCGTGAAATGGTGGCGCTCGTCCACCTTGCGGATGCGCCGGATCCTCTCCATCGCGTTCTTGTCGCCGATGTGGCAGCCGAGCGCGTAGCAGGAGTCCGTCGGGTAGGCGATGACGCCCCCGTCGCGGATGATCTCCACCGCGTGCTTGATCAACCGCGGCTGCGGGTTGTCCGGGTGAACCGAAAAGTATTGAGCCATGCCCTCGTGATCCGCACGGAAACTCCCGCGCCCGAGTTAGCTTTTTTTAACGGGCGGCTAATGCGCCCACTTTGACCACACGGGGGTGAGCGAGGCATGCAGCGCCGGCAGGCGCCCCGGCTCCACCGAGCTTTCGCCCGGCCCGTGGTAATCGGCACCGCGCGAGGCGAGGAACCCATGCTCCTCGGCCATGCGCTGCCACATCGCGTACTGCTCGGGGCGGTGGCTCCCCGTCACGACTTCGATCGCTTCCCCTCCGGCCGCGCGAAATGCCTTCAGCATCTCGTCGCGGAACATCGGTTTCAAGTCGTAGCGCCCGGGGTGCGCGAGCACCGCGACCCCACCCGCCGAGCGAATCCAGCTGATCGCATCCTCGAGCCCCGCCCAGCGATGCGTGATGTAAGCAGGCTTGCCGCGCGCCAGGTACTTGTCGAACGCCGCCTGGATGTTCTTCACCCGACCGCTCGCCGCGAGGTGCCGCGCGAAATGCGTGCGGCCCAGCATCGATTTGTTCTCCGCGAGCGCGTACGCACCCTCGAACGTCCCCGCGATACCCAGCGCTTCCAGCTTCTCCGCGATCTGGTGCGCGCGCTGCGTGCGCCCCACGCGGATCGACTCCAGGCCGGCCACCAGCTCCGGCGCCGCAGGATCGATCTGCAACCCGACCACGTGCAGGGTCGTATCGCCCCAGCTCACCGAGATCTCCACGCCCGGCACCAGCGCCACGCCCAAGCGGATCGCCGCTTGCGCGGCCTCTGCGAGGCCGTCGGTGGTGTCATGATCCGTAAGCGCGATCGCATCGACCCCGGTGCGGGCCGCAAGCTCGATCAGCTGTGTGGGCGACAGCAGGCCATCCGAGCAAGTCGAATGGTTATGCAAGTCGAAGTTGTCCAAGGCGCAATTATATCAAAATGACCGTTTTCCCGCTGATTTCCATGCCCATCCAACCAATCCGGTTCGGCGACGAAGGACAGGTCGCCACGCGCGAGCTGGTGCTGCATTTCGAAGCGCTCGCCCGCGAGGCCCCCCTGCCCGCCCCCGCCCTGCAACGGATGCGCGCCGAGCTGGCCGCCCTCGAGGCGCTCGACCGCCAGTACGGGGGGCTCGCGACGCTGCCCGTGGAGGGCGCCGACGAGATCGTGGCGTCCCTCGCCACGGGCCTGGCCTACCTCGAGGACGACGAGCTCACCATCGGCGTGGCGCTCTGGGCGATCCGCCACGACGTCGCCATCACCGTCGTCGAGCCCGTGGTCAATGCGCTCGCGCGGCGCTCGAACCTGGCCGCGACCCGCCAGGAGATCGCGGCCGTCTTCGGTCTCATGCAGGGCGTCATCGCGCACGTTGCGCCGCGCCTTGCCGCGGACCTCGAGCGTTCCAACCCCGAACGCCCGTGGCGCGTCGCGCACGTGAACTTCGCCATCACCGCGATCCGCACCGAAGACCCCGCGATGATGGACCACGCCTTCGACGCGCTCGACCGGGCGCTTCCCGACGAGCGCGCCGCCTTCTACGCCGAGGCGCTCGCCCTGGCCCTCGCCCCGCGCATCGCCCCCGGCGTGCGCGAGCGCATCGCGGCGCGCCAGCTCAAGTGGACCGGTTGAAAGCGTGAAAAGTGGTGTCAGGTACAACTTATTAAGTCGTACCTGACACCACTTTTTCATGTCATTTCAGCTATAATTATCAGTTACTTGCTCGTTGGACCGCGCGTCTTGAAGCTGCTTTTCGACTTCTTCCCCCTGATCCTCTTTTTCGTCGCCTTCAAGGTGAGCGACATCTTCGTCGCGACCGCGGTGGCGATCGCCGCGACCGTGGCCCAGATCGGCTGGGTGCTGGTGCGCCGGCGCAAGGTATCGAACATGCAGTGGGTGAGCCTCGCGATCATCGTGATCTTCGGCGGCGCCACGCTTATCCTGCGCGACGAGACCTTCATCAAGTGGAAGCCGACCGTCCTCTACGGCATCACCGGCACGGCGTTTCTCGTGGCGCTGGCGTTCAAGACCAATTTCGCCAAGGCGGTGATGGGCGAGGGCATCGAGCTGCCGGAGCCGGTGTGGACCAGGCTCGCGGTGGCCTGGGGCGTCTTCTTCCTGTTCCAGGGCGCGCTCAACCTGTGGGTGGCGTTCCATTACCCGCTGAACACCTGGGTCAACTTCAAGCTCTTCGGCGGCTTCGGGCTGATGCTCGCCTTCGTGCTGGCACAGGCGGTGTGGCTCTCGAAGTACGTGCAAGACGAGCCGGCGAAGGCCGATCCCCCCAAGCCGTGAGGACAGCTTGCCGCAAGCAAGGCTGCGCATAATGCCCGCCACCGCAGACGTCATCCGCGAGCGCCTCGGCGCGTTGAACCCGCTCACGGTGGATTTGCGCGACGAAAGCGAGCAGCATGCGGGCCACGCGGGCGCAGCCTCCGGCGGCGGCCATTGGCAGCTCACCATCGTTTCGGAAGCCTTCCGCGGCAAGACCCCCATGGCGCGGCATCGAATGATTTATGAGGCGTTGGGCGACCTCATGAAGCGCGACATCCATGCCCTCACGATCGAGGCGTTCGCGCCCGAGCAGTTCTGACATTCACACCAAGAGCAAAGGAAACTCAATGCAACGTACCCTCCGTAACCTCGCCGTAGCCCTCGTGGCCGGCACCTTCGCCGTCGCGGCCGGGGCGCAGGACAAGGCCGAGAAGGCTTCCAGGAAATCCGCCGCAGCCGCGGCCGCCGCTTCTGGATCCGGAAAATTGGTCGTGAACGGGGTGACCATCCCCCAGTCGCGCATCGACGCCATGAACAAGGAGCTCTCCTCCCAGGGCCAGCCCGACACCGACGAGCGCAAGCAGGCGGTGAGGGAAGAGCTCGTCAATCGCGAGGTCCTCGCGCAGGCCGCCGCGCGCCGCGGCCTCGACAAGAACCCCGATATCGCCGCGCAGATGGAGATGGCCAGGCAAGCGGTCCTGGTGCGCGCGCTCTTCGAGGAGGAAGTGAAGAAGAACCCGATCACCGACGCGCAGCTGCAGCAGCAGTACGAGACGTTCAAGGGCTCGATGGGCACTAACGAGTACAAGGTGCGCCACATCCTGGTCGACAAGGAAGACGACGCCAAGGCGATCATCGCCGACCTCAACAAGGGGGGTGACTTCGCCAAGATCGCCAAGGAGAAGTCGAAGGACCCGGGCTCCAAGGACAACGGCGGCGACCTCGACTGGGGCCCGTCCGCGCGCTACGTGAAGCCTTTTGCCGACGCCGTCACCGGCATGCAGAAAGGCCAGACCACCACGGCGCCCGTGAAGACCGATTTCGGCTATCACGTGATCCGCCTCGACGACGTGCGCCCGCTGACGGTGCCGCCCTTCACCGAGCTGAAGGAGCAGTTCCGCCAGCGCGCGCAGCAAGCGCAGATCCAGAAGTACGTCATGGACCTGCGCTCGAAGGCGAAGGTCGAGGAGCGCTGACGCGCGACCATGACTGGAGTCCCCGCGCCTGCGGGGACTGAAGGAGGGGCGGCTTTTGGCCGCCCTTTTTTTTTGCGTTCTCGACCCTTTCCCCTCCTGCCGCCGTTTCAACCCTCGAGGCCTGCCATTCCGGCGCGCCCACGACAGGAGACCGACATGAAATCCATCCACGCCCTGGCCGCCGCCGCGCTCGCGGCCGCGGCCCTCTCGGCCCACGCCGTGGGCCGCCTCGCCGACATATCCATCTTCGATCGCGCCCATGCGCGCGAGGTCCCCGTGACCTGGCACGACGGGCGCGCCTACGTGGTCGGCAAGCCCGGCAACGAGTACCAGGTCGTGGTGCGCAACCGCAGCGGCGACGAGCTCCTCGCGGTCGTCTCGGTCGACGGCGTCAACGTGATGAACGGCGAGACCGCGAGCCCGAGCCAGAGTGGCTACGTGATCGCGCCCTGGGGCCGCCTCGACGTGCGCGGCTGGAGGAAGAGCATGGACGAGACCGCGGCCTTCTACTTCACCTCCCTCGGCGATTCCTACGCGGCGCGCACCGATCGGCCCGCGAACGTCGGCGTGATCGGCGTCGCGCTCTTTCGCGCCAGGCGGCACGCCACCAGCGAGATGAATGTCGCGCCGCCCGTGTCCGGCGCTCCGGTGCGACCCGCGGAAAGCAGCAAGCGCGAGTACGAGCCGCTCCAGGATCGCGCCCTGAACGAGGCCGCGCCGGCGCGATCGATGCCCGCCCCCACCGCGCCGCTGGGCACCGGCCACGGGCGCCGCGAGGATTCGCCGATCCGGTGGGTGCAGTTCGAGCGCGCCACAAGCGAGCCCGCCGAAACCGTCGCGATCTACTACGACAGCTACCGCAACCTCGTGGCGCGCGGCATCCTGCAGGCCCCGGTGGGCGCGCGCGACCCGAATCCGTTCCCGACCGCCTTCGCCCCCGACCCGTATCGATGAGAACCCGTAAGATCGGGGGCCATGGCGGCCTCGGACGAAGAGCTCATGCTTGCATATGCCGGTGGCGACTCCGGCGCGTTCGAGGCGCTTTACGCGAAGCACAAGGGCGCGCTCTTCCGCTTCGTGCTGCGCTCGATGAAGGCGCGCGGCGAAGCGGAGGAGATCTACCAGGACGTGTGGATGCGGGTGATCGAGGGGCGGCTGCGCTATGCGCCGCAGGCGAAGTTCACCACTTGGCTCTATACCATCGCGCACAACCGGCTGGTGGACCACTGGCGCGCGAAGGGTCTCGGCGTGGTCTCGCTCGACGACGAGGACAAGCCCGTGGCCGAGGCCGCGGCGGACCCGGGTTCCGAGCCGCCGCGCATCGTCGAGGCGCGCCAGACGCTCGACCGCCTGTCCGCCGCGCTCGCCGCGTTGCCGCTCGCGCAGCGCGAGGTGTTCCTGCTCCATCATGAAGGCGGGCTCGGCATCGCCGAGATCGCGACCGCGACCGGAAGCGCAGAGGAAGCGGCGAAGAGCCGGCTGCGCTATGCGATGAACAAGCTGCGCGAGGCGATCGGCGATGACTGATTCGGACGACAAGCTGCTGCGGCGCTATCGCGGGCTCTCGCGGGAGGAGCCGCCGCGCGCGCTCGACGGCGCGATCCTCGCCGCCGCGCGCCGCGCCGTCGCGAAGCCCTCGTGGTCGCGGCGCTGGGCGGCACCCGTATCGATCGCCGCGGTTCTGGTGCTCGCGTTCGGCGTGACGCTCGAGATCCAGCGCGAGGAGCCCGGCATCGAATACAGGGAGCCGGCCCGGAGCGAGCCCGCGACGGTCCCCGCGATCCCGGCGGCGCCGCCCATGGAATCACCAACAGGGGAAAAGAAGGAAGAGCCGAGGCAGGCAACGAAGCAAGCGCCGATGGAGTCACGGACCGTAGCCGCACCTCGACCGATGAAGGAGCCGGTCGCGGCCGCGAAAGTGCGGGAGTCGGCGTCGGCGGTGAAGGATGAGCCTTTCGCGACGGAAGCGCGCCCCGCGCCCGAAGCTTTCACGCCGTCGCCGCAATCACCGCCCGCTGCCGCATCGCCCGCACCGATGGACATGATGCGCGATGCGAACGTGGCGCCGCTGAACGCGCGTGCGATGGCCGCGCCGCGCGCCAAGGCCGAGATGTCCGAGTCCATGCAGGCGCCGGCACGCGCGCCTGCGGCCAGCGGCGCGTCCGCCGCACCCAGCGAGCCGCAGCGTGAGCTCGAGCGCATCGCGAAGCTGCGCGAGGACAATCGCGACGAAGAGGCCGACAAGGCGCTCGCGGAGTTCAAGCAAAAGTACCCCGGCTTCCGCATTCCCGACGCGATGCTCGCGCGGGTCAGGCCCCGCTAGGGGAAGCGATGGCCTCCGAGACGAGCCGCATCGCGAGGGCGATGGTGGCGATTCGCAACGAGAGCTTCGTGAGCCGCCATTCGCGCGCCGAGTCGGAAGCGCGCCTCGCCGTCGCGCTCGCGCCGATCCATTCGAAACGCCTCGTCTTCGAGAGCCGCTGGCGCGAAGCACCCGCGGGAGTGGTGCTCGACGCCGAATATCGCCCGGCGCCCGGCATAAGTCGCTTCCTGCGCGCGACTTCGCTCGCGCTGGTCGCGCTCATCGCCTCGAGCGTGTGGGCGGTGATGGCGGCAAGCGACGAAGGCCCGCTCGCCTTCCTCGTGCCGCTGGCGACGGTGCTCGCGGTGCTGGGGTTTCCGTTCGTAGTGGTGGCGATCGGCGCCCAGCGCGAGGCCGAAGAGGCCCGCATCGCAAGGGCGATCCGGCGCGCGCTTACGGACGAAGACGGATCCGGCGCCGGTCGATCTCGGTAGTCGCTCCCTGGCGGTTCTCGACGAAGACGCGCAGCACCTCGTTCTCGCGCCACGCATTGGGGGGCAGCGTGATCTGGAAGCCCCCGCCCACCGCCTCGGGATAACCTGGATAGGTCGCCTCGAGGTCGCGGCGCTCGATGCCGCGCATGCCTTCCGCCTGCGGCCCGCGGCCCACCGTCGCATACACGCGGCGCACGCCCCACGGGTCCAGTGCCCAGCCGCTCACCTCGAGCAAACGCCCCTTCTCCTCGACCATCTTGTCGAGCGCGCCGATGGCGAGCGGCTGGTGCTCGGTCCAGACCAGCCAGCCCGCGGTGAGGAGGATCACGCCCAAGGACGCGGCGAGCGCGATGCGCCCGCGCAGGATGTCGGCGGAGAGCCGCCACACCACCAGCGGCAGCAATCCCACCGCGGCGAATGCGGCGAGCGCGCCCAGCCAGTTGTGGCGCTCCGCGCCGGCGATGCCGTCGCCGAAGGCAGTGGTCGCGAGGCAGTATCCGGCGATGGCCACGAGGAGCGCGAAGGCCACGGGCAGCGCGGCGAAGGCGGGCTCGCGGCGCACGGTCCACCCCATCCACAACAATGCGATGGGGAATGCCACCAATAGAGTCACCACGACTGTCGCGAACACCAGCGACGGCACCTTCGCCGTGAGGGCGATGAACGACATCGCGCGCGGCGGCAGGTCCGATACCGCGCGGATCGGCCCTTCGCCCGAAATCCCCAGGTAGCCCGGCACGATCGACTCGGAGGCCGGCAGCACGCGCGATGCGGCGCGCAGCAGCGTGAGCGGCTCGGTGGGCACGAGCCTCAGGAACGCGAACGAGGAAAGGTCGAGGACCTCGGGGCACGCGGTCTCGAGTGTCTCGCCGCGGCGCGATTCCCACGTCGCGCCCGACATCACCGCGCAGCGCACCGGAAGGCCCAGGTGCGCCAGCGTCTCATCCTCGTCCATCGAGGCGGCGAGGATCGAGCCCAGGTAGGCGTTGACACGATTCACCGGGCTCACGTAGTCGGGGCGCAGCGGCGCGAGCAGCATCTGCACCACGGCGACCAGCGCGGCGACGACGGCGAGGGTGGTCGTCCTGCGGCGCGAGCGCCGCAGCAGCGCTGGCGCCGCGATCGCGACGAGCGCGAGCGGCAGGTAGCTGAACTGCTCGCGCGAGAAGCCCAGCACCACGAAGCTCGCGCCGAGGAGCCACCAGCGCAGGCGCACGCGCCCGCCCTCGAGCACGATGATCGTCACCAGCGCCACCGCACCGTACGCGCCCAGCAGCGCCGCGGGCTCCGGGTAGAGAGTGTTGAACCACAGCGTCGACACCGGATCGGCAATCAGCAGGAAGACGATCGCCGCGTGCACCACGGAAGCCACCGGGTAAGGACGCATCGCCGTCGCGATGCTCGCGGCGAGGAACGCGAAGAGCACCAGGTTGAAGAACCCGAAGGCCTGCAGCGGAATGAGGATCTCGGGCTCGTCGCCCGCGATCGAGGCGATGCCGTAGAGCAGGACCACGGGCGCGGCGATGATCGCGCTCGAGCCGGGGTAGCAGCCCGAGCTCTTGAATCCCGCGGTGTGGTAGAGCGCGTGCGGGCGCGCCATCTCGCCCGGCTTCGTCGGCGCGGCGATCGGCTCGATGCCGACGCAGTCGGCGGTGCGGTGCATGTCCGACTGGTCGCCGTAGCCCAGCACCGGCTCGTGGACCACGATCGACACCGCTCGAAGAAGGCCCAGCGCGAGCAGCGTGAAGGCGACGATGAGCAGGAACGAGTAGCGCGGAGCCGAGGTTGCCATCGCCGCCATCATAGGCGAATCAACCGACCCACGCGCGGGCATTGCGGAAGAGGCGCATCCAGGGAGAGTCCTCGCCCCACTCGCGCGGGTGCCAGGACAGCAGCACCGAGCGGAACACCCGCTCCGGATGAGGCATGAGGATGGTGAAGCGCCCGTCCGGCGTGGTCACGGCGGTGACGCCCTGCGGCGAGCCGTTCGGGTTGTACGGGTAGGCCTCGGTCACCTTGCCGCGGTTGTCGACGAAGCGCGCGGCCACCAGGTAGCGGCACGCGTCCATCGCCTGCGCGCTCTTGAACACGGCGCGCCCCTCGCCGTGCGCGGTGGCGATCGGGATGCGGCTGCCTTCCATGCCCGCGAACAGGATCGAGGGTGACTTCTGCAGCTCCACGAGTGCGAGGCGCGCCTCGTACTGCTCGGAGGCGTTCCTCTCGAAGTGCGGCCAGTTCTGCGCTCCGGGGATGATGTCCTTCAGGTTCGACATCATCTGGCAGCCGTTGCACGCGCCGAGCGCGAAGGAGTCGGAGCGCCGGAAGAACGCCTCGAACTCGTCGCGCGCACGCGGGTTGAAGAGGATCGACTTGGCCCAGCCCTCGCCCGCGCCGAGCACGTCGCCGTAGCTGAAGCCGCCGCACGCCGCGAATGCCTTGAAGTCGGAGAGCTTCACGCGCCCGGCGATGATGTCGCTCATGTGCACGTCCATCGCGGCGAAGCCCGCGCGGTCGAAGGCGCCCGCCATCTCCACCTGGCCGTTGACGCCCTGCTCGCGCAGCACGGCGACGCGTGGGCGCGCGCCCTTGCCGACGTACGGCGCGGCGATGTCGGCCGCGGGATCGAAGGTGAGCCGCGCGTTCAACCCCGGGTCGCCCTCGTCGAGCAGGCGGTCGTATTCCTGGTCGGCGCACTCCGGGTTGTCGCGCAGGCGCTGGATGTGGTGCGTCACGGTGGACCAGGCGCGATGCAGCTCCGAGCGCTTCTCGGCGAGAACCGGCTTGCCGTTCACGATGACGCGCACCTGCCCGTCGGCGTTGGGGTGCCCGATCACGTGGGACATCGAGGACAAGCCCGCCTCGCGCAGTGCCTGCATGACGGCGGCGCGCTCGCCCTTGCGGATCTGCAGCACCGCGCCCAGCTCCTCGTTGAAGAGGGTGGCGGCGATGCGCTCGGCCAGGCTGCCCGTGAGCACATCGGACTGGCGCTCGTACCCGTCGACGTCGAGCTGGCGCGGATCGAACGCGAGGTTGTCGAGGTAGACGGTAAGGCCGGCGCGCGCGGTGAACGCCATCTCGCAGAGCGCGGCGAAGAGCCCGCCGTCGGAACGGTCGTGGTAGGCGAGGAGCATGCCCGCGCGGTTGAGCGCCTGGATCGACGCGAAGAACGCCTTAAGTGCCGCCGCGTCGTCGACGTCGGGAGCCTCGTCGCCCAGCTCGCCGTGCACCTGCGCGTACGCCGAGCCGCCCATGCGGTTGCGCCCCGCGCCCAGGTCGATCAGGACCAGCTCGGTGTCGCCCGCGTCGGTGCGCAGCTCGGGCGTGAGGGTCTTGCGCGCATCGGTCACCGGCGCGAAGGCCGAGACGATGAGCGACATCGGAGCGGTGACCGATTTCTCCTCGCCACTGGCCGCGTCGCGCCACGTGGTGCGCATCGACATCGAGTCCTTGCCCACCGGGATCGAGACGCCGAGCGCGGGGCACAGCTCCATGCCCACCGCGCTCACCGTGTCGAAGAGCGTCGCGTCCTCGCCGGGGTGGCCCGCGGCGCACATCCAGTTGGCGGAGAGCTTCACGTCGCCGAGCGCGGCGATCGGCGCCGCCGCGATGTTGGTGAGCGCCTCGCCCACGGCCATGCGGCCCGAGGCGGGGCCGTCGATCAGCGCGAGGGGCGTGCGCTCGCCGATCGCCATCGCCTCACCCAGGTACGTGGAGTAACCGAGCGTGGTCACCGCGCAATCGGCCACTGGCACCTGCCACGGCCCCACCATCTGGTCGCGCGCGGTGACGCCGCCGACACTCCTGTCTCCGATGGAGATGAGAAATGTCTTGTCGGCGACGGTGGGGAGTCTCAATACCCTGTAAGCCGCGTCTTTGAGGCTCGCGGCGCCGGAAATCCCCGAGGCGCGAGGCGCGAGACGCGAGAGGGCGCGAGTTCTTCGCGTCGCCGTCCTGTGCATTCTCGGAGGTTTGCCGAGAAGGACGTCGAGCGGCATGTCGACCGCCGTGTTCTCGAAGAGCGAATCGTCGACGACCAGCTCGTGGTCGGCGCGCGCCTCCCCCACCACCGCGTACAGGCAGCGCTCGCGCGTGCAGATGCGCTCGAAGTCGGCGAGGCGCGCACGGTCGATGGCGAGCACGTAGCGCTCCTGCGACTCGTTCGACCAGACCTGCATGGGCGACATGCCGGTCTCCTCGATCGGCACCCGTCGCAGGTCGAAGCGCGCGCCGACGCCGCCGCCGTGCGCGAGCTCCGGGAATGCGTTCGACAGGCCTCCCGCGCCGACGTCGTGGATCGAGAGGATCGGGTTGCGTTCGCCCATCTGCCAGCAGGCGTCGATCACCTCCTGGCAGCGGCGCTCGAGCTCGGCGTTGGCGCGCTGCACCGAGTCGAAGTCGAGCGACTCGACGTTCTGCCCCGACGCCATCGAGGAGGCCGCGCCGCCGCCCAGCCCGATCAGGAATCCCGGCCCGCCCAAATGGATGAAGAGGGTTCCGGCCCCGAGCGCGTGCTTGTGCGTGTGCGCCGCAGAGATGTTGCCGTAGCCGCCCGCCAGCATGATCGGCTTGTGGTAGCCGCGCACCTGGCCTTCGCTTTCCAGCTCGAAGGCGCGAAAGTAACCGGCGAGGTTGGGACGGCCGAACTCGTTGTTGTACGCGGCGCCGCCGATCGGCCCATCGATCATGATGTCGAGCGCGGAAGCGATGCGCCCGGGCTTGCCGTAGTCGGTCTCCCACGGCTCGCGCGCGCCGGGAATGTTGAGGTTCGACACCGAGAAGCCGGTGAGACCCGCCTTGGGCTTGCCGCCGGTGCCGGTGGCGCCCTCGTCGCGGATCTCGCCGCCCGCGCCGGTGCCCGCGCCCGGA
>JBBRQA010000102.1:0-12962 GCA_038227085.1 Burkholderiales bacterium | reverse complement strand
GCGACGTAAAGGAGCTGATCGCGCTCGCCAAGGCGAATCCCGGGACGATCGCATTCGCATCGTCGGGCAACGGCTCCGCGCAGCACCTCTCCGGCGAGCTCTTCCGCCAGAAGACCGGCGTGCAGATGACGCACGTGCCCTACAAAGGAGGCGGCCCGGCATTGAACGACGTGATGGGCGGGCAGGTACCGGTGTTCTTCGCGAACATGGCCTCGAGCCTCGCTCTGGTAAAGGGCGGCAAACTGCGCGCGCTCGCGATCACGGGCGCGAAGCGCTCGCCCGCGTTGCCGGAAGCGCCCACGATCATGGAGTCGGGCGTGGCGGGATACGAGGTCTACGAATGGAATGCGATCTTCGCGCCCGCCGGAACGCCCGCGCCGGTGCTCGCCAAGATCGCGGATTCGATCGCGAAGGCGTTGCAAACCGAGGAGCTGAGGGAGCGCATCGCCTCACTCGGAGGCGAGATCGCCGCCTACGGCCCCGCGGATGCGGATCGCTTCGTGCGCGAGCAGACCCGCCTGTGGGGCGACGTCGTGCGCGCGGGGCGCATCAAGGTCGAGTGACCTAGGCGGACGCGTAAGATATCGGAGAGCTACAACATCTATCTCCTTGATTGCCGCGACTGATTCCATGACCGAAAAATACCGCTCGTTCACCATCACCAAGGGCGTGCCGCGCTCGCCCAACCGCTCGATGCTGCGCGCCATCGGCTACCAGGACGCCGACTTCGACAAGCCCATCGTAGGCATCGCCAACGGCCACTCGACCATGAATCCGTGCAACGCCGGCATCCAGCCGCTCGCCGACGCGGCCGACGCCGCCGCGCGTGCCGCCGGCGCGATGCCGCAGATGTTCGGCACCATCACGGTCACCGACGGCATCTCGATGGGCACCGAGGGCATGAAGTACTCGCTGGTGTCGCGCGAGGTGATCGCCGACGCCATCGAGACCGCGACGCAGAGCCAGTTCATGGACGGCCTGCTCGCCATCGGCGGCTGCGACAAGAACCTCCCGGGCGCGATGATCGGCATCATGCGCATGGACGTTCCGGCGATCTGCGTCTACGGCGGCACCATCAAGCCCGGCAAGTACAAGGGACAGGACCTGCAGATCGTCTCGGTGTTCGAATCGGTGGGTTCGTTCTCCGCGGGAAAAATGTCGAAGGAAGATTTCGAGTGCATCGAGAGGAGTGCGCTTCCGGGCGTGGGCGCGTGCGGCGGCATGTACACCGCGAACACCATGTCCTCGTCGGTGGAAGCGGTCGGAATGTCGCTTCCCTTCTCCTCCACGATGGCGGCGGAAGACGAGGAGAAGCGCGAGAGCGCGGCCGAAAGCATGCGCGTGCTGGTCGAGGCGGTGAAGAAGGACCTCAAGCCAAGCGACATCGTCACCAGGGAGTCGATCGAGAACGCGATCGCCGTGATCATGGCGACCGGTGGCTCCACCAACGGCGTGCTGCACTGGCTCGCGATCGCGCACGCCGCGGGCGTACCGTGGACGCTCGACGATTTCGAGCGCATCCGCGTGCGCACACCGGTACTTTGCGATCTCAAGCCTTCCGGGCGCTACGTCGCGGTGGATCTTCACAAAGCCGGCGGGATCCCGCAGGTGATGAAGATGCTGCTCGCCCATGGACTGATTCACGGCGGCTGCATGACGATCACCGGCAAGACGGTCGCGGAGAACCTGAAGGACATTGCGGACGAGCCGCGCAAGGACCAGGATGTCATCCGCCCGTGGGCCAATCCGATGTACAAGCAGGGTCACCTCGCGATCCTCAAGGGCAATCTCTCGCCGGAGGGCTGCGTGGCGAAGATCACCGGATTGAAGAACCCCTCGATCACCGGTCCCGCGCGCGTGTTCGAGTCCGAGCCCGAATCCATGGACGCGATCCTCGCCGATCGCATCAGGCCCGGCGACGTTCTCGTGATCCGCTACGAAGGCCCGAAGGGCGGCCCAGGAATGCGCGAGATGCTGGCGCCCACGTCGGCGTTGATCGGCAAGGGGCTCGGCGATTCCGTCGGCCTCATCACCGACGGGCGCTTCTCCGGCGGCACGTGGGGCATGGTGGTGGGGCACGTGACGCCCGAGGCGTTCGAAGGCGGCGTGATCGCGCTCGTGAAGGAGGGCGACTCCATCACCATCGACGCGCACCGGCAGCTCATTCAGCTCAACGTCGACGAGGCCGAGATTTCCAGGCGGCGCGCTTCCTGGAAGCAGCCGAAGCCCAGGTACACGACCGGCGTGCTGGGAAAGTACGCGAAGCTGGTGGGCACGGCGGCGAAGGGCGCGGTGACCGATTGAAGATCAACCGCGCCGCGGCCGTCCTCTTCGTCGAGCGGGTCGAGGCGACTCGCGACTTCTTCAAGCGCGTGGGCTTCGTGGTTTCCGTGGAGATTCCCGACGGCGGCGTCGCCGGATTCGCGATGCTGGAGCGCGACGGCGTGCAGGTGATGGTGGAGACGCTCGACAACGACCACGAGCCCCAGGCGCTGCGCAATGTCACGAAAGCGTCGCGTCATGCCGCGGTGTTCGTCGAAGTCGACGAGCTCGACGCGGTGATCGCCGCGCTCGACGGCGAGAAGGTCCTCGTCGAGCGCCACAAGACCTTTTACAACTCCGACGAGCTCACCTACCAGGAGCCCGGCGGCCACCTCGTCACGTTCGCGCAATTCGCTTGACCGCCTCCGCGCCGAGCGTCGACGACCTGCCGTCGCGCCTCGCCTTCGAGGCGACGCCGCCGGATCACCTGTTCCACTACACCGACCTCGAGGGCGTGAAGGGCATCTTCACGTCGCGCACGCTGTGGATGTCGAAGTTCACCGCCTCCAACGACATTTCCGAGATCCTGCTCGCGATCCGGCACTTCCAGGGCTTCGCGCAGCGCGAGGCGAGCACCCATACGAAGGACGAGGGCGACTTCCTGCGCGAGGCGGCCAACCAGCTGGAGAGCTTCAGGCGCACAAACATCTGCCTGGCGAGCTTCTGCGAGCAGCACGATCTGCTGAGCCAGTGGCGCTCGTACGGCAACGACGGGCGCGGCATCGCCCTCGGCTTCAACTCGAAGCGCCTCGTGGATCTCGCGCAAAGGAACGGCCTGCGGCTTTTCCGCTGTGTCTACGACCAGGGCGCGCACGAGCGCATCGCCGCCGACCTGGTGAACCTGCTGCTCGCCTCGTTCCGAACGTCGCCGCCCGACGGCGCGCAAGCGCGGCGCGCGCTGATCACGCGCTTCAACGCGATGTTCCTGGTGGTGGCGCCGGTGATCAAGGACCACCGCTTCGTGGAGGAGCGCGAGTGGCGCCTGGTCTCCAACCCCGTCGCCTTCGACGATCCCAGCATGATCGCTGTGATGAAGGGCAACCAGGCCTCCGTCAAGCTCACCGTGAAGCTCACCGGCGACTCCGAGGGCATGTCCAACATGATCCCACGCGTCACCATCGGCCCCACGCTCGATCCGCACAACGTCTCCGATGCGATCGACGTCCTCTCGCAGAGGAACGGCTTCCACATCTCCGACATCGCGATTTCGGGGATCCCCTACCGGCGTATCGCAGAGTGAAATTGGTGTCAGGTACGAATTAACGAGTTGTACCTGACACCACTTATTCGGCGAGTGCCGTGGTGAGCGCGTCGATGCGCGCCATCACTTCCGGGGTGAGCTTGCCGATGAAGTCGGCGGCCTTGAGGTTCTCCTCGACTTGCGAAACGCGCGAGGCGCCGGTGATCACGGTGGAGACGTGGGGATTGCGCGCGCACCAGGCGATGGCGAGCTGGGCGACGGAACAGCCGACCTCCTTCGCGACGCCGTCGAGCTTCGCCACGGAATCGTTCTTCGACTTGTCGGTGAGGCCCTCGACCAGGAACTTCATGCGCGGAATGGCGGCGCGGCTCCCCTCGGGAACGCCGGAGCGGTATTTGCCGGTGAGGAGCCCCGATGCGAGCGGGCTCCACGTCGTGAGGCCCAGGCCGATGTCATCGTAGAGGCGCTTGTACTCGACCTCCACGCGCTGGCGGTGGAACAAGTTGTACTCGGGCTGCTCCATCACGGGCTTGCGCAAATGGTGGCGCTCCGCGACCTGCCACGCCGCCATGATCTGGTCGGCGCTCCACTCGGAAGTGCCCCAGTACAGCGCCTTGCCGCGCTCGATCATGTCGTGCATCGCCCACACCGTCTCCTCGATCGGCGTGCCCGCGTCGGGCCGGTGGCAGTAGACGAGGTCGACGAAATCGAGCTGCAAGCGCTCCAGCGAGGCGTCGATCGCGTTCATGAGGTACTTGCGGTTGAGCGTCGCCTTCTCGTTGGGCCCGTCGGTGATGCCCCAGTAGAACTTGGTGGACACCACGTACTTCAGCCGCGGCCAGGCGAGCTTCTTCAGCGCTTCGCCCATGATCTCCTCGCTCTTGCCGTTGGCATACACCTCGGCGTTGTCGAAGAAATTCACGCCGCGATCCCACGCCGCCGCCATGCATTCGCGCGCGGCGCCCGCGTCTAGCTGGTTGCCGTAAGTCACCCACGAGCCCAGGGAGAGCTCGCTCACTTTCAGGCCGGAACGGCCGAGTCGTCGATAGTTCACCGGAAGCCTTGCGAGGGAAAGGCGAGAGCATACCGCCCCCGCCGAAGGACGTGACGCGTCAGCGCACGGGCAGCTCGTGCATCAGTTTCTCGAGCACGTTCGGATCGATGGGCTTCACCAGATGGCGGTCGAAGCCCGCGCTGCGCGCGCGATCCTTGTCGTCCTCGCCGCCCCACCCGGTGAGCGCCACGATGTAAGCCTGCGCACCGCCCGGCTGCAACCGGATGCGCTCGCACGCCTCGTAGCCATTCAGCTTCGGCATGCCGATGTCGAGGAGGATCGCGTCGGGACGGAAGCTCTCGGCGAGATCCACCGCCTGAGCGCCGTCGTGCGCCACGCGCACTTCGTTGCCGAAGGCTTCGAGAAGCATCGACAGCGTGAGCGCCGCATCCTCGTTGTCGTCGGCGACGAGGATCCTGCGCCGCGCGGGCTGCGTTGCCGCCGCTGCCTCCACGCGCGCGGGCAGGCGCACAGTGAACTCGCTGCCCGTGCCGTTGCCGGCGCTGGACACCTCGATCGTCCCGCCGTGCATCTCGACCAGGCGCTTGGCGATGGAAAGGCCGATGCCCAGTCCGCCCTGCGTCTTCTCGAGCGAGCGGTCGACCTGCGTGAACATGTCGAACACGCGCGGCAACATGTCGGGCGGGATGCCCACGCCGTCGTCGCGCACCGTGACCGCGACCGCGCGATCGAGGATCTCGACCGTGAGCGCGATGCGTCCGCCGTTGGGCGTGTACTTGGCTGCGTTGATGAGCAGGTTCCAGAACACCTGCGAAAGCCGCGTCATGTCGGCGTCGAGCGTGACCTTCGCCGCGGGAATGTCCGCCTCGAAGGCGTGGCCGCGCTCGGTCATGAGCGGCTGGCTGGTCTCGATCGCGTTTCGCAGCACCGTGGCGAGCTCGATTTCCTCGCGGCGCAGCTCGATCCTTCCGCGGCTGATCCGGCTTACGTCGAGAAGGTCGTCGACCAGCCGCACCATCTGGCGCAGTTGCCGCTCCATCATGGCGCGCGCCTTCTCGCCCATCTCGCCGCCGCCGCCGGCCAGGCGCAGCACCTCGAGGCCGTTGCGAAGCGGAGCGAGCGGATTGCGCAGCTCGTGGGCCAGAGTGGCCAGGAATTCGTTCTTGCGCTGGTCGAGCTCGCGCAACTCGCGCTCGACGCGTTTCAAGCTCTCGATGCCCCGGTACCCTTCGATCGCGTCGGCGGCGTGGCGCGCGCACACGTCGGCGAGTTGCGTGTCGCGCTGCACGGTCGCGTGCGGCTGCCGGTAATGGACTGAAATCACGCCGAGGAGCTCGCCAGTGCGCGTCACGATCGGCGTACTGTGCACGGAGCGGAACCCTGCGCGCCGCGCGGACTCGCGAAACGGCGCGAAGGCGGCATCGGCTTCCGTATCCTCGATGGTCCAGCGACAGCGGCGCGCGAAGGCGTTGCCCGCCGAGCCGCCGCCGGGCCCGGGCATGATGCGCGTGAAGGCGCCGAGCGCCTCCGGGCTGAAGCCATGATTCGCGTGCGTGACGAGCGCGCCGGTGTGCGCATCGTGCAGCCACAGCAGCCCGAAACTGGCGCCCAGGCCTTCGACCGCGGTATCCAGGATCGCCTGCAGCGCGGGCTCGAGCTCGGAAATCCCGCCCAGGCGCATGGCGAGGTCGTGCAGGGCGGTAAGGCTTTCGACCTGGATCGCGAGCTCGTCGTGGCTCGCGAGCGCCTTCTCGGCGAACGGCGCGGCAGCGCGCGCCTGGGATGTGATGTCGAGCATGTATTCAGTATGATTCCGCCACGCGTGAAACTCTGTAGGCTGGGTCCTACATCCGCTGGGCCTTAGAATCACCCCTTCGCCGCGTTTTCCTTCGACATGACCGCCGAGCACCGCAACGTCTTCCTGCTGGCATGCTGCCAGGCCCTGCTGCTCGTGAACGCGGTCACGTTGATCTCCATCAGCGCCCTCGTCGGTTACGCGCTCGCCGAGAACAAGGCCTTCGCCACCCTGCCCTCCATGACCTATGTGGTGGGCGCGGCGATCGCGACCTTCCCCGCGTCGCTCTGGATGAAGCGCGTCGGGCGGCGCGGCGGATTCCTCACCGGCACCGCGTTCGGCCTTGCCGGGGCGACCCTCACCTCCTTCGCGGTGTCGAGCGCGAGCCTGTCGCTCCTGTGCGCCGGCACGATGCTGATGGGCGCCTACAACGCCTTCGGCCAGTACTACCGCTTCGCCGCGGCCGACGCCGCAAGTCCCGGCTTCAAGGCCAAGGCGATCTCGTACGTGCTCGCGGGTGGGCTGGTGGGCGGCATCGTCGGGCCGCAGCTCTCCACCTATACGCGCGGGCTCTGGACGCCCGACTACAGCGCTTCCTACGCGTCGCTCTTCGTCTTCTGCCTCGCGGCGATGGCGATCGCCTCGAGGCTGCGCATCCCCGATGCCGCCGAGGTGGTCTCGCACGAGCCGGCGCGATCGCTGAACGAGATCGTGAAGCAACCGGTGTTCATTGTCGCGGCCACGGTGGCCGCGCTCGGCTACGCGGTGATGAATCTCCTGATGACCGCCACGCCGCTCGCGATGGGATTCTGCGGGCATCCGTATTCGGCGGCGGCGAGCGTCATCGCGGCGCACGTGGTGGCGATGTTCTCGCCCTCGTTCGTCACCGGCTCCCTCATCAAGCGCTTCGGCGTGTTGCGCGTGATGGCCGCGGGGGTGGCGGCCCAGCTCACCTGCGTCGCGATCGGATTGTCGGGCCAGATGGTGGCGAATTTCTGGTGGGCGCTGGTGCTCCTCGGCGTCGGCTGGAACTTCATGTACATCGGCGGCACGACGCTCCTCACCGAGGCGTACCGACCCGCGGAGAAGGCGAAGACCCAGGGCTTCAACGAGATCACCATCTTCGCGGTGCAGGCGCTGTCGGCGTTCTCGTCGGGGGTGCTGGTCAATACACGCGGCTGGGAAGTGCTCAACTACGCGGCGCTCCCCTTCATCGCCATCGCCGGGGCGTCGCTCGCCTGGCTCGCAGCCAAGCGCGCCAAATAGGATGTCCGAAAACGGCGAGCGGGGCGCCGGGCCGCGGCGGATAATGGCCTCATGCACCTCGATGCCGGCCAGTGCTACCGCGCCCTCCTCTCCCACGACACCCGCTTCGACGGGCGCTTCTTCGTGGGCGTGGGCACGACGCACATCTATTGCCGCCCGGTGTGCACCGCCAAGACGCCGCTCGCGCGCAACTGCTCGTTTTTTCCGAGCGCCGCGGCGGCTGAAGCGCGCGGATTCCGGCCGTGCCTGCGCTGCCGCCCCGAGCTCGCACCCGGCTACGCCGTGGTGGACGCCAACGGGCGGCTCGCGAAGGCCGCCGCCGGGCTGATCGAGGACGGCCAGCTCGCCGACGGCAGCCTCGCCGACCTCGCGGGCAACCTGGGCGTGACCGATCGCCATTTACGTCGCGTCTTCCAGCAGGAGTTCGGCGTGGCGCCCGTGGAGTACGCGCAGACGCAGAGGCTGCTGCTCGCCAAGCGCCTGCTCACGGATACCGCCCTCCCGGTGATCGACGTCGCGATGGCGAGCGGCTTCGCCAGCCTGCGCCGCTTCAACGACCTTTTCCGCACCCGCTATCGCCTGACCCCGGGCGAGCTGCGCCGCACCTCGGGCAAGGATGCCCAGCCGGAAACCCTCGCCTTCGACCTCGCCTATCGCCCGCCGTACGACTGGGACGCAATGCTCGCCTTCCTCGCGAAGCGGGCGATCGCGGGCGTGGAGTCGGTGGAGCGCGGGAGTTATCTGCGCACCGTGCGCGTCACCGCGCGCACGGAATCGACCGGCTGGATCTCGGTTGCGCCGTCCAAGCGGCGCTCGGCGCTGCGAGTGGCGGTGAGCGCGTCGCTCGCGGGCGCGTTGCCGGTGCTCCTCGCGCGCGTGAAGCACCTCTTCGATCTCTCCTGCCATCCCGAGGAGATCAGCACTGTGCTGGGGCCGCTCGCGCTACGCCATCCGGGCCTGCGCCTGCCTGGCGCCATGGACGGATTCGAAGTGGCGGTGCGGGCGATCCTCGGCCAGCAGGTGACGGTGATCGCGGCGACCCGGATCGCGGCACGCTTCGCCGCCGCGTTCGGCGACCCCATCGAGACGCCGCACGCGAGCCTCACGACCCTCTTTCCGCGCGCAACCACCATCGCGGCAATCGAGCCGGTGCAGGTCGCCGAGCGCGGGGTGGTGCGCACGCGCGCGCGCGCCATCGTAGAGCTCGCGCGCGAGGTGGCGAGCGGCAGGCTGCGCCTCGAGTCCTCGGCCGATGTCGACGCCACCATCGCCGCGCTCGACGCGTTGCCGGGCGTGGGACCGTGGACCGCGCAATACGTCGCGATGCGGGCGCTCGCCTGGCCCGACGCATTTCCCCACCCCGACGTCGCCGTGTTGAAGGCGATGAAGGAAACCCGCGCGGCGGCCGCGCTCGCTTCCGCCGAGAGCTGGCGGCCGTGGCGCGCCTATGCCGTGCTGCACCTTTGGAAAAGCCTGGAGACCTGAAATGATCAAGTACGCCCGTTTCGTCACTCCCCTGGGAGCCCTCTTCGCGACCGCCGCCGGCAACGCGCTCACCGGCCTCTATTACGAGGGCGGCCGTCACGCGCCGGAGATTTCGCGCGCGTGGGTCGAGGATTGCGCGGCGGCACCGCTGGCGGAATGCGCGCGACAGCTCCGCGAATATCTCGCCGGCAGGCGGCAGGCCTTCGACTTGCCGCTCGCGCCGGAGGGCTCGGAGTTCCAGCGGCGCGTGTGGATCGAGATCGCGCGCATCCCGTACGGCGAGACGCTGACGTATGCGGAGCTCGCGCGACGCGCAGGCGCGCCAGGCGCCGCGCGCGCCGCGGGTGCGGCCACCGGGCGCAATCCGCACTCGATCATCGTGCCGTGCCATCGCGTGATCGGCAGCGATGGCAGCCTCACCGGCTACGCGGGCGGCATCGAGCGCAAGACGAGGCTCCTCGAGATCGAGGGCGTGCTGCCCACGCTCGCGGCGCTGAGCGAGGCCGCGTGAGGCCTGCGGATCTCGCGCGGCTGGTCGCGCTCGCCGCGATGTGGGGTGCGTCCTATCTCTTCATGCGCCTCGCCGTCCCCTACTTCGGCGCGGTGCCCCTGATCGAGTTCCGCGTCGCCATCGCGGGGGTGGCGCTCACGGCGTTCCTCGCCGCCACTGGCGGCACGGTGGGCTGGCGCAAGCACTGGCACGCGTTTCTCTTCGTGGGCGCGGTCGGGCTCGCCACGCCCTTCGTGCTCATCGCCCACGCGCTCACCACCATCGACGCCTCGACCGCGGCGATCCTGAATGCTCTCGCGCCGCTGTTCGCCACGATCGTGGCCGCGATCTGGATCCGCGACCCGGTGTCGCCCGCGAAGATGGCGGGCATCGCGCTCTGCCTCGCGGGCACCGCGGTGCTGGTGGGATGGACCCCGTCGCCCATGTCGCCGCACGAGCTCCTCGCGGCGGCGCTCTGCGTGGTCGCCACCGCGCTCTACGGCTACACCATCGTCTTCACCAAGGTGCACCTGAAGGAGGCGAGCCCGCTCGGCACAGCCGCGGGGACGCTGGTCATGGCGGCCGCGGCCCTCGCCGGCGTGGTGCCGTTCGCGCCTCCGCCCCATCCGCTCGCCTCGATTCCGACGATCGCCTGGATCGCGATGCTCGGGCTCGCGATCGTTTCCACCACCGTCGCATTCATCTTCTACTACCGCCTGATCGCGGACGTCGGGCCGGTGAAGGCGATCACCGTGACGCTTCTCGTGCCGATCTTCGGGATGGTGTGGGGCGTGATCTTCCTCGGCGAGCCGGTCACTCCCGGGCGCCTCGCGGGGTGCGCCATCATCCTCGCCGGCTGCTCGCTCATCCTCGGGCTCGCGCGTTTGCCTGCGCGCGGGTCTGCGAAGGCGTAACCTGCCTTCCTCCGCTGCATTCGCCCGAGAATTGCGGGATTGCCTGCAATTGCGCAGAATGCCGCCTTCCCCGCCCAACGACCCGCCAAGGAGTTCCGCATGAAGACCGCCACCCTGCTCGCCAGCCTCGGGCTCACGCTCGCCGCGAATCCCGTGCTCGCCAACCTCGAACTCGCCACCAAAAGCGGCTGCACCGCCTGCCACGCCGTCGACAAGAAGATCGTCGGCCCCGCGTACAAGGACGTCGCCGCGAAGTACAAGGGCAACGCCAAGGCCGAGGCCATGCTGGTCGACAAGGTGAAGAAGGGCGGCGTGGGCGTGTGGGGCCAGGTGCCGATGCCTCCGAATGCCCACGTCAAGGACGACGACATCAAGACGCTGGTGAAGTGGGTCCTGTCGCAGAAATAACAAATTGACACAGCTCGGCGGCGGTCCCCATAATTGCCGCCTTTCGCAACACCACCTGTCCCAATCCCCATTCCAGGAGAGTTTTCGATGAAAAGCTCCCATCAGTTGAGCATCGCCGTCGCGCTTGCGCTTGGCCTCGCGGCCTGCGGCAAGAAGGAAGAACCCATGAAGCCCGCGGCCGCACCCGCCGCCCCGGCCGGTACCACTGTCACCATCGCCCACGCGGGCCCGCTCACCGGCTCCATCGCCCACCTGGGCAAGGATGACGAGAACGGCGTCGCGCTGGCGATTTCCCAGGCGAACGACAAGAAGATCACCATCGACGGCCAGCCCATCACGTTCAAGATGATGAGCGAGGACGACCAGGCCGACCCGAAAGTCGGCACCACGGTCGCGCAGAAGCTGGTCGACGCCAAGGTCGCCGCGGTCATCGGGCATTTGAATTCGGGCGTGACCATCCCCGCCTCCGAGATCTACAACAAGGCGGGCATCCCGGTGATCTCCGGCTCGGCCACCAACCCGACCCTCACCGAGCGCGGCCTGAAGAACGTGTTCCGCACCGTCGGCCGCGACGACCAGCAGGGTCCCGCGATCGCCTCCTACGTCGCCAACGAGCTGAAGGCCAAGAAGGTCGCCATCGCCGACGACAAGACGGCGTACGGCGAGGGCCTCGCCAACGAAGTCGAGAAGACGCTGAAGGGCGCCAAGGTCACCGTCGTCACGCGCGAGCGCACCAACGACAAGGAAACCGACTTCAAGGCGATCCTCACCAAGATCAAGGCGAAGAACCCCGACGTCGTGTTCTACGGCGGCATGGACGCCACCGGCGGACCGCTCCTCAAGCAGGCGCGCGAGCTGGGCATCAAGGCCGTGTTCGCGTTTGGCGACGGCGCGTGCACCGACGAGATGGGCAAGCTTGCCGGCGCGGCCGCCGAGGGCATGGTGTGCTCGCAGGCGGGCCTGCCGCGTGAAGCGGCGAGCAAGGACTTCGTCTCCGCGTACACCGCCAAGTACGGCGAAATCAAGCAGTACGCGCCGTACTTCTACGACGGCACCATGGCCATCATCGAAGCGATGAAGAAGGCCAATTCCGTCGATCCGGCCAAGTTCACGCCCGAGATGTTCAACATCACCTTCACCGGCGCCACCGGCAACGTCGCGTTCGACGCGAAAGGCGACCGCAAGGACGCCGAGATGACCATCTTCAAGCTGCAGGGCGGCAAGGTGGTCCCGGTCGCGATCGTGAAGAACGGCGTCTCGACGCCGTTCAAGATGGGTGCAGCGCCCGCGGCCCCCGCCGCCATGCCCGCAGGAAAAGAAGAACCCAAAAAAGACGAGAAGAAGAAATAAAAATACAGCGGGGCCTACCCGCTTCGATAAGCGGCACCTTCGGGTGCCGTTTTTTTTCGCGAATTGCGTAGAATCGGCGCGTGGACACCTTCCTCCAGCAGATCGTCAACGGCCTCACGCTGGGCTGCGTCTACGCGGTCGTGGCGCTGGGCTACACGATGGTCTACGGCATCATCCAGCTCATCAACTTCGCGCACGGCGAGGTGGTGATGATCGGCTGCATGACGGCCTTCTCGGTGATCGTGGCCCTCGCGCCCAGCGGGATGCCGCCGCTGCTCATCGTCACCCTGGGCACGCTGGTGGCCGTCCCGGTCTGCATGGCGGTGGGCTACGTCGTGGAGCGGGTCGCCTACCGGCCGCTGCGCAATGCGCCGCGCCTCGCGCCCCTCATCACCGCCATCGGCGTCTCGATCGTGCTGCAGCACCTCGCGCTCCTCGTCTGGAGCCGCAACATCATCGCCTTCCCGCAGATCATCGAGCTCAAGCTCTACCACCTTGGCAATTCGGACACGAGTGCCGCGATCAGCAACGTGCAGATCGCGATCGTCGCCGCCTCCGTGGTGCTGATGGCCGCCCTCCTCGTCCTGGTGCATCGCACCAAGATCGGCATCGCGATGCGCGCGACCTCGCAGAACCCGCAGGTCGCGGGCCTCATGGGCGTGGATATCAACGCGGTGATCTCGATCACCTTCGTGATCGGCGCCGCGCTGGGCGCG
>JBBRQA010000101.1:0-12995 GCA_038227085.1 Burkholderiales bacterium | reverse complement strand
CCCCTTCCCATCCCGAACAGGACCGTGAAACGACGCCGCGCCGATGATATTGCGGATTGCCCGTGAGAAAGTAGGTCATCGCCAGGGCCTTACCAAAAACAAACGCCCCACCTCATAACAAGGTGGGGCGTTTGCGTTTGCAAGCCCGCCACGGCCCCGCGCTAGCGCTCCGCATGCGGCGGCCGCCGTCCCATCACGGGCGCAGGATCCTCAAGGACGCGTGGATCGTTGCTGCGGCACCTTCCGGATACGGCTCGTGTCGTAACCCCACGAGTGCGAACAGTGCGATAAGGGAGGTCTGTCCTGCAGGATTTCATGGGGTTGACTCTTCCGCTTTGGCTTATTCGATTTCGTAGCGCAGCAGCTGCCCGCCATCCGTGCGCGATTCGAGCTGCACCCAATTCGCGTCGGCGTACCAGAGATCGATGCGGAACTTGGGGGGGTGTACCGCGTATCGCCGGGCATTCAGCGGCGCGCCGCGTACGCTCAGTGTCTCCTCGCCGAGCGGCTCGCGCGTTCCGCGGCGTTGATTCCCACAAATCGTATCGCCGAGCCCTACGATGTGGCGCACGCATTTTCCTTTCTGCTGTCGCCGCACACATCACCGGGCAGGTGATTCGCATTGATGGAGGACAGGGAGTCCTGCGGCCGCTGCCCAGGGCGATCAAGGCTTGATGGGCTGCGACCGGAGGCGAAGCCGATGACCCGCCTACTTCCTACGGACAGCCAACGGTGCAGCCGCCCTTTGGGTCTGCCGGTAAATCGGGGCGAGGGAGGTCTCGACGCACCTCGGGTTGCGCACTGGTCAATTTCGGCGCATCAAAAATCATGACCGGGTTATACGCGTACTCCGGGTCAACCAAGACAACCGTTTCTCGCTTATCGCCAGGCATTGTGTCGCCGAGGGGAACTGACCAGCCCTCTACCGTGCGGATTGCTGCTCCTCGCAGACGCCCGAAGGCTGCTTCTTGCTCGGGTGTTGGAACTGTCGACTCTTGGTCGGCATCGGGATTCACATACCACATGTTAGTGACGAAACCCTCGCTATCCATCTCCATTCCTCCGCCGGATTGCCAATCGACTATGACTGTGCCGTCCTTGTAGGTCACGAAATGATCGCCATCCAGTGTTTCTTCCTTGACCCGGCCGCCGTGAGGAAGATTGGCGAGCGGCTCCGGATCGTCTTCGGCACTGATCAGGCCAACCTTGATCCCGCCTACTCTCCTCTCGGGCATGCCTGCATCGGTGTTGTGGTCGATGCCGATGGTGAACCCGTCAAGATGCGCGTCGATCCCGTGCTGCTTCAACAGATCTGCGGAGATACCTACGCGACTCAGGGAGTCTCCACGTTCCGTTCCAAGCGGAAATGCCGTGATTGGATTTTTCATGGTTTCCGTCACCATGGCCTGCAACTTCTCGGGAAATATGAAGAAGGCGCTCAGGCCAGCCTCGAATGATGGTAGCCGGCCTTTACCGCTAAGCTCGGCGACGACGCGCAACGAAGGTTTGCTGAGGGGATCGTATGGATCCGTGCCAGCCATCAGTTCGTCAGCATCGCAAACGCCGTCGTGATCGGAATCAACAACATCCCAGGCAAGATAGCAGCCCGATGGGTCACAGATGCGGGAATACCTATGCTCGATCATTTCCTCCGCACCGAAACTGGATGCGCCATACCCGGCGCTCAGACTCCCGCATAGAGCCAAAACCGTAAAAGTCGCGAGTCTCATACTTACCTCCATAAAAGGAACGGCAAAGAAGGGTGGGGCCACGCTCAGCATCGCGTGCCTGTTTACCCAAACGGAACGCGGCCGGAAATCACGCCATCCCGGCTGGCCGCCCACGAGTGTGAGGAGCAACACCCTGGCCTTCCTCCACTTCCGGGAAACCGTGCGCACCGAAATGCCGAGCGCTATCGCGATGCTCGCGCGCAGAAGCGCGCGGCGCAGCCCAAAATGAGTTGGTGAGGGGATGACGGCGTTGGCCGGCCACTCGGGGGCGGGTGCAGGCGGGCCGCGCTCCGAGGGCTCGGGCGCGAGATTTGACGGAGGCTCCGTGAAAAGTCAGGTCATCGCCAGGGCCTTACCAAGACAAACGCCCACCTCCCCCCGAGGTTGGGCGTTTGCACTTAGGGCGCGGCGGGGGTTCGCGTCTTCATCGCGGTGTAGAGCGAGCCGAGGTAGATGGCGAGCGCAAGCAGCAGGATCGCCTTCAGCCCTACGATCATCGAGAGATTTTCCAGCACCCCGCCCAGCATGGCGCCGCAAAGGTTGCAGCCGAGCGCGGATGCCGCGTCGGCGCGGGCGCGCAACTCCGAGGAGAAGATGACGCCCGCGAAAAAGATCGGAATCGCCACGAACGGCCCCGCCGCCGCCGCGCGCGCCCACAACGGCAGCGCGAAGAACGGCTGCAGCGGAAGCGTCCACAGCACCAGTAGCGACACGGCGAGCAACCCATACCAGAGGACGCGGCGGTGCTCGCCGAGCCGCCCGGCCAAAAGGTTGGCCGCGAGCACCATGATCAACACGCCGGCGAAGACGCTGGTGTTCACGATCCAGGTCGAGCCGAACAGGAGCGAAAGCTGCGTGACCGCGCGCGTCTCGAGCAACATGAAGCCCGCGCCGAGCAGGAACATCTGCCAATCGAAGCGCCCGCGCGCAAACATCGACCGGCCGAACACGCCGCGCACGGCAAACGCCGCGGTGAGGCCGACCAGCAGGAACACGGTGAGGTAGGTCCAGGGAACGCCGATCGAGCGCAGGTAGAGGAAAGGCCAGTCGTCGCTGGGGATGGCGACCGACTCCAATTTCGAAGGCTCGCGATGCGCGCCGGGAAAGCGCTGCTGCACCGCCTGGAGCGTGAGCCCGCGTCCGGCGAGGATCGTGACGGCGGAGTCGTAGCCGTGCGCCACGATGATGGGATCGAGGCCGGTGGCCTCGCGCACCATCCCCACCATGCGCGCGTAGATCCACGGGCCGCCTACCGTGAACGAGATGGTGAGCATGCCGCCGTCGGCCGCGCGCGCCCACGCGGCCGCGATCCCCTCGCGGGTGAAGACGAAGTTGTCCAGCCGCAGCGACGTCATCGACGAGAACATCGCGCGCGAATCGAGCAATCCGTAGCACACCACGTCGAAGCGCTCGCCGTCGTCGCGGCCGAAATACGCGCGTGCGTCGTCGTTGACGCGCACGGCTCTCGGGTCTGAATAGGGATGCTCGGGATGGCGCTCGATGCCGGTTTGCAGGATCGCCGGATCGATGTCGATGCTCACGACGCGCGCGAAGCCGCGACGCAACGCAGCGGCGACGTCATTGCCGGTGCCGGCGCCCACGACGACGGCGGAGCGCCCGGCGCGGTTGCTGAAGGAGAAGGGCAGCTCGTAGGCAAGGCGTGCCGCCTCGCGTGCCTGGCTGGCGCCCTCTCCGGGGCGCAGGTCGAGCAAGCGCTGGTAGTAGTCGCGATTGGCCTGCAGCCGCCACTCCGTCGCGCCGCTTGGCGCCGTTCCGTAGTCCGTGTTGACCTGGAGATCGATGCGGTTGTAGGGCGAGAAACGGGCTCCGTCGATCGAATACGCCGCGGCCGCGACGGCGACGATCGCGGCGATCACGTTCCAGCGGTCACGATAGAGCCAGAGCAGCGGCAGCGCGCCCAGTGCGATCCACACCGGCGGTGGAGTCCACAGAGCCGCGACCACGGCCATCGCGACGACTCCCGCCAACGACCCGCCGAGGTCGGCCGCATAGGCTTCGAGGGGCGGCATCGATGCGAATAGCCAGCCGACGATCGTCCCTGGCAGGAGGAAGGCGACCACGATCGCCCAGAAGCAGGCGGTCACGAGAGCCGCGGCGCCGACGAACTGCAGCCATGTGCCTCCCTTGCTGACAAACCAGTCGGTGGGCGCGAGGTCCGGGAAGCGCACGTGCACCAGTCCCAATGGCGTCGACAACGCAAGCAACACGCACACCACCGCCAGTGCCGGCAAGGACCAGCGCGCGAGGCGCGGCGCGTGGCGGGCGAGGCCTACGCCCAGGCCCATGCCGAGGAACGCGGCGAGAAGGACGAGGTTGGCGAAGTAGGAAGCGACGCGGATCTGGGTCGTGAGCCAGCGGATCATCGCAAGCTCGAGCACCAGGATCGCGAACGTGACCGCGGCCAGAGCGAATGCGGGATGGCGATGCGCGGGCAGGGTCGGCGAGGCGACGGTCATCAAGCCCGCATCCTAATGGATGCGAGCGGGGCGCACAAACCGCGGTTGCGTCTCTCACGCTGGTTGCCTCCCGAAGACGAGCGGCTTGCCAGCCGGTGAGGCAATGGGCAGAATCGCCCGGCACGCGTCCTTCGCCTCGATCATGCCCGCAGTCCGCCGGAGACACTGAGATCCAACCCAGCCGCAAGCGGCTCCTGTTCGAGCTTTTCTTCCTCTCCGGTTTCTGCGGCCTGCTCTACCAAGTGGTGTGGCTGCGCCTCGCGTTCGCCGCCTTCGGCATCGTGGCGCCGGTGCTCTCGGTGGTGATCTCGGTCTTCATGCTCGGCCTCGCGTTCGGCTCCTGGTCCGGCGGAAGGCTCATCGAGAAGCTCACGCGCGCGACGGGCCTCTCGGCGATCTATTTCTATGCGGCGATCGAGCTCGTCATCGGCATCGGGGCGCTCGTCGTGCCGCATCTCTTCGGCATCGGCGCGGGGTCGCTGGGACGCCTGGGCGAGGCGAACACCGTTTCCTACCTCTCGTTCTCCGCCCTGGCGATCGGGCTCTCCATCTTTCCCTGGTGCTTCGCAATGGGCGCGACCTTCCCGGTCGTCATGGCGTACGTGCGCGAGCATCCTGACGCGGACGCCAGGAGCTTCAGCCATCTCTACCTCGCGAATGTGCTCGGCGCATCGCTGGGCGCGTTGCTCACGGCCGGCGTGCTGGTCGAGGTGCTGGGATTTCGCCACACGCTGTGGGTGGCGGGCCTCGTGAATCTCCTTATCGCCGCGGCGGGCCTGTCCCTCGGGCTCCAATCCGGGCGGCGCGAGCGCGCGGCGGAAACGCCCGAGGCCCAGGCGCGCGCCACGGGAGAAGGGCGCGCCGTCCCCTGGGCGCGTGCGATCCTATTCACCACGGGTCTTGCATCGCTCGCGATGGAGGTGGTGTGGACGCGCACCTTCACGCCGGTCCTCGGCAGCCAGGTCTACGCGTTCGCGGCGCTGCTGGTGGTCTACCTGGTGGCGACGTGGATCGGCTCGTGGCTCTATCGGCGCGACCTTTCGGCGTCGCGCGTGCGCACCAACGGCGCGCTCCTCGCCATCGTGGCGCTCTCGTCGCTGCTGCCGATCGTCATGAACGACCCGCGTCTTGCCGCAGGCTCGGCCACGCGCGCGTTCCTCGCGCTGGCGAGCATATTTCCGTTATGCGCCGCGCTGGGGTACCTCACGCCGCGCCTTATCGACGATTTCTCGGGCGGGCAGCCGCGCGGCGCGGGCCGTGCCTACGCGTTGAACGTCCTCGGCTGCATCCTGGGGCCGCTCCTCGCCTCCTACCTCCTGCTGCCGCTCCTGGGCGCGGCGCGGTCGCTGGTGGTGCTCGCGGTGCCGTTGCTTGCCTTCGCGTTCGTGTTGCGGCGCGAGGTCCACGCGCGCTGGCGCCTGGGCGCAGGCATCGCGGCGGGCGCGCTCCTCGTTTGCGCCCTGTTCGTGAACGTGAGCTACGAGGATCCCTGCACCTGGACTTCCAGCCGCTGCGAGGTGCGCAGGGACTACGCCGCGACGGTGGTCTCGACCGGGGAGGGCATGCAGAGGCGAATGCTGGTGAATGGCATCGGCATCACGGAGCTCACGCCGATCACGAAATTCATGGCGCACCTGCCGCTCGCGATCCACGAAGGCAAGCCCGCGTCGGCGCTGGTGATCTGCTTCGGCATGGGGACCACCTACCGGTCGCTCCTCAGCTGGGACGTGAATACCACGGCCGTCGAGCTGGTGCCGAGCGTGCGCGATGCGTTCCCCTACTATCACGCCGATGCGGGCGCGGTCATGCGCAATCCCAGGGGTCATGTGGTGATCGACGACGGGCGCAGGTTCCTCAATCGCACACGCGAAACCTACGATGTGATCGTGGTGGACCCGCCGCCGCCGGTGGAGGCCGCGGGCTCGAGCCTGCTCTATTCGAGGGAATTCCACGAGGCGGTGAGGGACCATTTGAACCCGGGCGGCGTATTCCAGACGTGGTTTCCGGTGGGCGAGGAGCGTATCGCGCGCGCGGTGGCGAAATCGCTGGCGGAGGTGTTCCCGCACATTCGCGTCTACCGCTCCGTCGAAGGGTGGGGCGTCCACTTCCTCGCGTCGATGCAGCCCCTGAAGCCGATGGACGCCACGCAGATGATGGCAAGCCTTCCCCCGGCGGCCCGCGAAGACCTCGCGGAATGGAGCGCCGCGGGTCTCGCGACCGACATCTCCAAGGTATTGGCGAGCGAGCTGCCGATCGCGACAGTGTTGCCCACGCAAGCGTCGATGCGGATCACGGACGACCATCCCTACAACGAGTACTTCCTCCTGCGCCGCCTCACGAGCCCCCGGTAGGACATGCCCAGCGCCGCATTCTCGCGAATCACGAAGTCGAACGCGGCGGGCTTCGCCATCGCGCTGGTGCTCGCCGCGTTCCTTGCCGCGCAGGGGTGGGCGGGCTCCGCCTCCCGTTTTGGCATCGACTTCTACCAATTCTGGGGAGTGCCGGTCGCCAAGAGCGTTTCCGGCACCCGGCTCACGCCGTATGTCGACGTCCCCGGATACTCGGGGGCGCTCAATGCGCTGTCGGAAGCCTCGGCGAGCGCGAAGCTGCGCGGCGCGAACCGCTACCGCCGCACGCTCGAGCCGATGGGCACGCCGTTCCTGTATGCGTCCTTTGCCCTCTTTCCCCTCGATTACGAGAGCGCGCACGGTCTCTTCGCGATCCTTCAGTACCTTGCGGCAGGAGTGGCCGTATACGTGCTTGCGCGTCTGCGCGGCGCCCCGAGATGGCCCGCGGCCTGGATCGCGCTCGCGGTCGAGCTCACGTTCATGCCTTTCGTGCAGGACCTGAGGGTGGGAAACGTGAACTCGGTGCAGCTCCTCTTCATGGTCGCCCTGCTGCTTGTCGCGGTGCGACGCGTCTATTCCGGCAACGCGTTCGTGGACGGGCTTTTCATCGGCTCGCTCGCGATCTTCGTGGTGTTCAAGCCCAACACGCCCTGGATCGCCCTCGCGTTCGCGATCCACTACGGAGTAACGCAGGGCGTGCGCAGGCTCCTCGTCGGAGCGGGGCTCGCCGCGCTCCTCGGTGCGCTCGCCCTGGCAACCGGTGCCTGGTATTTCGGGGGCGCGCACGCCTGGGTCGAGTGGCTCGCCTTCGCGCGGGGAATGGATGGTAGCGGCCTGCCGTTGACCCTCGACCAGGGAAACCTCGCGCTCACGATGCTGCTCGCGCAGCGTTCGATGTCGACTTACGGGCCGGTGGGTTATGGCCTCATCGTCGCAGGCCTGCTCCTGGTGGCGCTGCTTCTCGCCGCGTCGCAGGGCGGGCGCAGGAGCGATCTCGTGCTTCGCGCGCTGCGCGCCGCCTTTTCCGACCCGTGGTTCGCCGCGTCGATCGGCGTCGTCTTCACGCTGGCGACCTCTCCGCTGGTGTGGCCGCACTACCTCATGTTCGCGCTCATCCCGATCTTCTGGCTGGTGCGCACCGATGGGAAGGTGGACTCGCCAGCCGCGGGCGCCGTGTTCTGCTATGTCGCGCTGTCTCTGCCGTTGTTCGCGCTTCTCGGCGCCGCGGGCTGGTACTGGCTCCTCCAGGCGGCACTGGTGCTTTCGTGGGTCGCGCTCGTGCCCGGCGTTTTCGTGCACGCCTCGCGGCAGGCCGGCGCCCTGCAAGCGGCGGCCGCGTGATCGCGGAGCTGCGCCGCTTTCTCGTCTACGCGGTGGCGGGCTTCGCTGCGACGGGCACGCACTACCTGGTGATGGTCGCGCTCGTCACCTGGTCGAAGACGCCGGAAGTGCTCGCCTCGAGCGTGGGATTTCTCGCCGGCGCGTTCGTGAAGTACCCGCTCAACTACTGGACGGTGTTCGCGAGCCGGCAGCGCCACCGGGTGGCGCTGCCGCGCTTCGTGCTGGCGCTCGCGGTGAGCTTCGCGCTCAATGCGCTGGTGCTCGCGCTGCTGCTGCATGCCCTCGACGCGCACTACATGGTGTCGCAGGTTCTCACCACGGGCGCGGTCCTGGTGGTGAACTACTTGCTAGCCCGCTACTGGGTTTTTCTCGCCCGCGACGGGCGCGACCACCAGGAACCGGTCTGATTCGAAGTCGAGGAACGCGGGGCGGGTGAGCCCCCAGCGCCACGCACGATAGGCGAAAGAGGATCCCACCACGCCCAGGCCGTAGCGCACCGAGCGCGTGAAGCTGATGGAGCTCGAGTCGGCACGGTAGCGCGTAGGGCAGGAGATCTCGCCGATCGGGATGTCGCGCGCGATCGCCTGCACCAGCATCTGGTTGTCGAACAGGAAGTCGTCGGAGTTGGCGAGAAGCGGGAGACTCAGCAGCGCTTCGCGCGAGAAGGCGCGGTAGCCGGAATGGTATTCGGAGAGCTTGGCGCCGGTGAGGAGGTTCTGCAGCGCCGTGAGCGCGCGGTTGGCGATGTATTTCCACCACGGCATCCCGCCCGCCAGCGCGCCCGACGATCCGCCGCCAAGGATGCGCGATCCCAGCACCACGCCGTAGACTCCGGAGGAGATCATTCCCGCGATGGCGGTGATGAGCCTGGGCTCGTACTGGTAATCGGGGTGAAGCATGACCACGATGTCGGCGCCCGCGGCGAGCGCCGCGCGGTAGCAGGTCTTCTGGTTGGCGCCGTAGCCGCGGTTCTTCGGGTGCACGTGCACGTTCGAGATGCCGAGCCCCCTCGCCACCTCCACGGTCTTGTCGTTGCTGCCGTCGTCGACGAGAATGACCTCGTCGACCAGCCCGTGGGGTATGTCGTTGAACGTGAGCTCCAGCGTATCGGCCGCGTTGAACGCGGGGAGCACCACCACCAGTTTCCTGCCGTCGATCATGGGGCATTTTCGCACATGAAGAATGCGATTTCGATCGAAACCGTCGCGGGCCATCCGGAGTTCCGCAGGCTTCGCGACATTCCGGGGGTCGGCGTCGAGCTGCGCTACGCGACTGCGGACAACTTCGTGGGCGCCGACATGTACTCGCCGCACGACTGCGCCTGGCTGCACCGCGACGCCGCCGAGTCGCTGCGCAGGGCCGCGGATGTGCTCGCCAGGCGCGGCGGCGGCGCCTCGCTCCTCGTCCTGGACGCACTGCGCCCGCAGCGCGTCCAGGAACGGATGTGGGCGGCGCTGGAAGGTACCGGGCTCACGCAGTACCTCGCCAACCCCGCGCGCGGTTCGATCCACTCGTTCGGCATGGCGGTGGACGTGACCCTGGTGGATGCCTCCGGACGCGAGCTCGACATGGGCACCGGCTTCGACGATCTCAGCGAGCGCTCCCATCCCGCGCTGGAGGAGGGCTACCTCGCCCGCGGCGACCTCACCGACCTGCACGTGGGCAACCGCAAGCTCCTTCGCGAGGTGATGGGCGAGGCCGGGTGGCGCGGCATCAACACCGAGTGGTGGCACTTCGACGGCGGCAACCGCGACCTTATCAGGGCACAGTACGCGCGAGTTCTCTAGGCGCGGCCAGCCATTCGAGCAGAGCGTCGAGGATCGGGCGCGCGACCTCTTTCACGGCGCGCTCGTGGTTCACCATGGCCACCACGATGCAGTTCTCGCCGTCGTCGTCCTTCACATAGCCGGCAACGGCGCTCACGTCGCGCAAGGTGCCGGTCTTCACGCGGCCGAGCTCGGCCACGGGCGTGCCGCGCAGGCGCCGGCGCATGCCGCCATCGACCGCGACGATCGGCAGGCTCGCGAGGAATTCCGGCGCCCACGGGCTCGCCAGCGCCGCCTCGAGGACTGCCGCCAACTGCTCTGGGCGGATGCGCTCCGCTCGTGAAAGCCCCGAACCGTTTTCCAGCACGATTCCGGTGGCGTCGATTCCCTTCCGCGCGAGCCACGTCCGCACCTCGCGCTCGGAGGCCTGCAGCGTCGAGGCGCCCGTCCCCGAATGCGCGCCCATCGCCAGGTACACCATGCGCGCGACGGGATTGTCGGAGCGCTTGTCGACGTCGAAGAGGATTTCCGAAAGCGGGCGTGAGCGGTGCTCGGCGAGAAGGCGCGTGCCCGCGGGCGCCTGCGCCTCGCGCACGCGTCCTCGAAACCGGCCGCCCAGCCGCGCCCACTCCGTGCGAAACAGGCGCTCGGCGAACACGTCGCGATCGAGCACGTTGATCGCCGTGGACGCGGTGCACTCCTTTGGAAACGTGCCGTGCAGCACGATGCGGATCGAGCCGTCGCGCGCCGTCTTCACGTCCGGGATCTTCCAGCCGTCTTCCCAATCGTCGCAGGCACGGTCCACCAGTTCCAACTCCGGCGTCACGGTCACGCCCGCGAGCGCCGGCGTCATCGCGACGCGCATCCCGCGCGCGCCGGAGACGAGGTCCATCTGCAACAGGTTGGAGTTGAGGAGGAGCGCGTCGGGGATCACGTTGTAGCGGAACTCCGGCGTCTCGTCGAAGGGCGCCACGCCGACGTCGGTGCGCGCCGGACTGAACGCGGTGCGGTCGACGACGAGGTCGCCGCGCACCTCGCGAATGCCCGAAAGCCACGCGACGCGCAGCATGCGCTGGAAGGCGGTCCAGTCGAGGTCGACGTCACCCTCGCCGCGCAGCACGAGGTCGCCTCTCAGCACGCCGTCGACGACCGGGCCCGAGGCGCGCAGCTGCGAACGCCCCCGATACGCGGGCCCCAGCGTCTCAAGGGCGACGAGCGCGGTCAGGAGTTTCAGGGTCGACGCGGGCTGCATGGCGCGGTCGGCGCCATGGGCGAGAACGACCTTTCCGTCGGAGATACGCCGGACGATCACTCCCACGGCGTCCTCGGGGATGCCCGCGGCCTGGAGCCGGTCGGCGACGGTCGCCGGCAGCTCGGCTCGGGCGGGAAGGACCGCGACCGTGGCGAACACGGCGGCGGCGACGAAGCGGTTGACCATTATGTGTCAGGTACGTCCGGAGGGGAGAATTTGTAATTTTGCAGCACATTGCGCAGAATCCGTGAAGCCACGTGCCCCAGCCGTCGGCGCTCGCCGCAACAAGACCAATCCAATCAGGGAGACAACCCAGGTGAAACTCGCCAAGCTTGCCCAGGCCCTTTCGCTCATCTTCTTCGCCGGCGCCGCGTTCGCGCAGCAGGACGTGCAGAAGGGAGAGCGCATCGAGATCACGGGAAGCAACATCAAGCGCGTGCAGGACGAGGGCGCGCTGCCCGTGCAGGTCATCACCCGCAAGGACATCGACCGGCGCGGCATCACCAGCGTCGAGGAGCTGTTGATGACGATCTCGGCCAACGGCACGGGAGCGGACAACCTCTCCTCGAACGTCGGCATACAGCTCGGCACCACGGACCGCAACAACAACGGCAACTCGAGCGCGAACCTGCGCGGCCTGGGCGCCTCCAGCACCCTGGTGCTGCTCAACGGGCGGCGCATCTCCAACCACGGCGCGAAGGGCAACGCGGTGGACTTGAACTCGATCCCGCTCGCGGCGATCGAGCGCGTCGAGATCCTGAAGGACGGCGCATCGGCGATCTACGGCACCGACGCGATCGGCGGCGTCATCAACTTCATCCTGCGCAAGGACTTCAAGGGCATCGAGCTCACGGCGTCCACCGACGTGACACAGCACGGTGGCGGCGACGTCCATCGCTTCAACATCCTCGGCGGCTGGGGCGACCTTTCCAGCGACCGCTGGAACCTGATGGCGGCGCTCTCCTACGACAAGCAGGAGATCCTCAACGGCAACCAGCGCTCGTTCCACAACGGCTTCCAACCCGATCGCGGCCTCTCGCCCGATACGACGGGCACTCCGTTCGCATCGCAGACCGGCTCGGCCGGCACCGCATTGGGCTCGAGCTTCCGCACGCCCTCGGGCGGCATACAGAACTACAACCGCGCCAACCTCCTCAGCTTCCAGGGCAAATGCGATTCCGTCCCGGGAATGTCGCAATACCAGGATCGACTCTGGGGCAACCTCGGATTCCGCTACGGCTGCGCGTTCGACTACGGTGGATCGGAGGTCATCATCCAGCCGGTGGAGCGCACGCAATTCGTCGGGCGCGGCACCTTCCAGATCAACAGCAACCACACGGCATTCGCCGAAGTGATCGCGTCGCGCACCGACGCGACCAAGAGTTTCGAGCCGTACCAGATTACGACGACGCTCCTTCCGGGCGCCAACTACCCGGTGGCCGGCCCGTACTACCAGGATCTTTCCCAGTACATCTCCACGTTCAACCGCAACCTGCCGATCGCCTATCGCTGGCGCTGCAATGATTGCGGCAACCGCATGATCGAGACCGTGACCGACGCGTATCGCGCCCTCTTGGGACTCGAAGGCGTGGTGTTCGGCAAGTGGGACTACAAGCTCGGCCTCTCGCAATCGGGCAGCAAGGCCGACTCAACGCTCGAGCATGGATATATGTACACGACGCCGATGGTGGCGGCGCTCGCCAGCGGGCAGGTGAACCCGTGGCTGCTTCCCGGCCAGTCGCAATCGGCGCAGGGCGCCGCCCTCCTGGATGCGGCGCGCGCCGACGGCGCGAGCCTCTTCGGCGGCGAGGCCAAGCTCACGCAATTCGACGGCGCGCTATCCGGCGAGGTCTTCAATCTTCCCGCCGGGCCCGTCGCGGTGGCGGCCGGATTCGACTATCGGCGCGAGAGCTACAAGTTCCGCGATGGAGAGGTCACTGCGCAGCCGATCTACCAGGCGCCCTTCGATGCCGAGTTCGCTGAAGTGTCGCGCACCATCAAGGCGATTTACGGCGAAGTCTCCATTCCCATCTTGAAGAGCCTCGAGCTGACCGGCGCGGTGCGTCACGACGAGTACAGTG
>JBBRQA010000100.1:0-13037 GCA_038227085.1 Burkholderiales bacterium | reverse complement strand
GCGGTGTCGGTGCTCGCGGCGAAGGCGGCGGGGGTCGACGCGCCGCGCGTGGTCGCGGTCTTCGGCACCGGCGTGCAAGGGCGTGCGCACGCCCAGGCGTTCTCGGCGGCATTTCCGGGCGCGATCGTGCGCAGCGTCAGGCGCGACGGCGATCGGCGCTTGGCGCTGCAGGGTGCGCAGGTCGTGATCACCGCCACGCGCTCGGCGACGCCGCTATTCGACGGCGCGGCCGTGGAAGCGGGGACGTTCATCGCGGCTGTGGGCTCCAGCCGGCCCGACACGCGCGAGCTCGACGCCACGTTGATGGCTCGCGCGCGCATGGTCCTCGTCGAGTGGAAGGAGCAGACGCTGCGCGAGGCGGGCGACCTGGTACTGCTGGACGCGCCGCTCCGCGAGCGGATGAACGTGGTCGAGCTGGGCGAGGTGCTCGCCGGCGGGCTCGGCGTGCGCCAGTCGAGCGGGGATATCGTGGTCTTCAAGTCCGTCGGAGTTGGCATCGAAGACATCGCCGTCGCCGGACTTGCCTATGAGCGCCTCACGGGAACGGCGCCCCGGGACGCGTAGAGCGCGAAGTTCAGCGCGCCGGGGCGTTCTTCAGCAGCGAAGCGCCGATGCCGGCCTGGCGCGCGGGCGACTGGCCGAGCGACTCCTTGCCGAGGCCGACCAATCCGAAAAGGTGCAGGAAGAACTGGGTCGACGGCTCGCTGTTGAGCTCGCGAACCATGCGGTCGATGCGGGCGTTGGCCATTTGCTTTCCTTGGTGGCGATGTATGGCCCCAGTGTCGGCCCCTGCGCCCGCTGTGGCTGTGCAGTACGGCACAGAACAGCCCCCGGCCAGGATTTCACGCGTAACTTTGGCCGCCCCCTAGAGCCCGCGGTAAGCGATCCGGTAGATGGCGTTGGCGGTGTCGTCGGAGACCAGCAGGGCGCCATCGGGCATCACCTGCACGTCCACCGGCCTGCCCCACGCCTTGTCGGCGGCCGCGTCGAGGAAGCCCTCGGCGAACACCGCGTGCTCGACCACCTTGCCGCCCTCGATCTTCACCACGACCACGCGATAGCCGCTCTTCTTCGAGCGGTTCCACGAGCCGTGCTCGGCGATGAACAGGCGGTTGCGATACTCGGCCGGGAACATCGATCCGGTGTAGAAGCGCACGCCGAGCGAGGCCACGTGAGCGCCCAGCTTCTGCGCGGGCGGCGTGAACTCGGGGCACTTGCGGCGCGCGCCGAATTCCGGATCGGGGGTGTCGCCCTGGTGGCAGTAGGGATATCCGAAATGCATGCCGGCCTTCGGCGCGTGATTGAGCTCATCGGACGGCATGTCGTCGCCCATCATGTCGCGGCCGTTGTCGGTGAACCACAGCTCCTTCGTGCGCGGGTCCCAGTCGAAGCCGACGCTGTTGCGGATGCCGCTAGCGAAGACCTCCATCGCGGAGCCGTCGGGCGCGAGGCGCGTGATGCTCGCATAGGGCGCCTCGCGCTCGCAGATGTTGCACGGCGCACCCACCGGCACGTAGAGCCGGCCGTCGGGGCCGAAGCGGATGAATTTCCAGCCGTGGTGCTTTTCGGTCGGGTAGTTGCCGTAGATGAGGGTGGGCTTCGCCGCGTCGAGGGTGGACTCGATGTTGTCGTAGCGCCACACCTTGGAGATCTCCGCGACATACAGGGCGCCATCCTTCACCGCGACGCCGTTGGGCGTATCGAGGCCGCGCGCGATCGTCGTGACCTGAGTCGCCTTCCTGCCGTCGTGCCTGATCGCGTAGACGTTGCCCGCGCCCATCGAGCCCACGAAGAGCGTGCCGTTCTCGCCCAGCGCCATGGAGCGCGCGTTCGACACGCCCTCGGCGAACACCGTGATCTCGAAGCCCGGGGGCAGCTTGATGCGCTCGAGGGGAAGCTTCGATTGCGCAAAGGTGCCGGGGGCGACCAGCAGGAGGAGTAAAGCGAGGGTGCGATTTTTCAAGAAGCCTTCCTGGTGAGCGCTTCGAATTTTACGGGCGAGAATCCGCGCATGACCTTGGATCCGACGACGATCACCGGGACCCCGCCACCGCCGAGGGCTTCGAATTCCTTGCGCCCCGCTTCCGAGGTCTCGACGTTGTATTCGGTGAATCGGAGGCCTTTCGCGCTGAAATAGTTCCGCGCGTTCTTGCAGTGCGGGCACCAGTCGGTGGAGTACATGGTGATGCGGTCGGGCTCGGGTGGCCCCTGCGGCGACTTCTCATGGATCACCGCGGCCCAATCGCGCACCTCCACGGGGCCTTCGTAGGACGGGATGCGGATCTTCAACTCCTGCTTCTTCGCGTCGTCGGGCGGCGAATCCCCATAGTGCGTCTTGCCCGAGGGATCGGTCCACTTGTAGACCTGCGCGGACGCTGCCAGTGAAAGCGCCAGCGCGAGGGCCAGCGAGACGAGCAATGACTGGCGACTCATGGGTGTCTCCGGATCGTGGCCCAGGTGATGGCGAAGGATAGCGCGGCCAACGCGGCGCCGGCGATGAAGGTCGCCGCGGGCCCGACGAACTGCCAAAGCGCCCCGGCCAGCGCGCTCGCGACGAGCAGCGCGATGCCGCTGGCGAGATTGAAAACGCCGAAGGCGGTGCCGCGCAGAGTGGCGGGCGCCGCTTTCGCCACCATCGCAGCGAACACTCCCTGCGTGAATCCCATATGCAAGCCCCAGAGCGCGATGCCCACGCCGAGCATCGTGAGACTGAACGCCATCGCGAGAACCACGTCGGCGGCCACGAGGAAAGCGATGCCGATGAAGAGGAGCGTGCGCGGCGACATCCGGTCGGCGAGGAGGCCCACGGGATACGCGATCGCCGCGTAGACGACGTTCATGCCGACGAGTATCAGGGGCGCGTAGGCGGCGTGCATGCCGAGGTTGCTCCCGAGCAGGATGAGGAAGGCCTCGCTGAAGCGCGCGAGGGTCATCACCGTCGCGGCCGCGGTTATTCCCCAGAATGCGGGCCCGAGCCCGCGCAGCGTTGCCCGGTTGAGGCTCACCTTCTGCGCGTTCGCGGAGCCGGGCGGCGTGGCGGGCTCGCGAATCGCGAATGTGATCAGCAGGAACGAGAGCATCGCCGGGATCACCGCGACCCAGAATACGGCGCGGAAGTCGTCGTTCCAGGCCAGCATCAACACCATAGCGAGGAGCGGGCCGGCGAAGGCGCCGACGGTGTCGAGGGACTGGCGCAGCCCGAAGGCAGCGCCGCGAATCTCCTTCGGCGTGAGGTCGGCGATGAGCGCATCGCGCGGCGCGCCGCGGATCCCCTTGCCGATCCGGTCGAGGAAACGGGCGAAGAAGACGAGGAACGGGCCGCTCGCCAGTGCGAAGAGCGGTTTCGAAAACGCCGCGAGGCCGTAGCCGAATGCGGTAATCGCCTTCCTCTTCTGCCAGCGATCGGAAAGCGTGCCCGAGAACACCTTGACGATGAGCGCGGTGGCCTCGGCGAGGCCCTCGATCATGCCGACCACGAGGGCGCTCGCGCCCAGACCCACGGTGAGATAGAGCGGCAGCAGCCCGTGGATCATCTCCGAGGAAATGTCCATCAGCATGCTCACGAAACCGAGCACCCAGACGCCGCGCGGGATGGCAGGAACGGACTTCATGGCTCCCATATTCGGTTAGCATGGCCGATTCTCCAAGCGCTGGATTCGCGATGACCTTGCAGGAGCTGGTCGGCATCGAGCTGCCGATCGTGCAGGCGCCGATGGCGGGCGTGCAGGGGAGCGCGCTCGCCATCGCGGTGAGCAACGCGGGCGGGCTCGGCTCGCTGCCTTGCGCCATGCTGACGCCCGATGCCATGCGCAAGGAACTGGCCGCCATCCGCGCCGCGAGCGCAAAGCCCTTCAACGTGAATTTCTTCGCGCACGTGAATCCCGAGGCGGACGCGCGCCGCGAGGCCTCGTGGCGCGAGGCGCTGGCACCCTTCTACCGCGAGTACGGCATCGACGCCGCGGCCATTCCCGTGGGGCCGGGACGCGCGCCGTTCGGGCCCGAAGTAGCCGACATCCTCGACGAGTTCAAGCCCGCCGTCGTGAGCTTCCACTTCGGATTGCCGCCGCCGGCGCTTCTCGCGCGCGCCAAGGCCTGGGGAGCGAAGATCTTCTCCTCCGCCACCACCGTTGCGGAGGCGCATTGGCTGGAGGACCACGGCGCCGATGCCATCATTGCGCAGGGCCTGGAGGCGGGCGGCCATCGCGGCATGTTCCTCGGCGAGGATCTCACCACGCAGGTGGGCACCTTCGCGTTGCTGCCGCAGGTGCTGCGGGAGGTGAAGATCCCGGTGATCGCCGCTGGCGGCATCGCCGATGCGAAGGGCGTCGCCGCGGCGCTCGCTCTCGGCGCGGCGGGCGTGCAAGTAGGCACCAGCTACATGCTTTGTCCCGAGGCGACTACCAGCGCCGTGCATCGCGCCGCGTTGAAGAGCGCTGCCGCGCGCCACACCGCGCTCACCAACATCTTCACCGGGCGCCCGGCGCGCAGCATCGTGAACCGCATCATCCGCGAGATCGGCCCGATGGCGCGCGCGGCGCCCGCGTTCCCGCTGGCAATAGGCGCGGTTGCGCCCCTCCGCGCGAGAGCCGAGGCCGCCGGCAGCGGCGAATTCTCGCCGCTCTGGTCCGGCCAGAACGCGACCGGCTGCCGTGACGTTCCCGCGGCCGAACTTACCCGCGAGCTCGCGGGACTCGCTCCCGAGGCACGCCCATGACCGAATCCACCGACCCGAAGACGAAGAACGGCAAGGACGAAAAGCCCGCGCCGACGGACGAGATCGCGATCACGCGCCATCGCGCCACGATCGGCGGGCGCGACATCGCCTACATCGTCACCTGCGGCACGCTCGTGCTGCGCGAAGAGGCGGAGAAGGAAGGCAAGAGCGAGGGCGAGAAGGCGCGCGCGAAAGTGTTCTTCGTCGCCTACACGCTCGACGACGCGCCCGACAAGGCGAAGCGCCCGGTGACGTTCTCGTTCAACGGCGGGCCTGGGTCGAGCTCGGTGTGGCTGCACCTCGGAGTGCTCGGACCCAAACGCGTGGAGCTCGACGATGAGGGTTTCGCTTCGCCGCCGCCGGGGCGCCTCGTCGCCAACGAGCTCTCGCTCCTCGACGCGTCCGACCTGGTGTTCGTCGATCCGGTCGGCACCGGATTCAGCCGCATGGTCGAGGGCGAGGCGGTGAAGGAGTACCACGACTACCGGCGCGACCTCGAGTCAGTCGGCGCATTCATCCGGCTGTGGGTCTCGCGCTATGGGCGCTGGTCGAGCCCGAAATACCTGATCGGCGAGTCGTACGGCACCACACGAGCCTCGGGCCTCGCCGGGCACCTGATCGAGCGCTACGGGATGTACCTGAACGGCGTGATGCTGCTTTCCTGCGCGCTCGACTTCCAGGTGCTGCGCTTCGATCCGTCCAATGATTTGCCCCACATCCTCTTCCTGCCGACATATGCCGCCACCGCGTGGTTCCACGGGAAGCTCGCGCCGGAGCTGCGGGCGAAGCCCTTGCGCGAACTGCTCCGGGAGGTGGAGGCGTTCGCGGGAGGCGAATATGCGAGCGCGCTCTTCCAGGGAGCGCGCCTGGCGCCCGCCGAGAGGACGCGACTCGCCGCGAAGATCGCGCGATTCACGGGGCTTTCACCCGAGTACGTCGAGCGTACCGAGCTGCGTGTCGAGATCCTTCGCTTCTGCAAGGAGCTCCTGCGCGCGGAGGGCCGCACCGTGGGCCGGCTGGATAGCCGATACACGGGGTTCGATCGCGACTCCGCCGGCGAGAAGTTCGAGTTCGACCCCGGGATGATGCAGATCTACGGCGCCTACGCCGCGGCGATGAACGACTACGTGCGCGGCGAGCTGCGCTTCGAGGCGGACGTCCCCTACGAGATCATCAAGCCGCTCTACATGACGTGGGGCTGGAACGACTTCGTCAATCGCTACGCGTCGGTAGGCGAGACGCTGCGGAAGGCGCTTGCGATGAATCCGCACATGCGCGTCTTCGTGGCGAGCGGCTACTACGATTTCGCCACGCCGCATTTCGCCGCGGACTATTCGCTCGACCACTTGGCGCTCGCACCGGAGCTGCGCAAGAACATCTCGGTCACTTACTACGAGGCGGGGCACATGATGTACGTGCACAAGCCATCGCTCGCGAAGCTCGCCGCGGAGCTGCGGCGCTTCGTGGCGGCGCCTACGGCGTGATCGAGCGCGTGTCGTTGAGTGGGAACGATCCGCCGTAGATCCCTGGCGGGCGCCCGCGGTGCTGGCGAGCGAAGGGGGAGCGATCGCATGCGTCCTCCAGGGGAAATTCTAGCGCGCGGCCTGGTGCCGGGCGAGTGCCCACAGCACGTGCTCGCGCACCAGGGGCGAGGGGTGCTCGCACCGGGCTCGCAGCGCCTCTTCGATCCCCGGGGACGACGGTGCGTTGCCGAGCGCGACCGCGATGTTGCGCAGCCACTTCGCGTGGCCGATGCGGCGAATGGCGGAGCCCTCGAAGCGCCTCGCGAACTCCTCCTCGGTCCAGGCGAAGAGTTCGACCAGCCGAGCGGAGTCGAGGCCGTTGCGAACCGCGAAGTCCGGATCGTTCGCGACCTTCGCGTACTTGTTCCAGGGGCACACGAGCTGGCAATCGTCGCAGCCGTAGATGCGGTTGCCCATGAGCGGACGCAGCTCTTCGGGAATCGCTCCGTGGTGCTCGATGGTGAGGTAGGAAATGCAGCGGCGCGCGTCGAGCTGATAGGGCGCGACGATGGCCGCCGTCGGGCAGATCGCGATGCAGCGCTCGCACGTGCCGCAGTGCTTGGTAACCGGGGCGTCCTTCGCGAGGTCGAGGCTCACGAAGAGCTCGCCCAGGAAGAAAAGCGAGCCCGCGTCGCGCGACAGGAGGAGGGTGTGCTTGCCGCGCCAACCGAGGCCGCTTCGCGCCGCGAGCGAGACCTCCATCACCGGAGCGCTGTCGGTGAACACGCGATGGGTGAACTCTCCCAGCTCTTGCGTCATGCGATCGGCGAGCGACTGGAGCTTCGCGCGCAGCACCTTGTGATAGTCGCGGCCCAACGCGTAGCGCGAGACGAACGCGCTCTGCGGATCCTCGAGAACGTCCCACGAATCGCGGGAATCGGCGGGCGTGTAGTTGAGGCGCGCGGTGATGACCGAGACGGTGCCCGGCACGAGCTCCGCGGGACGTGCGCGGCGCGCCCCGTGGCGTGCCATATAATCCATCTCGCCGTGCCAGCCGCGGCCCAGCCAGTCGATGAGCCGCGCTTCTTCCTCCGCGAGCTCGGTGCCGGCGATCGCGATCGCGTCGAATCCCAGCTCGCGGCCCCAGCGTTTCACGCGCTCTTCCACGCTCGCTTCCTGAACCGCGGTATTCATCCTTCGATGGTAGCCCTGAAAACCAATCTTCCCGACGAGCAGGCCACGCTGGCGCTGGGCGCCGCGATCGGCCGCGCGCTCGAGCCCGGGCTCGTCATCTACCTGCGCGGGGAGTTGGGCGCCGGCAAGACCACCCTCGCGCGGGGCCTCCTGCGTGAGCTGGGGCACCAGGGGGCGGTGAAAAGCCCGACCTATACCTTGGTTGAAGTTTATGAGGTTTCGAGGTTACACTTGCATCACTTTGATTTTTATAGGTTCCAGGATCCGCGCGAATGGATCGACGCCGGCTTTCGGGACAGCTTCAACGGGCGCACTGTGAGCCTGGTCGAGTGGCCGGAAAAGGCCGCTGGACAACTGCCGCCCGCGGACCTGCAAATCGCCCTGGGATTGCTCGCGGACGGACGCTCGGCCGAGCTCACCTCGAGCTCGCCGGCGGGGCGCCAATGCCTGGCTCGCATCGACGAGGCACTGCGCGCGTCTTCCTGAAATGCGCATTTCTTGCGCTCGCGTTGCTCGCGCTTTTTGCCGCCGCCGACTCCGTCGCCGGCGAAAGGATTTTCGCGTCACGAGTATGGCCCGCGCAGGAATACACGCGCGTCACGCTCGAGTCCGCGAAGCCCGTGCGCCACCAGTTCTTCTTCGTGAGCAGTCCCGAGCGCCTCGTGGTGGATCTCGAGGGCGTGGACCTCACCGACGAGCTGAAGGCGCTTCCCGCGAAGGTCGGCGCGGACGACCCCTACATCCAGGCGGTGCGCGTCGGCGTGAACCGCCCCAACGTCGTGCGCATCGTGTTCGACCTGAAGACCGAGGTGAAGCCCTCGGTGTTTCCGCTTGCGCCGGTGGGCGAGTACGGGAATCGCCTGGTGCTCGACATCTATCCCGCGAAGCCGGCCGATCCGCTCCTTGCGCTCCTCGCCCCGCAGCCTGACCACATCGGCGAGATGGCGAAGGCGCCGATGACCGTGGGCACGGCGCCGGTGGAGGGGCCGAAGGTCGAGGCGCCGGCGCTGTCGGTGGTGAAGCTCGAGCCCCCGAAGGCGAAGGATCCGGTAAAGGTGGCCGAGAAGGCGAAGCCCGCGGCGAAGACCGACCGCCTCGTGATCATCGCGATCGACGCAGGGCATGGCGGCGAGGATTCCGGCGCGCGCGGCAAGCGCGGCACCATGGAGAAGGACGTGACGCTCGCCATCGCGCGGCGGCTGAAGGCGCGCATCGACCAGGAGTCCAACATGCGCGCGGTGCTGGTGAGGGACGGCGACTACTTCGTCCCCCTGGCGAGCCGCGTGTCCAAGTCGCGGCGCGTGCAGGCCGACCTCTTCGTCTCGATCCACGCCGACGCGTGGGTGCGTCCCGACGCCCACGGCTCTTCGGTCTTCGCGCTCTCCGAGCGCGGGGCGACCTCGACCTCGGCGCGCATGCTCGCGCAGCGCGAGAACGAGTCGGACCTCATCGGCGGCGTGAACTTCAACGTGAAGGATCCGATCCTCGCGCGCACGCTGCTCGATCTCTCGCTCACCGCCACCATCAACGACTCGCTGAAGCTCGGCAAGGCGGTGCTGTCGGAGCTGAGCGACGTGAGCACGCTGCACAAGGCCGCGGTGGAGCAGGCCGGCTTCGCGGTGCTGAAGGCGCCCGACATCCCCTCGATCCTGGTGGAGACCGCGTTCATCTCCAATCCTGACGAGGAGAGGCGCCTCAAGGACTCCGGCTACCAGGACAAGCTTGCCGCCGCGATCCTGGGCGGCGTGAAGCGCTACCTCGCGCAGAACCCGCCGCTCGCCCGCAACAAGGTCGCCTCGCGCTAGGCCGTCTGCGCGGTCTCGCCCTTGGCCGCGGCCTGGGCCCTCAGCATCGCGGTGGCCTCGAGCGCGGTCACCGGGCGCGAGAAGAGGTAGCCCTGGAAGGAATCGCAATGGTTGGCACGCAGGAATTCGAGCTGCGCGCGCGTCTCCACGCCCTCGGCGATGCAGCGCAGCTTGAGCCGCTTGGACATCGCGATGATCGCCTCGGTGATGGAGCCGCTCGAGGCATCCTCGGGCACGTTCATGATGAACGACCGGTCGATCTTCATGCTCGTGGCGGGCAGGCGCTTCAGCTGCCCCAGCGACGAGTAGCCCACGCCGAAATCGTCGATCGCCACCTGCATGCCGACGGAGCGCAGCTGCGTGAGCGTCTCGATCGACTGCTCGACGTTCCTCATGATCATGGTCTCGGTGATCTCGAGCTCGATGTGGCGCGGGTTGGCGCCGACCTCGCGCACGATCGCGAGCAGCGTCGAGACCAGCTTGCGCGACATGAACTGCCGCGGCGAGATGTTGATCGCGATGGTGACCGACGGAAGGCCGTCCTGCTCCCACTGGCGCAGCTGGCGGCACGCCGTGCGAAATACCCATTCCCCGATCGGCACGATGAGTCCGAGCTCCTCCGCGACGAAGATGAAATCCTTGGGAAAGATCTCGCCCTTCTGCGGATCGTTCCAGCGGATCAGCGCCTCCATCCCCGAGATGCGCCCGGTGGCGAGCTCTACCTGCGGCTGGTAGCGCAGGAAGAACTCCTCGTTCTCCATGGCCTTGCGCAGACGGCTCTCGATCTCGAGGCGCTTGGAAAGGAGGAAATTCAAATCATTGGTGAAGAAGCGGATGGTGTTGCGCCCCGCGTCCTTCGCCTGGTACATCGCGTTGTCGGCGTGCTTCAGGAGCTGGTGCACGTCGGTCGCGTCGTTGGGGTAGTGGCTGATGCCGATGGACGGTGTCACGTGGATCTCGTGGCCGCCGATCTCCACGGGGCGCACCAGCTCCTTCATGATCTTGTCGGCCACCACGCGCGCGTGCTCGGGGCGCTCCAGGTCCGGCAGGATCATCACGAACTCGTCGCCGCCTTCGCGCGACACAGTGTCGCCTTCGCGCACGCACGAGGCGAGGCGGCGCGCCACGTCCTTCAGGATGAAGTCGCCGGTGTCATGGCCGAGCGTGTCGTTCACGACCTTGAAGCGGTCCAGGTCCAGGAAGAGGACCGCGACGTGGCGCTGCTTGCGGCGCGCCGACATGATCGCCTGGTTGAGGCGGTCCTGCATGAGGCGCCGGTTCGGCAATCCGGTGAGCGCGTCGTGGTGCGCCATGTAGTGGATGGTGCGCTCCGTGTTCAGGCGCTCGGTCACGTCGTGCACGAGCGACGCGAAACCGGTGACCTCGCCTTTCGCGTCGACCAGCGGCGTGTTGTACCACTCGCACTGGATGTTGCGCCCGCCGCGCGTCACGTTGCCGAGCGTGATCTTGCCGCCGTCGCCCGCCTCGAGGAGCTCGTGGCACATGGTCTCGATGTTGTGCCGCTCGGTGTCGGAGCCGAGGAGCTTGGCCACGACCTTGCCGATCGCGTCGTAGGCGGGAAAGCCGAAGATCGCTTCCGCTGCCGGGTTCCACGCGATGATTTTGCTCTCGCGGTCCCATTCGAGTACCGCGAGCGGCGTGCGCTCGAAATGCATGCGTAGCTTCTGCGCGGCGAGGAGCTCCCTTTGCTGCGCGCGCAGCTTCTCGGAAGTCTCCTCGGCGAGGGCCTCATTCACTTCCTGCAGCCGCGTCCTCTCGCTCTCGAGCTCGGTGGAGAGCGAGTCGCGAGTGCGCCGGGTCGTGAGGGATTCCACCAGCGCCTTGTGCACGCGCGCATGCACGTACGGCAGGATCACGGCGAGGATCAGGATCGATCCAGACAGGAACGCCTGGTTGCGGTCGCCGGACCTGCCGAGGGTGACGGCGAGCGGCACCAGGCCGAAGAGGGCCATCACCTTGTAGGCATAGCGGTGCGGCGCGTAGTAGGCGACGGCGCCGGTGATGAGGAGCACCACCAGCATCACCACCGAGAGGCGCTGCACCATGCGCGAGGAGTCGGGCAGGAGCGCCGTGCCGATGATCGCCCAGCACACGCCGGCGAGGATGGTGCCGGCGATGAAGCGGCCCTCCCAGCGCTTGAGCTCGCTTTCCGGCGGCGTGTCGCGAATGAACGCCTTGTAGAGCATGTAGCGGCCGATCGCCACCATCGCGGTGGCCACGAACCACATGAAGAGCGCGGGACGCGCGAGGTCCTGCCAGAGGATGCCGCCGAGGATGAAGACGACCAGGAGCGTCGCGAGGTGACCCACTACGGAAAAGCGGAACAGCAAGCGGAGCTGCTCGGCTTGCAGCGCGGGGTCCGCGGCTTCCGGAATCGGCGGCGCCGCAGTGTCTTTCTCGTGGGTCATGCCGCTCCCTGCGCGGTATGCGCTCGGCGGGAAAGCTGTCGGCCCAGTGTAACATTCGCCTCGTGGGTCTCATACGGTCTCTCCCCGAGCTGCTCGTGAATCAAATCGCCGCCGGCGAGGTGGTGGAGCGGCCCGCTTCAGCTCTCAAGGAGCTGATGGAGAACAGCCTGGACGCGGGCGCGCAGTCGGTCGCGGTGGATCTCATCGAAGGCGGCGTGCGGCGCCTCAAGGTCGTGGACGACGGCGGTGGCATCGGGCGTGACGACCTGCCACTCGCGCTCGCACGCTTCGCCACCAGCAAGATCGCGACGCTCGAGGACCTCGAATCCGCGGCCACCCTCGGCTTCCGCGGCGAGGCGTTGGCGTCGATCGGCGCGGTAGCGCGCCTCGCCCTCGTCAGCCGGCGCTCCGATGAACGTCACGCATGGCGGATCGCGTGCGAGGCCGGCGCGGTGTCCGCGATCGAGCCCGCGGCGCTCGCCTCCGGCACCACCGTCGAAGTCGAGGATCTCTACTTCAATACCCCGGCGCGCCGCAAATTCCTGAAGAGCGAGGCTACCGAGTTCGCGCGCTGCGACGAGGCCTATGCGCGCATCGCCCTGTCGCGTCCCGCGGTCGCTTTCTCCCTTTCGCATAACGGGCGGCGTACGTCGCATCTTCCCCCCCAGAGCCCCCGCCAACGCGCCGCCCACGTCATCGGTGAGGACTTCGCCGCCGAGGCGGTCGAGGTCCTCTCCGAAGGCTCGCGCGCGCGCCTCTCGGGCCTCATCGCGCCTCCGGGATTCACGCGCGCCTCGCGCGACGCGCAGTTCCTCTTCGTGAACGGCCGCTTCGTGCGCGACAAGGTCGTGGCGCATGCGATCCGCGAGGCCTACTCCGACGTGCTGCACCACGATCGCCATCCCGCATACGTGCTCTTTCTCGACATCGACCCGGCGCTGGTGGACGTCAACGTGCACCCGGCCAAGAGCGAGGTGCGCTTCCGCGAATCGAACGCGATGCACCAGTTCGTCTTCCACTCGCTCGCTCGCGCGCTCGCTTCGCCCCTCGCAGGGTCAGACCGGGGACAGACCGGGGTCAGAGCGGGGTCTGACCCCGGTTTTGGTTTTCAGCAGGGGGGGCTTGCGGTGGCGCAGCCGTCGAGGAGCTACGAGGCGTTTTTCGCGGGCGCGATGGTGGATGAAAGGCGCGAGGGTGCGCCGGTCGTGGTCGCGACGGAGACGCCCGCACTGGGTTTCGCGCTCGCGCAGCTCCACGGCGTCTACATCCTCGCGCAGAACATGGCCGGGCTCGTGGTGGTGGACATGCACGCGGCGCACGAGCGCATCGTCTACGAGGGCCTGAAGGACTCGCTCCAGGCCGCATCGTTGCCATCGCAGCCGTTGCTGGTGCCGATCCCGATGACCGCCACCGCCGAGGAGGTCGAGCAGGC
>JBBRQA010000099.1:0-13043 GCA_038227085.1 Burkholderiales bacterium | reverse complement strand
GTCCCGGTTGTTGAGGCCGATCAGGATCTCGTCCGGGTGCTTGCGGCTCGCCTTGATCTGCGCCACGCGCGTCTTCTGGAACGGCGTGAAGCTCTTCAACGGGCCGCCCTTCGGGTCCACGCCGTAGAGAAGATAGTTCTCGTCGCCGCCGCGGTCGTTGATGAAGAGCACGAGCTTCGAGTTGGGCGCCCAGTAGTGCTGGCGGATGGGGCGCGTCTTCTCCTCGGTGAGCGGCCGCGCCTGGGTGAGGTCCCCTACGGGCGCCGCCCAGATGTTGAGCACGCCGTCACGCGGTGCGATCCACGAGATCCACTTGCCGTCGGGGCTCACCAGGCCCTGCGCCTTGGTGGGGTTGCCGAAGAAGAGCGCGCGCGGGATGAGCTCCACGGCGGGAGATTGCGCGAGCGCGCCGATAGTCACGAGCGACACCGCCGCTGCTGCCGCGCGGCGGATCCAGGATGCGAACGACATTGGTTTCCCCTTCCGATTAGAGTGCCGCGATGCACATGATCTCGACCTTGTAGGCCGGATTCGCGAGCCTTGCCTCGATGGTCGCGCGCGCCGGGGTTTGCCCGGGCACGACCCACTTTTCCCACGCCACGTTCATGCCGGCGAAGTCCTTCATGTCGGGCAGGAAGATCTGCGCCGACAGGATCTTTGCCTTGTCGCTGCCGGCCTGCTTCAGGAGCTTGTCGATCTTGGCCAGCACTTCCTCCGTCTGCCCGGTGATGTCTTTCCCCGTGTCGTCGGGGACCTCACCGGCGAGGTAGATGGTGTCGCCGTGGATCACCACTTCCGACAGGCGCTTGCCCACGTTCAGTCTCTTGATGGTCATTCCTTGCTCCTGGGTTAAATCGTACCTGACACCACTTAATCGACGGGGTACGCGCGAGCCTTGAAGTCGCAGCGCTGGAGCGCCGCCACGATCTGCTCCACGTGCTCCCGGTTGCGGGTCTTGAGCACCAGCTCCACCTCGACGTTCTGCACCGCGACCTGCGTGAACGTGCGCTGGTGGTGTACCTCCTCGATGCTAGCGTTCTGCTCGGCGATGCACGCGGTGACCTTCGCGAGCGAGCCGGGGAGGTCGCGCACTTCCACCAGCACGCGCGCGAGGCGCCCGGAGCGCACCATGCCGCGCTCGATGATCTCGGCGAGCATCAGGGGGTCGATGTTGCCGCCGCCCAGAACCAGCCCCACGCGGCGCCCGGCAAAGCGCGCCCTGTGCATGAGCAGCGCGGCGAGGGGGGCCGCGCCCGCACCCTCGACCACCGTCTTCTCGATCTCGAGGAGCATCACGATCGACTTTTCGATGTCGCCCTCGTCGACCAGGAAGATCTCGGCCACGTTCTTCTCGATGATCGGGCGGGTGAGCGTCCCCGGCTCCTTCACCGCGATGCCCTCGGCGATGGTGGAGGCGCCGAACTGCGGTGTCGAACCCCTCATCGCGTGATACATCGCCGGGAAGCGCACCATCTCGACGCCGAAGACCTCGACCGAAGGCTTGATCGCCTTCGCCGCGATGGAGATCCCGGAGATGAGGCCGCCGCCGCCAATGGCGACGATCATCGCGTCCAGCTCCGGGTGCTCCTTCATCATCTCGAGACCGGTGGTCCCCTGCCCCGCGATGATCTTCTCGTCGTTGTAAGGATGCACGAGTGTGAGGCCGCGCTCGACCGCGGCCTTCAGAGCGAAATCCTTGGCGGCGTCGAAGTTGTCGCCCTCGAGGATCACCTCGGCCCCGTGGCGTTGGGTCTGCTCGACCTTGACCCACGGCGTGTAGCGCGGCATCACGATCACGGAGGGGATGCCGAGGCGGCTCGCGTGATACGCCACGCCTTGCGCATGGTTGCCGGCGGAGCAGGCGATCACGCCCGTGGCGCGCTGGGCCGCGTCGAGCGATAGGAGCTTGTTGAGGGCTCCCCGCTCCTTGAACGAGGCCGTGAACTGGTGATTCTCGAACTTGAGGTAGACCTCGGCGCCGGTGATGTCGGAGAGCGTGCGCGAATGCATGCACGGCGTCTCGGGGACCTGCCCGCGGATCACTCCGGCGGCGCTCTCGATGTCTTTCAGCGTGACCATTTGAAGTCCACGTCGGGCTTGCGACCGCTGATGATATCCGCAAGCGCGCGCCCCGACCCGGCGGCCATGGTCCAGCCCAGCGTGCCGTGGCCCGTATTGAGGTAGAGGTTGGAGAAGCGCGTTGCGCCGATGATCGGGACGTTGGAGGGCGTGGAGGGCCGCAATCCGGTCCAGAACGTGGCCTTGTCGTATTCGCCCGCCTCGGGAAACATCTCGCTCACGCGGCGCGTCAACGCTTCGCAGCGCACCGGGTTCAGGTCCGTCGAGTAGCCCGAGAGCTCCGCGGTGCCCGCGATGCGCATGCGGTTTCCGAGGCGCGTGATGACGATCTTGGCGCCATCGTCGGTGAGGCTCACCGTGGGCGCCTTCGACGCGTCGCGGATCGGCACCGATGCGGAGTAGCCCTTCGCCGGATACACCGGAATATTCAATCCGATGGGGCGCGTGAGGAGCGGCGAGTAGCTCCCGAGGGCCACCACGTACGCGTCGGCCTTCATCAAATGATCGTGCTCGCCGTGGCGCACCGCGACGCCGCTCACCGCGCCGTCGCGAGCCTGGATGCCGCGCACGTCGCGCCCATAGAGGAACATCGCGCCGCGATCCTCGGCCATCTTCGCGAGCCGCACCGTGAACAGATGCGCGTCGCCCGACTCGTCGGACGAGGTGTACGTGGCGCCGACGATCCGGTGGCGCGCGGACTCGAGCGCGGGCTCGATGCGGATCGCCTCGTCCACCGTCTCCACGTCGCGATCGAGGCCGTACTGGCGCATCACGGAGGCCGACGCCGCGGCGCGATCGAATTCGCCGCGGTCGGTGTAGTAGTGGAGGATGCCGCGCTCGAGCTGGTCGTACTGGATGTGAGTCCCGGCGCGCAGCTCCTGGAGGCTGGCGCGACTATAGAGCGAGAGCTTCACGATCTCGCCGATGTTGGCGCGCGTCCTCGCCGGCAGGCACTCGGTGAGGAAGGCGAGGCCCCACGACCATTGCGCCGGGTCCATGCGCAGCCGGAAGAGGAGCGGCGCATCGTCGCGCCAGATCCACTGGAGGATCTTGCCGGGCGCGTCGGGATTGGCCCACGGCTCTGCGTGGCACACCGAGATCTGCCCGCCGTTGGCGAACGAGGTCTCCAGTCCGGCGCCCTCACGGCGGTCGATCACCGTGACTTCGTGGCCGAGCTGGGTGAGGTACCAGGCAGTGGAGGTGCCGATGACGCCGGCACCCAGGATGAGGACTTTCATGGCGGGCGGATTCTAGGGGGAGATTATACTTTCCCTCCATGAGACCGCGTCTCTACAACGACCTGCTGGGGCTTGTCCGGGCCGCCTGCACGCACGCCTCCCAGGCCGAACGCGAGCTCCCGGCGATCCCGTTCTACGTGAAGGAGCACGCGGTGGGATGGCTGCGCCCGTCCTTCGCTGACCAGCTGCGCCGCTGGCCCCATGTCTTCGAGGTGAATCCCTCTTACGTACGCCTTACCGCCCGCCCGGAAACGGCCCAGGGGCGCAGCGACGCCATGGCGGAGGTGACCCGCGAACTCGCCCGCGACGGCGTCCTCACGGGCTGGCGTGACGAGCTGGTGAGCGTGGCCCCTCATTACGGCGACCCCGAGCTTTTCCGCGTCGAACGCGCCGCCACGCGCCCCTTCGGCCTCATGGCCTACGGCGCCCACATGAACGCATTTACGCGAAGGGGCGGCCTCGCGCACGCCTGGATCGCGCGACGCAGCGCCACCAAGCAGGTGGACCCGGAGAAGCTCGACAACCTCGTGGGCGGGCGCGTGAGCGCGGGCCTTTCGGTGGATGAGACGCTGCGCAAGGAAGCGTGGGAGGAAGCAGGGATCGCCCCGGCTCTCCTCGCAGGCCTCAATTGCCTGGGCGCGGTGCGCGTCGAATACTCCGTGCCCGAGGGCCTGCACCGCGAGATCCTGTTCGTGCACGACATCTGGCTCGCGGAGGACTTCAAGCCCGCCAACCAGGACGGCGAGGTTTCCGAGATGCGCTGCAAGCCCGTCGAGGAAGTGATGATGGATCTCCTCACCGGCGACTTCACGCCCGACGCGGCGGTGGTCACGATCGACGGCCTGCTGCGCCTGGGCGCCATGCTTCCCGAGGACACCCAATACCTGGACCTGCTGCGGCTCATGAAGCCGTGACGGCCCTCGCCCTGGTCCTCGTCCTCTTCGCCGCGCTCATCCACGCAAGCTGGAATTTCCTGCTGAAGAGGAGCGGCGGAGGCACCGGCCTCATCACCGTCGCCTCCCTCGTGTCGCTCGCGATGTACGCGCCGGTCGTGGCCGGCGCGGCATGGTTCTCGGCATTCGTGCTGAAGCCCATGCACCTGGCGCTGATGCTGGGCAGCGGTGTCATCCACACCGCGTATTTCCTCCTCCTCGATCGCGCGTACAGGAGCGGCGGCGACCTCTCGATCGTCTATCCGCTGGCGCGCTCCACGGGGCCGCTGCTCACCATCGCGGTGGCGATCGTGCTCCTCGGCGAGCGCCCGAGCGGCATCGCCATCGCGGGCGCCGTCATGATCGGCGCCTCCGCCCTCCTCCTCACCGGCAACCCATTCCAGTGGCACAAGAGCGAGGCGCGCCGTGCGGTGGGCTTCGCGCTCCTCACCGGCTGCACGATCGCGGCCTACACCCTGTGGGACAAGGTGAGCGTGGCGACCTGGCTCCTCCCGCCGCTCCTCTACGACTGGGGCGCGAATGCGTTCCGCATCTGCGTGCTGCTGCCACTCGCGCACAGGCGCTCGCCCGGGGCGATGGCGGCCGCGTGGCGCGAGCGCAGGAAAACCGTGATGGCGCTCGCCCTTCTCATGCCGCTTTCCTACATCCTGGTGCTCAGCGCGATGGTGTTCACGCCGGTAAGCCTGGTGGCGCCCGCGCGCGAGGTGTCGATCCTCTTCGCCGCGCTGATGGGCGCGCACCTCCTGCGCGAGGGCGACGTGATGCGCCGCGCCGTGGCCGCGATCGGCATGGTGCTCGGCATTTCCGGGCTGGCGCTGGGGTAGAATTCGCCTCACAAGAGGCGCGCCCAGCAATGCCCAACTTCACCTCCTCTCCGGCCTGGCAGGCGCTTCTCGCTCACCGCGATGCGCTCGCCGCGGCACGTCTCGCCGATCTCCGCCGCCAGGACGAGCCGCGATAGCCGCCATGGCCACCGACGACTTCAAGCGCGTCATCGAGTCCCTCAAGGTCGCGGTCGCGATCGCCGATGCGAAGGGCGCGGTGGTCTTCGCCAACAACGCCTTCGACGAGCTCACCGGGGGCGAGCGCGGCGCCCTCGCCGGGGTGTCGCTCGCGTCACTCTTCTCCGCGGGCGACCGCAAGCGCATCCAGCAGAACATCGCGCGCGTGGGCGAGGGCAAGGCCGCCTCGGCATTCGTCGACGCGCGACTCGAGAGCGAGACGGGCGGCGAGCGCTGGGTGCAGATCGCCTTCCAGCCGTCTCTCGACATGCGCGACAAGGCGGCCGGCGTGATCGCCGTGCTGCACGACATCGGCCCGCAGCGCGAGACCGAGCAGGCGCTAAACCTGTCCGCGGCGCGCCTCCTTGCGCTCGCCGAATCCTCGCGGCGCGCGGTGTTGATCGAGAACGCCGCCGGCGAGATCGAGCTCGCCAACGAGGCGCTGGTCCGCCTCCTCGACATCAAGTCCGCACCGCAATCGCTCGCCGGGATGCCGGTGCTGGACGCCCTCGCGCGCTCGACTCTCGTGGACGCGAAGGCGATCGAGAAAGCGCGCAAGAAGGCCGATCCCGCGATGAGCTTCGCGGTGAAGCTCCCCGATGGGCGCACGCTCACCCTGCAACGCCAGCCGCTCACGGTCGACGAGGTCTCGGGCGGAGCGGTGTGGCGCCCGCGCGAGGAGACCGTGACGCAGGGCGCGTCCAAGGGCGCCGCCGAGATCGCGTTGATCGAGAAGATCGGCATGGAGCTGTCGGTGGCGATGGAAGGCATCTCGGCCATCACCATCCGCGCGCAGCAGATGGAGTTCGATCCGGCGCTGGTCGAGCACTTCCAGCGCATTCGCGGCTCCACCGAGACTGCGATGGCGGCGATCGGCGACCTGGTGGACTTCTCCACGCTTTCCGGCGGCGTGGTGCTGCACAAGACCCCGTTCGCATTGCGCGCGGCGCTCGCCGAGTTGGTGGCGCGCGTGGGCGCCCACGCGGAGGAACACGATTGCCGGCTGCGCATCAAGGTCGAGCAGGACGTCTCGGACACGCTCGAGGGCGACGTCGATCGCGTGCAGCTGGTGATGAGGAATCTCCTCGAGAACACGTTCTCGCTCCTGCCGGGCCACGAGGTCACGCTGCAGATCACGCCCGAGTACGTGACCGAGTCGGGCATCCAGCTCTCCTTCAGCGTGACCGCGAGCGCCGAGCCGGGCCAGCATCCGCCGAGCGCGGTGTCGGCGGACGCGGGCATGGGAGTGGCGGTGGCGAAGTTCATGGTGAGCGCGATGGGCGGCAAGCTCGCCATCGCGGCGCGCCCCGCGGGCGACGCGCTCTACGCTTTCACGCTGGAGTTTCCGGTGCTGCTCGCGCCACCCGCGCCGCGGCGCGCGACGTATGTCTCGCTCGTGGGCCTGCCGGTGATGGTCGTTTCCGGCGATTCCGAGCAGCGCCTGCAGATCACCAACCTCCTGCGCGGCTGGCGCATGCTCCCGCTCGAGGCCGACAACGCGGCGATGGCGATCGCTCTCCTCGAAAGGCTGCACGAGGAAGCGAGCCCGATCCCGCTCGTGATCCTCTCCAACCAGCTGCCGGTGCAGGACGGATTTCTCCTCGCCTTCCGCATCAAGAACGACGCGAAGCATCGCTCGACGCTGGTGATGATGCTCGCCAACGAGGGCCGCCCGGGCGACGCCATCGCCTGCCGCGAGAACGGGATCGCGGCGTACATGCGCTATCCGATCAACGACCGCCAGCTGAACGAGGCGATCATGGCGGTCACCGGCGCCTCGGTCGATTCCGACGAGACGCCGACGCTGGTCACGCGCCATTCGCTGCGCGAGCAACGCAAGGGCGCAACCATCCTGCTGGTGGACCCGAGCCGCGACAGCCAGATCCTCGCCGCGCACATCTTCGGGCGCCACGACTGCAGTGTCGTGGTGGCGCAGGATCTCAACGAGACGCTCGCGGCGCTCGACCAGGACGTCTACGACATCGTGCTGGTCGATACCTCGCTCGCGGGCCTGGGCGGCGCGGACGCGGCCAAGTTGCTGCGCTCGCGCATCACGCGCGCGCCGGAAGCCGCGACCTTCGTCGCGGTGAGCCTCGACCATTCACCGGCATTCCGCACGCAGAAGGTCGCCGCGGGATTCAACGCGACGCTCGCCAAGCCCTTCCGCAAGGACGACCTGCTGGCCCTCCTCGCTTCCCTCGGGCGCCTGCCGGTCGAGGCCGACTAGCGGGTGAGCTCCGCCTGGGCGCGCTGGCGATGGCCGTTGGCGCTGGCCGCGTGCCTCGCCGCCGCGGGGCTCTACTCGGTGCACGCGCGCCTAGACGTCAACTGGGACCTGAAGAACTACCATTTCTACAACGCGTACGCGTTCCTGACCGGCCGCCTCGGCTGGGACATCGCGCCCGCGCAGCTGCAGAGCTACTACAACCCGCTCCTCGACATCCCCTTCTATTGGCTGGTGCAGGCAATCCCCTCGCCGCGCATCATCGCCTTCGTGATGGGCTCCACGGCTGGCGTCGCGGCGCTCATGCTGCTGCGCATCCTCGTCGCGCTCTTCCCCGCGGGCACGCGCGATCGCGCCCTCTGGATCGCGGCGGCGTTCGCGATGGGCGTGACCGGGTCGATGGGCCTGTCGGTGATGGGCGCGACCATGAACGAGTGGCCGCCCGCGATGATGCTGATGGTGTCGCTCTCGGTCCTGGTGGCCGCGATCGCGAAGGACGGGCGCCCCACTCTCGCGGCGATCGGCGTGGCGGGCGTGGTGACCGGAATCGCAGTGGGCCTCAAGCTTACCTACGGAGTCTTCGGCATGGGGCTCATCGCCGCCGCCGCCGCGACCCCTGGGGCGGTGTCGCAGCGCATGCGCGGCGCGTTCGCGATGGGGTGCTTTCTCTTCGTGGGGTTCCTGCTCTCGTACGGGCTGTGGGGCGCGATCCTCTACGATCGCTTCGCCAATCCGTTCTTTCCCCACTTCAACGCGATCTTCCAGTCGCCGTGGTGGGAACCGGTAAATTATTTCGACCGCAACTACGGGCCGCGCAGCGCTTTTCAGGCGATCTTCTTCCCGCTCATCCTCGCGCGGGAATACAAGCTGGTGAGCGAGGTGAGCTTCCGCGACTGGCGCCTGGGTGTCGCGTTCGTGGTTGCGATCCTCGCGGCGGCGAAGTACCTCGCGCGGCGGCGCACGGACAGCCCCGCGCCGGCCTGGACTTTTCTCGCGGCTTTCACGCTCGCCTCGTACCTCGCCTGGCTGAAGCTCTTCGGCATCTACCGCTACCTCGTCCCGCTGGAGATGCTGTCGGGCCCCCTCATCGTGGGCGGCGCGCTCTATCTCCTGCCGGGCGTGCACCTGCGGCGCGTGGCGACCGTGGTGCTCGCCATCCTGGTCGTCGCCACCACGCGCCCGGCGAGCTGGGGGCGGCTCGATTTCCGCGGCGCGTATTTCGACGTCGCCGTACCCGAGGTGGCGCCGCGCTCGCTCGTCATCCTCGGGCCCTACGAGCCCATGGCGTATGCGATCCCCTTCTTCCGACCGGATACGCGCTTCGTCTCGCCGTGGAACAACTTCCTGCACTTCTCGCAGGAGAACCTCCTTTCGCGGCAGATCCGCGACGTGGTCGCGAAGCATCCGGGCGCGATCTACACGATGGACTTCTGGGGGCAGGACCCGGTGAATGCCACGCTCGAATCCTACGGGCTCGCACGCGACGAGAAGTCGTGCCTGCCCATCCGTTCCTACCTCGACACCAGCGCGATGCGGATTTGCAGAGTGCGCAGACTCAGGTAGTCTGGAGCAATGAACCTGCGCGACGTGCTCTTCGACCTCGAGCTCGACATGGAATCCGCGCTCCTCCAGATCGGCCGGGGCGACATCGTGGACCAGCTGCGCGGGTGCGCGGTCGAGCGTTGGGAGTTCGACGATTTCGCCAACACCGCGAGCCTCTTCGTCTCTGTGGCCGGATTGCCGCCGCTACGCCCGGGTGCGCGCGCGGAGACGGTCTCGATCTACGACGAGCTCGGCGTGATCCTCGAAACCGACGAGCGCGGGCGCGTGACTCTGATCGAGGTGGCGGGCGGCAAGGATCTCGTGGCGCGGCTGGATGCCGCGCGCACTGGCCACTAGGAGATCCACGATGGATGTCCCGAAGCGATACGGCGCTGTCTCCCTGCTCCTCGCAGGCTTCGCCTTCGCGGCGCCGGCCCTTGCCGAGAACGTCACGATCACCCTTTCCCCGCCGACGCAGGAAATCGTCCAGGGAAGCGCCCCTCGCCTCAAAGTCACGGTCCGCGCGAACGAGCGCCTGCGCGTGGTGAATTTCGCGCGGCGCCCCGACATCGCCGAGCGCCTCGTGAAAGCGCGCCTCGCGGGCATCGGCGACATGGACGACATGCCCTTCACGCTGTCGGACATGGGGCCGGTCGGCGAGGAGGACTACGTCACGCTGGAGCCCGGCAAGACAACGCGATTCGTCACGCACGGCGAGCCGTTCAAGCTCGGCGTCCTGTCCCCCGGCGAATACATCGTCTACCTGCGCTTCCGCACCGACTTCCCCAGCCCGATCGTCGAGTCGAGCCGCGTGAAGTTCCGCGTGGTGCCCCCGAAAGGAGCCGCGCGATGAAGCCGTTAGAGCACCGTCAGCTACTGGATCGTTGTGTCCCGGGGCGTTCCATCGCCACCTCCGAGCGCTTGAAGCCAAGCCGCTCGTAGAAGAGTGAGACCCCGTCCTTTCTGACGGCGCGAAGGACCCAGGTAACCTTCTCGTCGTCTCCCATGGCGGCGCGGACCAGCGCTCGTCCGATGCCCTTTCGGCGATGCGCCTCCGCGACTACCAGCATGGAAATGTACCCATTCGACATTCCGTCGGTGATTGCACGGAGAAATCCCAGGACTTGGTCACTTTCGACGGCAACCAGCGCGATCTGAGACCTGGCGAGGAGCTCGGGAAAACGCTCTCGCACCGTGTCGCGCTTGCCCCAATCGTTTGCAAGGAGGAGCTGGCGCACGGTCTCGATCTCTGACGGTTGAATCTCGCGGATCTGCATTTGCCGGTCAGCCCGAGTCCATGCCCTAGCGTGTCGGAATGAGCGCGTCGGCGATCTCGGCGAACCCCGCCGCGCCCGCCGAAGTCGTGATCCACGCCGGGAAGTCGGTCATGATGTCGGCCATCTCCAGCACGTTGGCGACACCCACCGCATTGGGAAAGAACGCGAACATCGGCTGGTCGTTGGGAGAGTCGCCGGCGAATACGAAATTCTCGCGGTCGCGGTCGATGTCGATGGCGAATTCCTCACGCATCATGAGCTTCGTGGTCGAGAGCTTGTCGTAGTCGCCGAACCAGCCGTTCACGTGGATCGAGCTAACCTTCGCGGTGAGCCCCTCGGCTTCCATGATCTGGACGATCCGGCCCACCGCCTCGCGACCCAGCTCGCGCACGTCCTCGCGGAAGTCGATGGCGAGGTCGGCCTCGCGATAGGCCTGGTCGGAGGAGACCGCGCAGCCCGGCACTTCCTTGAGGATCCTTGCCGCGATGTCGAAGAGCTTCTTGCCGCGCTTCAACCTTTCCTCCTGGCTCACCACGTAGCGCTTCACCAGCTTGCCGGCCTTGTTGTCGTGGCGGAACCAGAAGGCGCCGTTCTCGCCCACCACCGCGTCCACGGGCCACATGCGCGCGATATGGTCGCACCAGCCGGCGGGGCGCCCCGTGACCGGTATCACCAGCAGGCCCGCGTGCTGGAGGCGCTCCAGCGCCGCGTACGCCTTGGCGAAGAGCCGGCCATGCGTGGTCAGGGTGTCGTCGATATCGGTGAGCACGCCGCGAATGCGCCCGCGCGCCTCGACCGGAAAATCGGCGAGCGGCTTCACCCGCCCGCCTTCATGAATTCGCCCACCGCGTCGCATTGCGCCGGCGTCATGTGCAGGCCGCACTTGGTGCGCCGCCACAGGACGTCCTCGGCGGTCGCGGCCCATTCCTGGGCGACCAGGTACTCGATCTCGCTCTGCGTGAGGCCCGCGCCGAAGCTCTTGCCCAGCGCCTCGGGACGGCGCGCGTCCTTGAGGATCCTGGGCGCGCGCGCGCCGTGCCGGCGCACCACGCCTTCCACCAGCTCGCGGCCAAGGTCGGGGTAGCGCGCGTGCATCGCGTCGCGGAAGGCGTTGAAGTGGCCGACGTCTCCGCCGGGGAGCGGCTCGGTGGCGGTCCACGGGCCGCGCAGGTCCGGGAAGAAGGGCTCGAGCTCCTCGAGCGCCTCTTCCGCGAGGCGCCGATACGTCGTGATCTTGCCGCCGAACACTGTGAGGAGCGGCGCGCGCTGGTGGTCGTGGTCCACCTTGAGGACGTAGTCGCGCGTCACCTCCGAAGGATTATCGGAGCCGTCGTCGTAGAGCGGGCGGACGCCCGCGTAGCTGTGCACGATGTCCGCCGCGCGGATCGGCCTGGCGAGGAAACGGTTGGCGGCGACGATCAGGTACTCCGTCTCCTCGGCGGTGATCGCCTTCGCCTCGGCGACGTTGCCCACTGCGACGTCGGTGGTCCCGATGAGGCTGTAGTCGCTCTCGTAGGGGATCACGAAGACGACACGCTTGTCGGGGTTCTGCAGGATCAGCGCGTGGCCTTGCGAATGCACCTTGGGGACGATGATGTGGCTCCCCTTCACGAGGCGAACACGCTCCTTGATGCGCTCGCCCTTCACCTTGTCGAGCACGTCGATCACCCACGGTCCCGCGGCGTTCACCAGCGCCTTGGCGCGCACCGTGCGCGGATCGCCGCCCACGGGCCGGATCACCGCCTCCCATGCGCCGTCCACGCGCCGCGCGATCTCGAAGGCGGTGCGCGTCATGATGGTGGCGCCTTTCTCGCGCGCCGAGACCGCGTTCAGCACCGTGAGGCGCGAATCGTCCACGCGGCAATCGGAGTAGAGGAAGCCGGAGCGGATATTCGGGTTGAGGCCCGCGCCGTATGCGATGTCGGGGAACGAGATCTTCTTCGAGCGCGGCAGCGTGATGTTGCCGCCGAGGTGGTCGTACAGCCACAGGCCCATGCGGATCATCCACGCCGGGCGCATGCTCGCGTCGTGCGGCAGCACGAACATGAGGGGACGGATGATGTGCGGGGCGAGCTCGAGCAGCACCTCGCGCTCCCGCAGCGACTCGCGCACCAGCCGGAACTCGTACTGCTCGAGGTAGCGCAGCCCGCCGTGGATCAGCTTCGAGCTCCACGAGCTGGTCGCCGAGGCGAGGTCGTCCTGCTCCACCAGCGTCACGGAAAGCCCGCGCCCCGCGGCGTCGCGGGCGATGCCCACGCCGTTGATGCCGCCTCCGACGACCAGCAGATCGATCAGGCTAATTTCCGGCTCCGAAATGAGAGAACTTTTCACTACGCCGGAATATGGCACAGGAGGGGGAGAATAGCGAAGGGGCCGCGTGCCCTTTCTTCTCTTCAGAACGAGGCGATCGATGAATTTCCGGAATATCGTGGCGGCGGTGGCATTGCTGGCATTCCCGATCGCGTATGGCCCTGCGTTCGCCCAGATCACCATCTCGCCCGCGTCTCCGAAGGCGCTGGAATCCGTGCGCATTCACATCGACGGAAACGTTCTCGGCGAGTGGGCCGGGCAAACGTCCCCGGAAATGTCGGGCAACAAGATCACGCTCGGCATCGTCTATTCGGGCGTTGAGTTCGGTGAGTATCCCATTACCCCGTTCGAGTCCAGCCTCGGCCAACTGCCCGCCGGGACCTACGAGGTGGAAGTAGTAAAGCGGGCAAGCGACATCT
>JBBRQA010000098.1:0-13106 GCA_038227085.1 Burkholderiales bacterium | reverse complement strand
GATCGCGCAGGCGTCCTCGAGATCCAGGATCACCGCGTCGGCGCCGATGGTGAACGCCTTCTCGCGGCGGCGCGGATGGTTGGCGGGGGCGAACAGGAAAGTGCGGAAGATGCTCATGACATCGCCGTGACTTGCGGGTTGTGGGGGTTCTCGGCGCCGGCGCGCATCACGTCCCCGCGCGTGCAGCCGGTCCCGCGGTGGCTCTGGATCGCGATCCCCAGCCGCGTGGCGATCTCGTGCGAGGCCATGATCACTTCCTGCGGATCGAGCCCGGTCGCGATGCCCATCTCGTCCAGCATCGCCACCAGGTCCTCGAGGGGAAAGTTGCCCACCGAGCCCACCGACGTCGGGATCGCCATGCCGCCGCCGATGCCGCAGATGGCGCCCTCCAGCCAATGCACGCCCGCGTCGAGCGCGGCGAGGATGTTGGCGGTCGCCATGCCGGACAGGTTATGGATGTGGAAGCCCAGCTCCACGTCGGGGAATTTCTCGTAGAGCCTGCGATAGAGGCGGCTCACATGCGCCGGGTCCTCCATGCCTATGGAGCCGGCGAGGTACTGGCGCCGGATGCCGGCCGCGCGAAAGCGGCCGACCAGTTCGATCACCGCGGCTTCGGGGACGAGGCCTTCGTACGGGCACCAGAACGCCATGCCGAGCGCCATCACGAACGGGATGTTGTTCTTCTCCGCGATGCGGAACGAGAGGATGTTCTGCTCCACCGCCTCGTCGTTGGTCATGTTCTGGTTGTGCTTCGTGTAAGTCTCGCTCACCGTGATAAGGCCGAGCATCTCTCCCACCTTCGCTTCCACGGCGCGATGGGCGCCGCGCGCGTTGGGCGCCTGGCCGCGATAGACCACGCCGGGCTTCCTCCTGATGCGCGCGAAGACCTCTTCGGCGTCCTTCATGTTGGGGACGACTTTCGGATGCGCGAAGCTCGCCACCTCGACCACCGGCACGCCCAGGTCGGTGAGGCGGTCGCACAGCCACACCTTGTCCTCGGTCGGAATCCACTTCGGCAGGCTCTGCAGGCCGTCACGCGGGGCCACGTCGACGAGGAGCATCTTCTTCGGGAGGTTCAGCATGGAAGACTCCGGGTTCAAAAGCCGTCGAAAGTGGCGAACTCGCCCGCCGCGGCGCGCTCGGTGACGAGGCGGTTTTCCGGCGCGTCGGGATCGGCCTGGCCCAGCGCCATTCCGCAGATGATGATCTCGTTCTCCGGGATGCCCATCTCGCGGCGGATCACGGCATGGAACTCGGCGAACGCGGCCTGCGGGCACGTATCGAGGCCCCGGCCGCGCGCGGCAATCATGAGGCTCGCGATATAGATCCCGAGATCGAGCCAGCTTCCCATCTCGAGATCCTCGTCGAGCGTGAAGATCATGCCCACGGGCGCGCCGAAGAACTCGTAGTTGCGGCGGCGCTGCTTCTCCGTGTTCTCGAAATCGCCCTTCTTGATGCCCATCAGGCCGTACAGGTCCCAGCCGATCTTGCGACGGCGCGCGAGGTAGGGCTCGCGCCAATTCACCGGGTAGTAGTTGTATTCGCGCTTGTGCTTCTCGTAGCCGTCGGTATCGAGCGCGTCGAGGATGGCGCGCGAGAGGCGCGCGCGCGGCTCGCCCGCGACCACGCGCACTTTCCACGGCTGGATGTTGCTGCCGCTGGGCGCGCGGGAGGCGAGCGTGAGGAGCTCCTCCACGGTTTCGCGCGGCACCGGGGTCGGCAGGAACGCGCGCACCGAGCGGCGAGTGAGGAGCGCCTCATCGGCGGAAAGCCCTTCGCGTTTCATCTCATCTCCGGGAGCGGATCGCAACTGCGGCGAGGGAAGCGTCGGACTATTGCGTGGCTTGACTTTGTCCGTTTGTCCGTACAATATGCCGCATGATCGTCAAGGCTGTCAACACCCGGCGCGCCGGGACTGATTCCCTGCCGCCGCATCCGGGCCCGCGCTACGCGGCGCTTGCGCGGGTGCTGTCCGCGGAGATCGAGACCGGGCGCTATCCGGTGGGCAAGATGATCCCCACCGAGGCGGAGCTGCAGCAGCGCTTCGACGTGAGCCGCCACACGGTGCGCGAAGCGCTGCGCGAGCTGAAGTCGCAGGGCCTGGTAATCGCGCACGCCGGCATCGGCACGGTGGTGCGCGCCAAGTCGCCGGGCACGCGCTTCGTGATGGGCGTGGGCACGCTGCGCGAGCTGATCCAGTTCGTGGAGGCGACGCGCATGCGCGTCACCGAAAGCCGAGTGGTGGTCGCCGACGAGGCCCTGGCGCAGAAGCTGGGCACCAAGGTGGGCCAGCAGTGGACCGAGGTGTCCGTGCGCCGCTTCCTTCCCGACGAGCGCACCCCGGTCGGCCTCATGTCCATCTACCTGCGGCCCGAGCACGCGGACGTGGTGCGGCTCATCGACCGCTCGCGCCATCCCGTCTTCAGCCTCGTGGAGCGCCACCACGGCGTGCGCATAGCCGAAGTGCGCCAGCAGATCACCGCCCTCACCCTCGGCACGCCCGCGGCGCGCGAGCTCGACGCTCGCGTGGGCCTGCCCGCCCTCGAGATCACCCGCCAATTCCTCGACGCGCAGGACCGCATGTTGATCGCGAGCGTGGGCGTCTATCCCAGCGACCGCTTCAGCCACAACACGCAGTTCCGCCTGCGCAACGAATAGGAACCCGACGATGAAACCGCTATCCGGTGTCCGCATCCTTTCCGTCGAGCAGTTCGGCGCCGCGCCCTACGGCTCCATGTTCCTCGCCGACCTCGGCGCGGAAGTGATCAAGGTCGAGAACCTCGCCATCGGCGGCGACCCCGCGCGCAAGACCGGGCCCTACCTGCTGGGCGATGCCGACAGCGAGTATTTCCAGACCTGGAACATGAACAAGAAGAGCATCGCGCTCGACCTGCGCAGCGGCGAGGGCAAGGCCGCTCTCGAGCGGCTCATCATGGAATCCGAGGTGGTGCTCAACAACGTGCGCGGCGACCTGCCCGCGAAGATGGGCCTCGACTACAAGACGCTCTCGAAGCTCAAGCCCTCGATCGTGTGCGTGCACCTCTCCGCATATGGACGCGACAACGAGCGCGCCTCATGGCCCGGCTACGACTATCTGATGCAGGCCGAAGCCGGGCTCATGCACCTGACAGGCGAGCCCGGCGGCCCGCCGACCCGCATCGGCGCGCCGTCGATGATCGACCATACGACCGGTCTCACCGCGATGGTGGGCCTCCTCTCTGCCCTCATCCAGGCGCGCGCGAGCGGCAAGGGTTGCGACGTCGACACGTGCCTTTTCGACGTGGCGCTGCATCAACTCGGCTATACGGCTATCTGGTACCTCAACGAGGGCCATACGCCGGAGCGCCGGACGCGCAGCGCGCACTTCTCGGTCGCGCCGGTGCAGACCTTCCCCACCGCGGATGGGTGGATCTTCGTGATGTGCCTCACCGACAAGTTCTGGAACGCGCTCCTCGAAGTCCTGAAGCGCCCGGACTTGAGGACCGACCCGCGCTTCATCGGCCAGGCCGCGCGCGCCGGCAATCGCGAGGAGCTCACCGCGGCGCTGGACGTGGAGTTCCGCAAGCATTCATCGAAGCACTGGATCTCGGCGCTAGCCGGCATCCTGCCCGTGGCGCCGGTATACAGCCTCGCGGAAGCGCTCGAGGCCCCGTTCCTCGAGACGAGCCACATGATCAACACGGTGCCGCACCCGGCCCGCCCCGGCATGCGCGTGCTGTCCAATCCGATCAAGATCAATGGCAAGCGCCTCTCGCAGCAGGTGTGCTCCCCCATGGGGGCGGATACCGGAACCTACGTCGAGAAGAAGGCTTCGTTCACTCCGTAACGGCGCTCATGCGTCTGCGCCTTGCTCGCTGCGCCGCCAGGCCTCCGCGCCGTCAATGTGAATGAGAATCTCGCCCGCTTCGTATGCCTTGTCGGGATGAAATGCGCCGCTGTACCACGGGAAATCGCCCTCGCCTGGCTTTACCTCGATGGTTTCCACAACGGCATTTCCGCTCACCAGCTCCAATGTCCCGGGTGACTGCTGTTTCGACATGGCCTCTCCCCTCGCTGCCGCTTGTGCGAGACGTCTGACGACGGGTCGAGCGTCCGCCCCGGTGCGACTGACGCAGTGTCCGCACATCATTTCTTCGGCGCGGCGCCGTGGCGCACGATCTTGCCTGGCCCGCTCCAACGCCTCGGGCGAGACTAGCCCAGCATGTTCGTGTCGCCGCACACCGAGAGCGCCTGGCCGGAAATCGTCTTTCCGCGCGGGCTCGCCACGAACACCGCCAGGTCGGCGAGCTGCTGCGGCGTCACGTACTCCCTAAGCGAGGTGAACGAGAGCGCGAGCTTCTCCATCTCCTCGAAGTCGATGCCGCGCGCCTCGGCCTTGGCGGTCAGCACGCGCTTCTGCCGCTCGCCCGCCACCACGCCGGGCAGGAGCGCGTTGACGCGAATGCCGTCGTCGCCCAGCTCGATGGCGAGCGATTTCGTGAGGCCGATCACTCCCCACTTGGCCGAAGCGTAGGGCGTGCGCATCGCGAAGCCCAGGCGCCCGGCGAGCGACGAGACGTTCATGACGCTCGCGTTCGGCGATTTGCGCAGGTGCGGCACGGCGAGGCGCACGCAGTTGAATTGCCCGGTGAGGTCGATCGCGATGCAGCGGTCCCACTCGGCAGGATCGATCTCGTGGACACGCCCCGTGGGGCCCGCGATGCCGGCGTTGTTCACCAGGCAGTCGAGGCCGCCCAGGTGCGCGAGGCCCTGCTCGAAGAAGAGCGCCACCTGGTCGCGATTGGAGACGTCGCAGCGGGTCGCGGTGATCGCCGCGTCGGCCTTCGCGAGCCGCGAGATCGCCTCCGCGTCCACGTCGCAAACATGCACGCGGGCGCCCTCGCGCACGAAAGCGCGCGCGATCTCGAGGCCGATGCCGTTCGCGCCAGCGGAAACCATCACCCGCAGTCCCTGGATCCCGAGATCCATCGCGTCCCTCCCCCCGGCTCGAAATGAGCGATCATAGTACGGCCACGCCGACAACAATTACACCGAGGAGAAGGGCAATGAGCGACAACAAGGGCATCTCACGCCGCACCGTCATCAAGGGCGCGCTGGCGGGCGCCGCAACCGGCATCGCAGGCTTTCCCTTCATCAGCTACGGCCAGTCGGACGTGATCCGCGTCGGCCACCTCACGCCGCGCACCGGGTTCCTCGGGCCGCTGGGCGAATTCGCCGTGCAGGCGGTCGACATGGCGGTGGCGGAGATCAACGCGGCGGGCGGGATCAACGGCCGCAGGATCGAGCTCCTCAAGGAGGACTCGGTGAATCCTCAGACCGCGAGCACCAAGGCCGAGCGCATGATCGAGCGCGACAAGGTCGCCTGCATCATCGGCGAGATCTCGTCGGCCTCGGCGCTCACCATCGCGCAGGTCGCCGAGCGCACGCACACGCTCTTCATCAATACCGGCGCCAACTCCGACCAGCTGCGCGGAAAGAGCTGCAGCAAGTACATGTTCCACATCGAGAGCCAGAACTCGATGTACGTGAAGACCTGCGGGCGTGCGCTCCTCGCCCAGGGGCTCGTCAAGGCGAAGAGGTGGTTCTCGCTCACCGCCGACTACGCCTTCGGCCACGACCTGCTGCGGGTCGCGAAGAAGTTCATGGAGGCCAACGGCGGGCAATTCGCCGCCGACAAGCTGGTGCCCACGGACGCCACGGACTTCTCGCCGCTCCTCCTCGAGATCCGCAACGCCAAGCCGGACCTGGTGATCTCGAACCTCGCCGGCAACCAGATCACCAACTTCCTCAAGCAGTACGTCGAGTTCGGCCTCACCTACCCGGTCGCGGGCTTCGGCTTCGACACCGCGCTCGCCTGGGCGGCGGGCAAGGGCAACTTCCTCGGCACGTGGCCCGTGGTCTGGCACCACCTCATCGACACGCCTGCCACGAAGAAATTCGTCGCCGATTTCCGCAAGAGCTACAACCGCCCGCCGGAAAACCAGGCGTGGGGCGACTACAACGCGATGAAGCTCACGGCGCAGGCGATGATCGAGACCAAGTCGCTCGATTCCACCAGGCTGGTCGAGCACTTCGAGAAGGGCGCCAAGTTCGGCCTGATGAAGACGCGCGAAGGCTACTTCCGCAAGTCCGACCACCAGATGATGCACGAGATGTACACCGTGAAAGCGCTGCCGCCGGACCAGGTCAGGAACGAGTGGGACATCTTCACGTCGTCCGCGCCGGTGCCGGGACCGAACGAGTCGCTCGAGGTGATCGCGACGCAGGGCGACGAGATCGAATGCAAGATGGCGTGAGCGCCGGCCGGCGCCCATGCTGTTCCTGCAACACATCCTCAATGGGCTGCTGGCGGGGTCCTATTACCTGCTGATCGCGCTGGGGCTGTCGCTCATCTTCTCGCTGGGCGGCATCGTGAACCTCGCCCATGGCGCGTTCTACGCCATCGGCGCGTACCTCGCGATCACCATCGGTCAGCGTCTGGGGTTCACGGCCGCCGTCTTCATGGCTCCCATCGCGGTGGGACTCCTCGGCGTGATCGTGGAGCGCTTGTTGCTGCGACGCTTCTACAAGGCGGACCCGGCCCTGTCGCTCCTCCTCACCTTCGGCCTCGCGATGGTGATCGAGCAGCTGCTGCGCATGATCTACGGCGCGCCTCCGCTCTCGTGGGCGATCCCGCAGGAGCTGCGCGGGCAATTCGTCGTCGGGGACTTCTTCTACCCGCGCTACCGGGCGCTGCTCATGGCGGTCGCGATGATGTGCGTGGCGGGCCTGTGGTTCCTGCTGCAACGTACGCCCTTCGGGCGCGTGGTGCGCGCTGGCGTGCAGAACCCGGACATGGTGGGCGCGCTCGGTATCTCGCTCGAGCCCTACATGGCGGTGGTCGCGTTCCTCGGCATCGGGCTCGCCGGGCTCGCGGGCGTGATGCTGGCGCCGATCTTCGCGGTGCATCCGGCAATGGGCGGGGAGATCATCACCGCCGCCTTCGTGGTGGTGGTGATCGGCGGGCTGGGCTCCTTCTGGGGCGTGGTGATCGCCGCGGTCATCGTGGGCGTGTCCAAGGGGGCGGTGACTGCGGCGGGCTACCCGCAGTACTCGGAAGCCGCGATCTACCTCCTCATGCTGCTCGTGCTCCTGGTGCGCCCGCGCGGGCTGCTGGGCGAACGCATCGTGCGCTTCGAGTAGCCCTTGCCGAAACCACGCGACCTCCTCTACGCAGCGATCGCCCTCGTGGCGTTGCCGTTCGCATTGCAGGCGATCGGCCTGGGAGTCACGTCGGCAACGGAAGTGGTGGTCTTCGCCATGGCGTGCATGGCGCTCAACATCCTCGTGGGGCACACCGGCCTCGTCTCCTTCGGCCACGGCGCGTGGTTCGGCCTCGCCGCCTACGCGGCGGCGATCATGCAGCGCGAGTACTTCAAGGGCGCGTTCCTGCTGCCGGTGGCGATCGGGATCGGCTGCGTGCTGGTGGTGGCGTGGCTCTTCGGCTTCCTCATCCTGCGCCGGCGCGGCGTGTATTTCTCGCTCCTCACGCTGGCGCTCTCGGCGATGCTCTATGCGGTCGCTTTCCGCTGGACCGAGGTGACCGGCGGCGAGAACGGGCTGGGCGGCATCGCGCGTCCGGTGGCGGCCGGATTCTCGTTCGAGAACACGAACGCGTTCTACGCGATGGTGGCGTCGATCGGCTTCGTCGCACTGGCGCTGCTGTGGCGCTTCCACCGCTCGCCGCTCGGCAGCGTGCTGGTCGCGATCCGTGAGAACGAGCAGCGCGCGCGCTTCGTGGGCTATCCCGCCGACCGCTACAAGCTGGTCGCCTTCGTGTCCTCCGCCGGCCTCACCGGGCTCGCGGGCGTGCTTCTCATGTTCAACAACCGCATGACCTCGGCCGAGCCGATCTCGGTCGCGTTCTCCGGCGAGCTGCTGGCGATGGTGATCATCGGAGGCATGCGCTCCTTCCTCGGCCCCGCCATGGGCGCCCTCTTCTTCGTGATCTTCCGCGACAGCCTGTCGCGAGTGACAGAGAACTGGCTGCTCTACTTCGGGCTGTTGTTCGTGGCGTTCGTGGTGTTCTCGCCCGACGGGCTGGTCGGCCTCTACGAGCGGGCAACGCGCCGCTGGCGAGCGAAGCCCGTGACCGATGCGGCGATGGCTTCCCGCGAGGCGGGCGGCTCCGAGCTGCCGGCGTTCCTGCGGCCCGCGGCGCATACCGAGGACGCGATCCTCGAGGTAAGCGGCCTCGCGAAGAGCTTCGGCGGCATCCGCGCCGTCCACGGCACGAGCCTGCGCATGCGCGACCGCTCGCTGCACGCGCTCATCGGCCCCAACGGCGCCGGCAAGACCACCGCGTTCAATCTCATCTCGGGAATGTTCCGGCCGGACGCGGGGACCGTGACGCTCGCCGGGCAGCCGATCGCGGGCCTCTCGCCGGAGCGCATCACGCGCGCGGGCGTGGGCCGCTCGTTCCAGATCACCAACCTCTTCGGCGCCCTCGACGTCGAGGAGAACGTGCGCCTCGCGGTGCAGGCGCGAGACCACCGGCGTTTCTGGTTCTGGATCGACGCGCACGGCATCGAGAGCGTGAACACCGAGACCGCCGCGGTGATGCGCACCATGGGGCTCGCGGGCATGGAAGACGCCCAGGCGGCGTCGCTTTCCTACGGCGGCCAGCGGCTGCTGGACATGGCGCTCGCGCTCGCCACGAAGCCGCGCGTCCTGCTGCTCGACGAGCCGCTCGCGGGCCTCGCCGCCGCGGAACGCGACCGCGTCGGGCGCCTCATAAAGAGCATCTCCACCGAGATCCCGGTACTGCTGGTCGAGCACGACATCGACCGCGTGTTCGCGCTCGCCGACGCGGTGACGGTGATGAACAACGGCGAGGTGATGGTGGACGGCAGCGTCGCCGACGCGCGCGATTCCCCGCGCGTGCAGGAGGTCTACATCGGCTCCGGCGCCCACGCGCTCGCCGGGCGTGCGGGCGCGAGCGCGGCCCGGGACACCACGCTCCTCGCGGTCGCCGGCGTGAACACCTTCTACGGCAAGAGCCACATCCTGCGCGACGTGGGCTTCGAAGTGCGCGACAATGAGATCGTGGCGCTGCTGGGAAGGAACGGCGCGGGCAAGTCCACGCTGCTGAAGACCATCGTCGGCATCGCGCCTGCGGCCACCGGCTCGATCCTGCTGAGCGGCGAGGAGCTGGCGCGGCGGCCCTCCGCGCAGACCGCGCGCGCCGGAGTGGCCTACGTTCCGCAGGGTCGCGGGCTCTTCGCGGGCATGTCGGTCGCGCACAACCTGGAACTCGGGCGGCTCAAGCGGCGCACCGGCCGCGGCGTGCACTGGGACGAGGCACGCATTTTCGAGTTCTTCCCGAAGCTGAAGGAGCGGCTGCGCTCGCCCGCGGATTATCTATCGGGCGGAGAGCAGCAGATGCTGGCCGTCGCGCGGGCGCTCTACGGTGACACGCGCCTGCTGCTGCTGGACGAGCCGTTCGAAGGATTGGCGCCGTCGGTGGTCGAGGAGCTCTTCGTCGCGTTCGACAAGCTGCGCCAGGAAGTCTCGATCGTGATCGTGGATCATCACCTAGACCTGGCATTGGCGCTCTCCGATCGCACCGTGGCCCTCGAGCGCGGAAGCGTCACGCACGCGGGCCCGTCGCGGGCGCTGGCGAGCGACATGGAGCTGAGGAGGCGGGTGCTGTGGTTATAGTTTCGTCGCCCCGGGGCTGCAACGCAGCGATGGCCCGGAGCCTAATCTGAAGGGCGAGCACATATGCAAAACGCAGCCATCATAGGAGCCGGCCTCATCGGCCGCGCCTGGGCAAACGTGTTCGCGCGCGCGGGCTGGAACGTGCGCGTGTGGGACCCCGACGCGGCGCAGCGCGCGAATGGCGCCAGGCTCATCGAGGAGTCGCTGCACGAGCTCGCCGCGCACGGGCTGGTGACGGAGCCCGCCGTCGCGGCGAAGCGCGTCACCGTTGTCGCCACACTCGAGGAAGCCGTCGCGGACGCCGAGTACGTGCAGGAGTGCGGGCCCGAGGTGCTGGAGGTCAAGCGATCCACGTTCGAGCACCTCGACCGCGCCGCCCCGCCCACCGCCGTCCTCGCCTCCTCCACCTCCGCCATCGTGGCGTCGAAGTTCACCGAGGCGCTCGCCGGCCGCGCGCGCTGCATCGTGGCGCACCCGGTGAATCCGCCCCACCTCGTGCCGGTCGTGGAGCTGTGCGGGGCGCCGTGGACCTCGGCCGAGACGAAGCGTCGCGCGCGCGAGGTGCTGCAAGCGGTAGGCCAGGTGCCGATCGAGGTGAAGCGCGAGATCGACGGCTTCATCCTCAACCGGTTGCAGGTGGCGTTGCTCACCGAGGCGTTCCGGCTGGTGCAGGAAGGCTATGTCAGCCCCGAGGACCTCGACCGTACCGTAGCCGACGGCCTGGGGCTGCGCTGGGCGTTCATGGGCCCCTTCGAGACCATCGAGCTCAACGCGCCCGGCGGGGTAGAAGACTATTGCCGGCGCTACGTGCCGTGGTTTCGCCGCTACGTGGCGGACCTGCCGCCCGCGAGCGTCTGGGACGACGCACAATGGCAGCGCGCCGCCGCCGCGTGGAACCGCGCGCCCACGTCCGCGCAGATCGCAGAAAAGAGCCTGTGGCGTGACCGGCGCCTCGCCGCGCTGGTGGCCCACAAGCGGGCGCAATAGCCCTCATCCGATTGACCGAACCAGGAGTTCACCGCCATGGCCAGCCCCAGCACGAAAGCGCCCCGCAAGGTGATCATCACCTGCGCGGTGACCGGCGCCATCCACACGCCGACGATGTCGCCGCACCTTCCGATCACCGCCGACGAGATCGCCGCGGCCGCGATCGGCGCCCACGAAGCGGGAGCCGCCGTCGTGCACCTGCATGCGCGCGATCCGAATGACGGCCGCCCCGACCAGCGTCCCGAGGCGTTCGCGCCCTTCCTGTCGCGGATCAAGCAGGCTTGCGACGTCGTGATCAACATCACCACCGGAGGGGCGCCAACCATGGGCGTGGAGGAGCGCCTCAAGCCGTGCGCGCACTTCAAGCCCGAAGTGGCGTCGCTCAACATGGGCTCGATGAACTTCGGCCTGTTCCCGATGCTCGGGCGCTACAAGGAGTTCAAGTACGACTGGGAGCGACCCTACCTCGCAGGATCCGACGAGCGCATCTTCAAGAACACGTTCAAGGACATCGAGAACATCCTCAACACCTGCCGCGCCAACGGCACGCGCTTCGAGGTCGAGTGCTACGACATCGGCCACCTCTACACGCTGCGCCACTTCGCCGATCGCGGGCTGATCAAGCCACCGTTCTTCATCCAGTCGGTGTTCGGCATCCTGGGCGGCATCGGCGGTCATCCCGAGGACGTGGCCCACATGCGGCGCACCGCCGACCGCCTGTTCGGCGACCAATACGTCTGGAGCGTGCTCGGCGCGGGGCGCAACCAGATGCCGATCGCCACCCAGTCGGTGGCCCTCGGCGGAAACGTGCGCGTCGGGCTCGAGGACTCGCTGTGGATCGGCCCCGGCAAGCTAGCCGAGACCAACGCTCAGCAGGTGCGCGCCGCGCGCCAGATCATCGAGGGGTTGGGGCTCGAGGTGGCGATGCCCGCGGAGGCGCGCCGCATACTCGATCTCAAGGGCCGAAATAACGTGGCGTTCTAGCGCCGCCCCTCAGCAGCCGGCCGTGCAATTGCCGGAGCGATCGAACTCCATCGTCTTGCCGGAAAGCGGAATGTGCGCGGGCACTTTCACGTCGTTCATGAAAGCTTCGGTCTTGCTGCCCGGGCGCACCTTCCCCTGCACCGTGCCGACCTCGTTCGCGTGCGACGGGATGACGGACGCGGGCTTTACCAGGTCGTTGATGACTTCCATACGGGCTTTAGGACGCCGCGAATCTCGGCGAGCGCGCGGTCGAGATGCGCGACCGGAACGTGATGCAACGACTTCATCACCACGCCGTCGATGGACGCGGCGGGCAGGTCGATGTCCCCGGCGCCGCCCATCCGGAATGCGAGCTTCGGATCCAACGCGCGATCAGCGCCCGCGCGCAGTCGGCCTTGCCGCAGCCCAGCTCGGCCACGCGCGCGCCCTCCAGCGGTACCAGCGACTGGAGAAATGCGACCACGTCGGCGATCAGCTCCATCAGCGCTTCGCGTCGTACCAGAAACCGGCGGCGCTGCGCCTGCGGATGCCGCCGGGGCTCGTCACCAGGATCTTCGCGACCAGCCACAGCGTCTGCCAGAAGGAAAAGGCCTCGGTCTTGCGCGCGGACGTGGTTACCGCCTCGCGCAAGGCCACGAAGCGGCCGTGGCGCTTCAACGCGCGGCTGAAGATGATCTCCTCGCCCGCGAAGTAGGTCTCGTCGAAGCCGCCGGTCTTTTCGAAACCCTCGCGCGTGCAGAACACGAAGCAGCCCGCGGCCCATTTCACGATGCGGAAGAAGGGAATGAGGAGCGCCACGCCGACGTGCGCCCAGCGCGGCCCGTCGCCGAAGCGCACTTCCGCGCCGCCGCCGATGGCGCCCGCCGCCATCGCATCCAACGCCGCGCGAACCACCTTCTCGTCCACCGTGGTGTCGGCGTCGACGAAGATGAGGCGCTCGCCGGTGGCGGCGCGCGCGCCCGCGTTGCGCGTCGCTGCGATCTGGCGCTTCTCCACGGTTACCACGCGCGCCGCGCCCTCCTCCGCGATGCGCACGGTCGCATCCGTGGAGCCGTCGTTGGCGACGACGATCTCATAGGGCTCACCCACCGCCCGTGCCGCTTCGTGGATCGAGCGCAGGGTCGGGGCGAGGTATTTCTCCTCGTTGTAGGCCGGCACGACGAAGCTGATCATTGGGTTCCCGCCTACGCGGGAATGACCTTTTCGTTGGCGATGTGGTCGCGCACGATGGAGTCGAAGTCGGCGTCGGCCCCGAAGCCCATGGCGTTCGCCCTCTCGGTGCGGAACTTCACCGGCCACGTTTTCACGATCCCCTGGATGCGCGCGTCGGGCGTGAACCTCACGCGCTTCACCGCGTCGGCGCCGGCCACGCGCCCCATGGCATCGATCATCTGGCGCACCGTGAGCGTGATGCCGGGGAGGTTCACCACGCGCGT
>JBBRQA010000097.1:0-13160 GCA_038227085.1 Burkholderiales bacterium | reverse complement strand
CGCAGCGCGCGCCCGCGCGGCCAGGGGCGCTTCAGTGCCAGCATGGCGCCGGCAAGGAGGAGGCCCGCGATGGTGAAACGCGCGGAAAGCACGCCGAGCACGTCCGCGCCGCCCGCGTACGCGAAGCGCGCGAAGATCGCCATCGCCCCGAAGGCCGTGGCGGAAATCGCGATAAGGGCGAGGCCTAGCCTAATTTCTCGATACGCTTTTCGAGGCGTTCGACCGCGTCGCGCAGCTCCGCTACGCCGTTCACGAACGTGTCCACCTTGACGCGCGTGGCGATGAGGGGCGACTCCTCCGTCCAGTACTCCGCCGCGCCTTGCGCGAGGCGCACGCCGCTGTCCGCGCTCCAGTCGCGCAGTGCCCGCGCGCCAGCGACGATGCGGTGCGCGGCGATGTCGCCCACCACGCGCGACAGATCCTCTTCCGCGTCCCAGGTGAGGTTCCGCGCGAGGAAGGAGACATCCTGCGCGAGCTCCATGTCGCCCTGCATGTCGATCTCGCGGAAGGCCGCCTCCTCGTGGGCCGCGAGGCGCGGCAGCAGGAAGGGGGAGATGCGGACCTCGAGATCGCGAGTCGCGCCCTCGACCGCCGCGGCGACTTCGCCCGTGGCCTGCACCGTGAACGCGAGCGAAATCGGGCCGACGTGGAATGCGGCGGTGCGCCCCGCATGCCTGGCGAGCCGCTCCATCGCGAGCGGCGCGCTCTTCAGCACGTGGTTCAGGGCGCGCGCGGCGGGATGCGGAAAGAGCGCGCTCACGGCTTGACGCCTCGGTGCAGCGCTACCACGCCCGCGGTGAGATTGAAGAAGTCGACCTGCGCCAGGCCTGCTGTTTGCATCATCGACTTGAGCGTCTCCTGGTCCGGGTGCATGCGGATCGACTCGGCGAGGTAGCGGTATGCGGCCTCGTCCCTGGCGATGTACTTGCCGAGCGCGGGCAGGATGGAGAATGAATAGGCGTCGTAGGCCCTCGCGAGCGGCTTCCACGGCCGCGAGAACTCGAGCACCATCACGCGGCCGCCGGGGCGCGCGACGCGCGTCATCTCGGCCAGCGCCCGGTCCTTGTGCGTCATGTTGCGCAACCCGAACGCGACGGAAACGCAATCGAACGTGTCCGACGGGAATGGCAGCTTCTCCGCGTCGCACAGCGCCAGCGGCGGGAAGATGCCCTGGTCGATCATCTTGTCGCGCCCGACCGCGAGCATCGCGGCGTTGATGTCGGTCATCCACACCTGGCCGGTGGGTCCGGCGCGCCTGGCGAAAGCCGCCGCGAGGTCGCCGCTGCCGGAGGCGACGTCGAGCACGCGCGATCCGGTGCGCACCCCGGAGAGCTCGAGCGCGAAGCGCTTCCACACGCGATGCAGGCCCAGCGACATGAGGTCGTTCATCACGTCGTAGCTGGGCGCAACCGACTTGAACACGTCGCCCACGCGCTTCGCCTTCTCTTCCTCGGGCACCTGCTGGTAGCCGAAGTGGGTGGTCTTGTCGCTCATGCGTCGCGGCTCTTGCCGGCCTCCCCGAGGCGCGCCAGATACGTCTTCCAATTCGCCTCGTGCCTGACGCCCAGCTCGTGGAGGTAGTCCCACGAATAGAGGCCGGTATCGTGGCCGTCGCTGAAGACGAACTTCACGGCGTAGACGCCGACCGCCTCCACGGCTTTGATGCCTACCGACCGCTTGCCGGCCTGCAGCACCTCCTGCCCCGGCCCGTGTCCGCGCACTTCCGCCGAGGGCGAGAAGACGCGCAGGTACTCGGCCGGCAGCGAGAAGCTGCGGCCATCGTCGAACGCGATATCGAGAACACCCGACTTCTGGTGCAGGGTGATGCCGGTCGGGCGGGGTGTTTTCTTGTCCACGGGTAATTATCTCTTAAGATGTCGCCATGATCGGAATCCTCATCGTTTCCCACGGCGCTTTCGGCGAGTCGCTGATCCACTCGGCAAGCCACGTGCTCGGCAAGCGCCCGCTCTTCCTGCGCCAGGTCGGCGTGACCGTGCACGACGATCCCGAAGCGATCCTGCCGGTGGGCGAGGACCTGATCCGCTTCCTCGACCAGGGCCAGGGCGTGCTGGTCCTGACCGATATCTACGGCGCCACTCCTTCCAACATCGCGATGAAGCTGATCCGGCCGGGTCGCGTGGAGGGCGTGGCCGGAGTGAACCTGCCGATGCTGATCCGCGCCCTCACCTATCGCGACGAGCCGCTCGAGTCGGTGCTCGACAAGGCGCTGTCGGGCGCCACCGAGGGCGTGATGCGCATGGGGACGAAATGATCAAGCGGCCCATCACCATCACCAACAAGCTGGGCCTGCACGCGCGCGCCTCGGCCAAGCTCACCCAGACCGCGTCGAAATTCCAGAGCGCGGTGTTCATCGCGAGGAACGGACGGCGCGTGAACGCGAAGAGCATCATGGGCGTGATGATGCTCGCCGCGGGCATCGGCTCCATCGTGGAGCTGGAGACCGAGGGCCCCGACGAGGAGGCCGCCATCGCCGCCATCGAGGCTCTGTTCAAAGACAAGTTCGGCGAGGGCGAGTAGATGACGCCGGACGGCGCACGCGCCCCCGCCCCGGTCTCGACGGTCTCCTTCACGATGCACGGCATCGGGGTCTCTGGCGGCATCGCCATCGGCCACGCGCACCTGTTCGCGGGGATGCAGGCCGAGGTCGACCACTACGAGATTTCCGGCGCCGACGTGATCCGCGAGCAGCGCCGCTACGACCGCGCCATCAAGGAAGTGCGCGAGGAGCTGAACGAGCTCTCCGAAAGCGTGCGCCATGGGCCCTCCGCGGAGCTGGCGCCCTTCGTGAACGTGCACATGCTGCTCCTCGAGGACAGCGCCTTCTCGGAAGCGCCGCGCGACATCATCCGCGAGCAGCACTGCAACGCCGAATGGGCGCTGCGCATGCAGCTGGACGAGCTCCTCGCGCAATTCAGCGAGATCGAGGATCCTTACCTCAAGGCGCGCGAGGACGACGTGCGCCAGGTGGCCGAGCGCATCCTCGGCGCGCTGGCCGGCTCTCAGCGGCGCATCGCGATGAAGCCGGTGCGCGAGGACGCCTCGATCCTGGTGGCGCGCGATCTCTCGCCCGCGGACGTGATCCTCTTCCGCGAGCACCCATTCGCCGCGTTCGTGACCGACATGGGCGGGGCCACCTCGCACACGGCGATCGTCGCGCGCTCGATGAACATCCCCGCGATCGTGGCCCTGCACCACTCGCGCACCATGATCCACGAGGACGAGCTCCTCATCGTGGACGGCACCCAGGGCGTGGTGATCGTCAATCCCGACCGCCACGTGCTCGCCGAATACCGCCTCAAGCAGAACCAGGCGCGCCTCGAGCGCGACAAGCTGAAGCGCCTGAGGAGCGCGCCAGCGGCGACCCTCGACGGCACGCCGGTGCGGCTCTACGCCAACATCGAGCTCCCCACCGACGTGGAGCAGGTGAAGGCGAGCGGTGCTACCGGCATCGGCCTTTTCCGCAGCGAGTTCCTGTTCATGAACCGCCGCGATCTCCCGGACGAGGACGAGCAATACGAGGCTTACCGCGAGGTGGTCGAGGGCATGAAGGGACTTCCCGTCACCATCCGCACGCTCGACCTGGGCGCGGACAAGGCGGTCGAGGGGCAGGGCGACCATGATCACGCGACGGTGAATCCGGCGCTCGGGCTGCGCGCCATCCGCTACTGCCTTTCGGAGCCCCTCGTCTTCAACACCCAGCTCCGCGCGATCCTGCGCGCCTCGAAGCACGGCAAGGTGCTGATCCTCATCCCGATGCTGACGACCTGGAACGAGCTCACCCAGGCGATTGCCGCCGTGCAGCAAGCCAAGGAGCAGCTGCGCGACGAGGGCATCAAGTACGACGACTACGTGCCGGTGGGCGGGATGATCGAGGTGCCGGCCGCCGCCATCGCGCTGCCAATGTTCATCCGCAAGCTCGACTTCCTCTCGATCGGCACCAACGACCTCATCCAGTACACGCTCGCCATCGACCGCGCCGACGACAAGGTCGCGCACCTCTATGATCCCCTGCATCCGGCGGTGCTCGCCCTGATCGCGGGTGTGATCCGCACCGCGCAGCAGCACGAGAAGCCGGTCGCGGTGTGCGGCGAGATGGCTGGCGATGTGGAGCTCACGCGCATGCTGCTGGGTTTTGGGCTGCGCCACTTCTCGATGCACCCGGCGCACCTGTTGTCGGTGAAGCAGCGCGTCCTCATGACAAGCCTGCCGGACATCGCGTCGATTGTCGCGCGCATCCTCAAGGCCGACGACCCCGAGAAAATGCAGCTCCTCATCGAGAAGCTGAACGCCTAGTTTGGGGCTCCAGAGGGGGGTACGGAAGGCTTGCGCCGGTTTGCGCTTCACTCCTACGCTGGCTTTACCGTTCCGCCCATGCCTCGCCGGGTGCTCGCGTGCCATTCTGGGTACATGGAGAAAATCCCCGTGACCCCCGGTAGGCTCTACGCGCGCCTCAGCGAGGAATTCAATCGCCGGCGCTCGCGCGACTGCTCCTCCTGCCACATGCCGATGGTCTACGTGATAGAGCGCGCGATGGGCGACTGCGCCAATTGGCAAGTGGACGACGTGGCCATGGGTTGCGAAGAATGCCGGGAGTTGGTGAACGAGATCGTGCGCAAGTACTCGTTCCAGTACGACATCTTCGACCCGACCTGCACGCCGATGCCGGCGGCGCGAAACATGGCTTCCAGCCTTTTCACGCACCCGCCCCGCTTCACCTGAGCACGAGCGCGATCACGCGCGCCGTTTCGGCTCGCAGCCCTGCCTTGCCGATCGCCTTCCCGGCTATTAGCGTCCGATCCGCGCTCTTGCTAGAATGACCCCATTGCGCCGATTTGACTCAGCTTGCGGGCGCTCAATAAATACGGCTAAAGCGAGTGGCGGCGCCCAAAAAACCCGACACGACCTTTAGGTCCGTCGGGTTTTTTATTTCATGAGCGACATCGATCCTCGCTCGGTGGGAGCCGCGCTACCTCAGCGTGCCGGCTTCCTCGAGCCCCTCATCCTCAAGGCGGGGAAGACCCTCGCCTCGTACGAGCTCGTCTACGAAACCTACGGGACCCTCAACGCGGATCGCTCCAATGCGATCCTCGTGTGCCATGCGCTTTCCGGAAGCCACCATGTCGCGGGCTTCTACGCAGAGGATCCCGCCAAGATCGGCTGGTGGGACAACTTGTTTGGCCCCGGCAAGCCGATCGATACGGAGCGTTTCTTCGTGATCGGCGTGAACAATATCGGCGGCTGCCACGGCTCGACCGGACCCGGCTCGATCGACCGCGCGACCGGCAAGCCGTATGGCGCGAGCTTTCCGCTGGTGACCTGCGAAGACTGGGTCGCCTCGCAGGCGCGCCTCATGGATCGGCTCGGCATCGACAAGCTCGCGGGCGCCATCGGCGGCTCGCTGGGCGGCATGCAGGCGATGCAGTGGACGCTCTCCTTTCCCGATCGCATCCGCCACGCGTTCGTGATCGCCGCGGCGCCGCGGCTTTCCACGCAAAACATCGCCTTCAACGACGTCGCGCGCCAGGCGATCGTCTCCGACCCCGACTTCCATGGCGGCAACTTCTATGCGCACAACGCGGTGCCGGCGCGCGGGCTGAAGCTCGCGCGCATGCTCGGGCACATCACCTACCTCTCCGAGGATCTCCTCATGGAGAAATTCGGGCGGGTCTTGAAGCGCACCGAGTACGGCTTCAACTACGACGTGGAATTCGAGATCGAGTCGTACCTGCGCTACCAGGGCGACAAGTTCGCACAGGTGTTCGACGCCAACACCTACCTGCTGATGACCAAGGCGCTCGACTACTTCGATCCGGCGAAAGAGAGCGGCGGCAACCTCGCGCGCGCTCTCTCGGCGGCCAAGGCCGGGTTCTTCGTGGCGTCGTTCAAGAGCGACTGGCGCTTCCCTCCGGAGCGCTCGCGCGAGATCGTGAAGGCGCTGGTCGCCTCGAACAAGGCGGTGACCTACGCCGCGATCGACGCGCCCCACGGGCACGACGCATTCCTCCTCGACAACCCGCACTACCACCAGCTTCTCGCGGCGTACGCGGACAACATCGCGACCGAGATCGGCGCGGGCGCGCGCATCACGCCGCTCACGCTCGCCGCCACCGAGCTCGCCGAGATGCACGGCTACGCGAGAAAAGAGCGCACCGGGCAATGATGCAGCGCTACGACTACGAGCTCATCGCCTCATGGATCCCCGAGCGCTTCCGCGTGCTCGACCTGGGGTGCGGAGATGGCGTGTTGCTGGCGGGGCTGGCCGCCACCAACGCGACCGCGGGCTACGGCATCGAGATCGACGATGCGAACGTGCTCGCGAGCGTGAAGAACGGCGTGGCGGTGATCCAGATGGACATCGAGAGCGGCCTCGCCAATTTCGAGGATGGCGCGTTCGATTTCGTGATCCTTTCGCAGACGCTGCAGGCGATGCGCAATGCCGAGAGCGTCCTGACCGAGATGCTGCGCGTGGGCCGCGAGGGGATCGTGACCTTCCCCAACTTTGGCTACTGGCGCCACCGCCTCGACATCCTGCGGGGCCGCATGCCGGTGTCGAAGACGCTTCCCTACACCTGGTACAACACGCCCAACATCCACCTGTGCACCGTGAAGGATTTCGAGGACCTGTGCGTGAAGGTGGGTGCGGAGATCCTCGACGAGCGCGTGCTGCACGAGGGGCACACGAAGACATTCATGCCGAACCTGTTCGGCAGCCTGGGCGTGTTCCGCTTCCGCCGCAAGCCCTGATCTAGCGCCGCCCCTTGCGCCGGTCGAACCCGGGACGCGCGCGGCGCTCGTGGGAATCGAGCAGCAGCTTGTCGGTGAGCGCGCGCAGCTTCTCCGCCGCCTTCACCGCGTCGTCTACTTCCTTGCGCTTGCCGGCGAGGAATTTCGCATCCACCACCTGCGCCTCGGGCTGGAGGTCTCCGCCGGGGCCCGGGTCCCAGGGGCTCCTCACCAGCTGGATCGCGAGCTCGTCGCTGTTGGTGTCGCGCATGTAGGTCGAGCGCGTGAGCTCGCGCACCGCGCAGTCGGCGAGCTCGAGTTTGCGCGCGAGGTCCTCGAAGTCGAACTTCGCCTCCAGCCCGTGGAACTCGAAGAGATCCTTCACCGCGGCGATGAAGACGCGCGGGCGGGGCAGCTTCATGATGACGCGCCCCTGCTTGATGGAGATCTCCATGAGGTCGTACATGACCTGCCCGAGCGCCCAGTCGAGGTAGGCGTGGCGTGCGATGGTGGACCCGATGCCGGCGGCGAGCTTCTCCGGCAGTTCGGCGGCGAGCGGCTCCAGGGCCGCGTTGAAAGTGACGGGCTTCTTCTTCGGCATCTCTTGCTCCTAGGGCTTGCGGTCGAGCGCCTCGATAGTCTGACGCTTCCAGGCGAGCACGAGCAAGCCGGGCAGCGCGACCACGAAGGTGAGGAAAAAGAACGTGGGCCAGCCGAGCCCGAGGTACCTGGGATCGGTGGCGTAACCGGCCGCCGGTCCCACGTACACGCGGCCGAACGATGCGAGCGCCGAAAGCAGCGCGTATTGCGTCGCGGTGAAGCGATGGTCGCAAAGCGCCATGAGGAGCGCCACGAACGCGACCGTCCCCATGCCGCCCGCCACATTGTCGAAGCCAACGGCGAGGATCAGGAGTGGATAGCTCTTGCCCGCCGTCGCGAGCCACATGTACGTGAGGTTGGACACGGCCTGGAGGATTCCGAACACCATGAGCGAGCGGTAGAGCCCGAGCCGCACCATCCACGCGCCTCCGAACACGACGCCGACGATCGTGGCGGCGAGCCCCATGCCCTTGTTGACGTAGCCAACGTCATCGGGCGAGAAGCCCACGCCGCGAATGAGGAATGCGGTGGAAAGCGACAGGGCGAAGGCATCGCCCAGCTTGTAAAGGATGATGAGGGCAAGCATTGCCCATGCGCTTTGCCGGGAAAAAAACTCGCGCAACGGCTCGACGACCGCTTCCCGTAGCGTGCGGGGCGCTGGCGCCTCGATCACCGGCTCCCGTCCCCACAGGGTCGCGATGAGTCCCACGCCCATGAGCGCCGACATGATGAGGTAAGTTTTCTCCCAACCGATGCCCCCGAGCCATCCGGACCCGGCCGCCAGGACCAACGCGAGCGCGCCGGAGACGAGCATCGCGACACGGTATCCCACGACGTTCAGCGCCGAGGCGAGGCCGCGCTGCTCGCTGGCAGCGATGTCGGTTCGATAGGCATCGATCACGATGTCTTGCGAAGCCGACGCGAAGGCGACGAAGAGCGCGATGGAAGCCAGCAGGGTGATCTCGGTGCGCGGCGAGCAAAATGCCATGGCCGCTACGCCGAGCGCCACGCAGCCTTGGGTGATGGCCATCCAGCCGCGCCTGCGGCCCAGGAATGGCGGCACGTAGCGGTCCATGAGGGGCGCCCAAAGGAATTTCCACGTGTACGGCACGCCCGCCAGGGTGATCAGGCCGATGGTGGTGAGGTCCACGCCCTCGACCGTGAGCCACGCCTGCAGCGTGGAGCCGCTGAGCGCTACCGGCAGGCCCGAGGAGAACCCGAGGAGCAGGATGACCGCGAGGTTGCGGTCACGGAAAACCGCGGAGTAATCGTGGGATTTCAAGGCGCTTGAAGAATGAACATCTGACCCGACTATACTGATTCTTCAATAGATCGGGACCCTGGCGCGGGGATGGCAGACATGGAAAAAGTCGTGAAGACGGACGAGGAATGGAAGAAGCAGCTCAGCCCTGAGCAGTACAACGTGACGCGCAAGCACGGCACCGAGCGCGCATTCAGCGGCCAGTACGCGGAGAACAAGGACCCCGGCATGTACCGGTGCATCTGCTGCGGGCAGGATCTCTTCGACGCGGGCACCAAGTTCGATTCGGGCACGGGCTGGCCAAGCTTCTGGGCGCCGGTGTCGAAGGAAGCGGTCGCCGAGAAGAGCGACCGCAGCTGGTTCATGAAGCGCACCGAGGTGCTGTGCTCGCGCTGCGACGCGCACCTGGGGCATGTGTTCGAGGATGGGCCCAAGCCGACCGGGCTTCGCTACTGCATGAATTCGGCGGCGCTGGACCTCAAGAAGGCGTAGATGACGCGAGCGCGCGGCTGGGTATTGCTCCTCGCCGCCGCGATACTGGGCGCGGCGTTCGTCGCGTGGCATTCGCCTTCGGACTCCGTGCCTCCGGCGGCCGGCGCGCGCAGTGAAGAGTCCATGCCGACGACGGCAACGCCGCGCGTCCCGACCACGAGCCCTGCGCCCGCCGTCGTGGCAGCGCTTCCCGTGACGACGACGGCGGCAGCGCCGCAAGCCGCCACCGCGGCCCTCGCCTATCTCGCCGCAAGGTATGCGCCGGAGCGAACGGCCGCCTTCGATCGATTCTCGGCTTCGAAAGACCCCGCGGAGCTCGCGGCCGCGGCCGACATCGCCGACGAGTGCGCGGTCTTCAGCGACCACCTCTTCGAGCAGACCCTCGCCAACATCGAGAAAGGCGGCATGGCGGCGCGCATCAAGGCGCAGCAGCGGGAAACGGTCGAGCTCGAGCGCACGCGCTGCGCCGGATTCGACGCCGAGCGCCTCGCGCGCGGGGCGAGGATCCGGCGCGCGCTCGCCAAGGAGGGCGACATCCGGATGTTCGCGTGGAGCATGCCGCAGGGGGGGCAGCCGATCCCCGAGGTGGTCGCGATCGCGCAACGCGCCGCCGGCTCGGGAGACCCGCTGGCGATCTTGCAGGTCGGAAACTTCTTCGCGAACCGAAACGACATCGCGCCCGGAATCGAATATGACCTGGGTGACGGCCTGGCGGTGCCTCGCAACGTGCTGCGCGACGCGTTCTCGCTTGCGGCATGCGACTTCGGCGTGGACTGCGGCGCGCGCAGCGGGTACGTCGCCAACCGCTGCGTGGGGGCGGGATATTGCGGCTCGGCCTCGCTCGACGATCTGTTTCGCCACTACAGCTACTCTCCGGCGGAGGCGGCGCGGCTGGAGGCCGCGCGCCAGGTGGTGCTGACGGGCTTACGCACCGGTCAATGGCCCACGAATTTCTGGAACCCTCCGAAGTGATGTGAAGGAGCCCCGGCTCACGCCGGGGCGCACTGGCTACTGCGTAGTCAGCGGTGCGATCTTCCCGAGCTTCTCCAGTCGCAGACGGATCGAACTTTGTGTGCGCGCGTGCTTGCGCGCGATCTCGCCCATGGTGAGGCCGGCGTCGAATTCGGAGGCGAGCGTGCGGTCCTCGCTCTCGGTCCAGGGCTTGCCGAAATTGGCGGGCAGTCGCTCGCGGCGCTTCTCGCGCTCGACTTCGCGCTGCATGAGATCGACGGCGGAATAGAGGGCGCGCAGGGCGCGCGGCTCCGCGTAGGGGCTTTGCTCGGGGTACGCCTCGCCGGTGACGGGATTGACGCCATCGGCGAGCGCGCGGACGATAGGAAGTGCGGCATCGAGTTGCATGGGGGCCTTATAGGTTGGTCGGTTTGCGCCCATGGCCTACCTCCATCGCGCATTTCCAAAACGGCGTGGCCCGCTCCGCGGTTGACCTGCCCTAGAATCGCGGGATGCGAAAAGTCACCCTGGTCTCGATTGTCCTGGCCGCCTGCACCGCGGGCATTCCCCTGCATGCGCAGGAGTCGACGGCCGCCATCGGCAGGCGCCTCGCCGCCGATTCGGGCGTTCGATGGGCGGTCCACGACACGCGCCACCCCCTGCTGGGCTCGATCAAGTTCGCGGTGCAGGAAAAGGACATCGCCACGACGGTCGGCAAGGGGAAGATCTTCTCGCTCAGCTACGTCTCCTGCCAGAAGACGCCCGAGAAGATCGCGATCGAGCTCACCAGCGCACCCTCCAGCGCTCCGGCGAGCGGATTGGGGCCGGTGGACCTGCCGCGCCTCGTCTGCACCACCGCCGGCCCGCAGGGCGGCCTGGTGAAGAGCGACCTCGCGGCGAGCTGGGAGATCAGCGCCCTCGGCGACACGCTGGCGCGCGGCCTTTCTCCCGCGGAGCTGCGGCGCTGCGTGTCGATCGACGTGCTGCAGAATCTCGCGTTGCCGGCGGGCTGGCCGCAGCAAAGCCAGCGCGTGGCGCTCCAGATCACGCCCTACGGCAAGGAGCTCGACTCGGTATTCGCCGCGTGCGGAGAGGCGGCCTCCTTCGCGTCCGAGCCCGGGCCCCCGCCTCGCGGCCCTCCCGCCGGCGCGCGCCCCGCTCCCGCCGCGACCCCCGCGCCGGCGAAGCGCGAGGAAATCGAATGGAAGCCGGCACGCATCCTCGCCAAGGGCCGCAGCAACGTGCGCGCGGCGCCGCGCCTCGATTCGCGCGTGGTGATCCAGCTCGAGCCCGGCACGCGCATCCTCGTCCAGCCCGCCGCGCCGACCTGGTGGAAGGTGAAGCCGGCGAGCGGCGCGTCCTTCACCGGGTTCATCCGCGACGACCGGTTCCAGCTCGAGCGGGGACGCTGACCGTGGACGGGATCCTCGCCGGCCGCACCGCAGGCAGGCGCGAAGCGTGGTATCGGCGAGCGGAACGCGCCGCGTGGCCCGTGACACTGGCGCCGGGGGGTCACACGCAAAACGTGAAATACAGCCCGAAGTAGGACGCTTCCTACGGCGCGCGTAAACCCTTTCGGCGATCATCGCAGCAGGGAGAATTTTTCCCGCGGCCGGCCGTCGAACCATCGTCATTCCACGACGCGCGTCAACCATCGGAGAAGAGTCATGGGAGGCCCCATCAGCGAGCTTCATGGGTTGGTGCCGAATCGCTACGGCATGCCCGGTGCGTCGCCGGAGCGCTCCACCATGGCGCAGCTCGCGCGCCAGACCGTGGCGCTGGTGCTGGCCGGCGGGCGCGGCTCGCGCCTCGGACCGCTCACCGAGTGGCGCGCGAAGCCGGCGGTGCCCTTCGGCGGCAAGTTCAAGATCATCGACTTCTCGCTCTCCAATTGCCTCAATTCCGGGATCCGGCGCATCGGCATCGCCACGCAGTACCAATCGCACGGCCTGATCCACCACTTGCAGCGCGGCTGGTCCTTCCTGGACGGGCGCTTCAACGAGTTCATCGAGTTCCTGCCCGCGCAGCAGAGCGAGAACACCGAGTGGTACAAGGGCACGGCGGACGCCGTGTTCCAGAACCTCGAGGTGTTGCGCCGCCACGAGCCACGCCTGGTGCTGGTGCTGGCCGGCGACCACATCTACAAGATGGATTACACCCGCATGCTCTACGAGCACGTCGATCGCGGTGCCGACATGACGGTGGGCTGCGTCGAGGTGCCGTGCGAGGAAGCCGCGGGGGAGCTCGGCGTGATGCAGGTCGACGACAACTTCCGCGTGGTGGGCTTCGAGGAGAAGCCGGCCGCGCCGCGCTCGATGCCGGGACGCCCGGGGCGCGCGCTGGGCAGCATGGGCATCTACGTCTTGAACGCCGACTTCCTCTACGACGAGCTGGTGGACGACGCGATGAACCAGGAGTCGTCGCACGACTTCGGCCACGACCTCATTCCGCGCCTCATCGCCAACGAGTCGCGCGTCTACGCGCATAGCCTGCGCGACAGCTGCGCCCAGTTGAACGAGGGCGAGCCGTACTGGCGCGACGTCGGCACCATCGACGCTTTCTGGCAAGCGAACCTCGAGCTCACGCGCGTCACGCCCGCGCTCAACCTCTACGACGAGTCGTGGCCGATCTGGACTTACCAGGAGCAGCTGCCCCCGGCGAAGTTCGTGTTCGACCTCGAGGGCCGGCGCGGCGCCGCGGTCGACTCGATGGTCTCGGGAGGGTGCATCGTGAGCGGCTCGACGGTGAGGAACTCGCTTCTCTTCTCGAACGTGCGCGTGCACAGCTACTGCACCATCAACGAGTCGGTGCTGCTGCCGGAGGTCGAGGTGGGCCGCGGCGCGATCCTGTCGCGCTGCGTGGTGGACCAGGGCTGCCGCATCCCGCCGGGCATGCGCGCCGGCATCGACGCCGAGGAAGACCGCAAGCGCTTCCATGTCACGGACAAGGGCATCACGCTCATCACGCCCGCCATGCTCGGACAAAACCTGCGCCACCTTCACTGACGCGGCATCGGGCAGCCGGCCATGGGGATGCTGAGCGAGAACGACATCTACCTTTTCCGCGAGGGCACGCACGCCACGCTCTACGAGCGGCTCGGCTGCCACTTCCT
>JBBRQA010000096.1:0-13186 GCA_038227085.1 Burkholderiales bacterium | reverse complement strand
TCGCCCATCTTGTGGGACACCCCGGTGTAGAACAGGATGCACTCCGTGGTCGTGGTCTTGCCGGCGTCGATGTGGGCCGAGATCCCGATGTTGCGGTAGCGTTCGATAGGTGTCTTGCGGGCCACGATAATCTCTCTTCCTCTGGTTCCGCTTGCCCATCAAGCGGAGCAGAGCGGCGGTGAATCCCTTTTAGAAACGGTAGTGGGCGAAGGCCTTGTTGGCTTCGGCCATGCGGTGCACTTCTTCCTTCTTCTTCACCGCTCCGCCACGGTTTTCGGCGGCCTCCATGAGCTCGTTGGCCAGGCGCTGGGCCATGCTCTTCTCGCCCCTCTTGCGGGCGGCCTCGCGGATCCAGCGCATCGACAGCGCCGTGCGGCGCACCGGGCGCACTTCCACCGGAACCTGGTAGTTGGCGCCGCCGACGCGGCGGCTCTTCACTTCCACCATCGGCTTCACGTTGTTGATCGCGGCGTTGAAGATCTCGAAGGCGTCCTTGCCCGATTTCTTCGCGATCGTCTCCAGCGCGCCGTACATGATCCGCTCGGCGACCGATTTCTTGCCGCGCGTCATGAGCACGTTCATGAACTTGGCGACCTCCTCGCTCTTGTGCTTCGGATCGGGAAGGATCTCGCGTTTCGGAATCTCTCTACGGCGCGGCATAAGGGTCTATCCGTTTGACTGTTGCATTTAAGATTTAGGCGGCTTTGGGACGCTTGGCGCCGTACTTCGAGCGCGACTGCTTGCGATCCTTCACGCCTGCCGTATCGAGGCTGCCGCGCACCATGTGGTAGCGCACGCCCGGAAGGTCCTTCACGCGGCCCCCGCGGATCAGCACCACCGAGTGCTCCTGCAGGTTGTGCCCTTCGCCACCGATGTAGCTGATGACCTCGAAGCCGTTGGTAAGGCGCACCTTGGCGACCTTGCGCAGCGCCGAGTTCGGCTTCTTCGGGGTCGTGGTGTACACGCGAGTGCACACTCCGCGCTTCTGCGGGCTTCCACCAAGGGCGGGCACCTTGCTCTTGGTCACGATTTTCTTGCGCCCTTTGCGCAGCAACTGATTGATCGTCGGCATGTTTTCTCGAATGCGGTGGTTTGGGGCTTTTGAGAGCCTCCGTCAGGACCCGGAAAATCCGTGCCCTGACGGGGAAAAAGCTCTCAATTTTAGGGGTTTAGCGTACTTCCGTCAAGCAACCTGCTCGCTCGCCGCGTCGGCTTCGTCGACCGCGAAACCGAAGGAAGCGCTCGCGCCCGGCTCCACGTCGCGCTTCTTGCGAGTGGAGTGGTACGCGAGGCCCGTCCCCGCCGGGATGAGGCGCCCGACGATGACGTTTTCCTTCAGGCCGCGCAGGTCGTCCTTCTTGCCCATGATCGCCGCCTCCGTCAGCACCCGCGTGGTCTCCTGGAAGGAGGCCGCGGAGATGAAGGAATCGGTCGACAGCGACGCCTTGGTGATGCCGAGCAGCATGTACTCGTACACGGCCGGCTTCTTGCCATTGGCCTTGGCGCGGTCGTTCTCGTCCAGGACCTCGGCACGCTCGACCTGCTCGCCCGTGATGAAGCGAGTCTCGCCCGGATCGACGATGGACACGCGGCGCAGCATCTGGCGCACGATCACCTCGATGTGCTTGTCGTTGATCTTCACGCCCTGCAGGCGATACACGTCCAGCACCTCGTCGATGATGTAGCGCGCGAGCGCTTCCATACCCTGGAGGTGGAGGATGTCGTGCGGGTCGGCCGGGCCGTCGACGATCATCTCGCCCTTGTTGACCACCTGCCCGTCGTGCACGGTGATGTGCTTGTCCTTCGGGATCAGGTACTCGTGCGCGGCGCCGTCGAAGTCGGTGATCACCAGGCGCTGCTTGCCCTTGGTGTCCTTGCCGAACGAGACGGTTCCGGTGACTTCCGCGAGCAGGCCCGCATCCTTCGGCGAACGCGCCTCGAAGAGCTCCGCCACGCGCGGCAGGCCGCCCGTGATGTCGCGCGTCTTGGACGATTCCTGCGGGATTCTCGCGAGCACGTCGCCCACGTTCACCTGCTGGCCGTTCTTCACCGTGATGATGGCGCCGATCTGGAAAGTGTAGTTCACCGGCGTGTCGCCGCCGGCGAGCTTCACATCCTTGCCCTTGTCGCCGATGAGCTTCACCGCCGGGCGCAGGCCCTTCGTGGCCGACGTGCCGCGGCGCTTCGGATCGATCACGACCAGGCTCGACAGCCCCGTGGTCTCGTCGATCTGCTTGGCCACGGTGACGCCTTCCTCGACGTTCTCGAACTTCGTCTCGCCCGCGTACTCGGTGATGATGGGGCGCGTGAGCGGATCCCAGTTGGCGAGCGACTGCCCCGCCTTCACCTTCACGCCGTCGGCGACCGTCAGCGTCGCGCCGTACGGAACCTGGTGGCGCTCGCGTTCGCGGCCGGTATCGTCGGAGATGACGATCTCGCCGCTTCGGGAAATCGCCACCTGCTCCTTGCGGGCGTTGGTGAGGTGCCGCATGGTGGGTGCGTAGTGGGCGACCCCGTTGGACTTCGACTCGACGGAGCTCGCCACCGCGGTGCGCGATGCCGCGCCGCCGATGTGGAAGGTGCGCATGGTGAGCTGGGTGCCCGGCTCGCCGATCGACTGGGCCGCGATGACGCCGACCGCCTCGCCCACGTTCACGCGCACTCCACGGCCCAGGTCGCGGCCGTAGCAGGACGCGCACAGGCCGTAGCGCGTGTCGCAGGTGAGCGGAGTGCGCACCTTGACCTCGTCGATGCCGAGCGCCTCGATCCTCTCGACCGAATCCTCGTCGAGGAGCGAGCCCGCCGGGAGCAGGAGCTCCTGGTTCTCGGTATTGAACACGTCCGCCGCGACCACGCGGCCGAGGATGCGCTCACGCAGAGCCTCCACGACCTCGCCGCCCTCGACCAGCGCCTTCATCGCCATGCCGGTGGTGGTGCCGCAATCGTCCTCGATGACCACGAGGTCCTGCGTCACGTCCACCAGGCGGCGCGTGAGGTAACCGGAGTTGGCCGTCTTCAACGCAGTGTCGGCCAGGCCTTTACGCGCGCCGTGCGTCGAGATGAAGTACTGCAGCACGTTCAGGCCTTCGCGGAAGTTGGCCGTGATCGGCGTCTCGATGATCGAGCCGTCGGGCTTGGCCATCAGGCCGCGCATGCCGGCCAGCTGGCGGATCTGCGCCGCGGAGCCGCGCGCGCCGGAGTCGGCCATCATGTAGATGGAGTTGAACGACTCCTCGCTCACTTCCTTGCCCTTGCGGTCGGTGGTCTTCTGGTTGCCGAGCTGGTCCATCATCGCCTTGGCGATCTGGTCCCCGGCGCGTCCCCAGATGTCCACCACCTTGTTGTAGCGCTCGCCCTGGGTCACGAGGCCCGAGGTGTACTGGCGCTCGATCTCCTTCACTTCCTTCTCGCTGTGCTCGATGATGCCGGCCTTCTCGTCCGGGATCAGCAGGTCGTCGACGCAGATCGACAGGCCCGCGCGCGTGGCGTAGGTGAAGCCGGTGTACATCAGCTTGTCGGCGAAGATCACCGTCTCGCGGATGCCGCAGCGGCGGAACGCCTCGTTGATGAGCTTGGAGATCTCCTTCTTCTTCAGCGCCTTGTTGATGAGCGCGAACGACAGCCCCGCCGGGAGGATTTCCGACATGAGCGCGCGGCCCACGGTGGTCTCGTAGCGGTTCACGACTTCCGTGAAGGTGCCGTCCTCGTTCTTGCGCGATTCCTTGATGCGCACCGTGATCGCGGCGTGCAGTTCGACTCCCTGGGACTCGTAGGCGCGGCTGACTTCCGCGATGTTGGAGAAGAACGAGCCTTCGCCGCGCGCGTTCACGCGCTGGCGCGTCGCGTAGTACAGGCCCAGCACGATGTCCTGCGACGGCACGATGACCGGCTCGCCGTGCGCGGTGTGCAGCACGTTGTTGGACGACAGCATGAGGGTGCGCGCTTCCATCTGCGCCTCGAGCGAGATCGGCACGTGGACCGCCATCTGGTCGCCGTCGAAGTCCGCGTTGAAAGCGGCGCACACCAGCGGGTGCAGCTGGATCGCCTTGCCTTCGATGAGGACCGGCTCGAACGCCTGGATGCCCAGGCGGTGGAGCGTGGGCGCGCGGTTGAGCAGCACCGGGTGCTCGCGGATCACGTCCTCGAGGATGTCCCACACCACCGGCTCCTGGCTCTCCACCATGCGCTTGGCGGCCTTGATGGTGGTCGCGAGGCCCATGATCTCGAGCTTGTGGAAGATGAAGGGCTTGAACAGCTCGAGCGCCATCAGCTTCGGCAGGCCGCACTGGTGCAGCTTCAACGTCGGGCCGACCACGATGACCGAACGCCCCGAGTAGTCGACGCGCTTGCCGAGCAGGTTCTGGCGGAAGCGGCCGCTCTTGCCCTTGATCATGTCGGCGAGCGACTTGAGGGCGCGCTTGTTCGCGCCGGTCATCGCCTTGCCGCGGCGGCCGTTGTCGAGCAGCGAATCGACGGCTTCCTGCAGCATGCGCTTCTCGTTGCGCACGATGATCTCGGGCGCTTTCAGCTCGAGGAGGCGCTTCAGGCGGTTGTTGCGGTTGATCACGCGGCGATAGAGGTCGTTGAGGTCCGAGGTCGCGAAGCGCCCGCCGTCCAGCGGCACCAGCGGTCGCAGGTCCGGGGGCAGCACGGGCAGCACTTCCATCACCATCCAGTCGGGCTTGATGCCCGACTTGTTGAACGCCTCAAGCACCTTCAGGCGCTTGGCGATCTTCTTGATCTTGGTCTCGGAGCCGGTCGCGGCGAGCTCGGTGCGCAGCGTCTCGATGTCGTGGCCGACGTCGAGCTTGCGCAGCAGCTCACGCACGCCCTCCGCGCCCATCGCGGCCGAGAAATCATCGCCGTACTCTTCCACCTTGGAAAGGTAGTCGTCCTCGGAGAGGAGCTGGCAGCGGTTCAACGGCGTCATGCCAGGATCGGTGACGACGTAGGCTTCGAAGTACAGGACGCGTTCGATGTCGCGCAGCGTCATGTCGAGCACCATCCCGAGGCGCGACGGCAGGCTCTTCAGGAACCAGATGTGGGCGACCGGGCTGGCGAGCTCGATATGGCCCATGCGCTCGCGGCGCACCTTGGTCAACGTCACTTCGACGCCGCACTTCTCGCAGATCACGCCGCGGTGCTTGAGGCGCTTGTACTTGCCGCACAGGCACTCGTAGTCCTTGATCGGGCCGAAGATCTTGGCGCAGAAGAGGCCGTCCCTCTCCGGCTTGAAGGTGCGGTAGTTGATGGTCTCGGGCTTCTTCACTTCGCCGTAGGACCAGGAACGGATCTTCTCGGGGGAAGCGAGTCCGATGCGAATGGCGTCGAACTCTTCTTCCTGGGTGACCTGCTTAAAAAGATCGAGTAGTGCTTTCATGATTTCTCCAGATTGGGGACCGAGTTGAACACGAGCGCTGAGGCGCGATTAACTCTGTCCCCCTCAGTAGCGTTCGAGGTCGATATCAATGGCCAGCGATCGGATTTCCTTCACCAGCACGTTGAAGGATTCCGGCATGCCCGCCTCGATCTTGTGCTCGCCCTTCACGATGTTCTCGTAGACCTTGGTGCGTCCCTGCGTGTCGTCGCTCTTGACGGTGAGCATCTCCTGCAGGGTGTACGCCGCGCCGTAAGCCTCCAGCGCCCACACCTCCATCTCGCCGAAGCGCTGCCCGCCGAACTGCGCCTTGCCGCCCAGCGGCTGCTGGGTGACGAGCGAGTACGGACCCGTCGAACGCGCGTGCATCTTGTCGTCGACCAGGTGGTGCAGCTTGAGGATGTGCATGTAGCCCACGGTCACCGGGCGGTCGAATGCGTCGCCGGTGCGTCCGTCGAAGAGCGCGATCTGCCCGCTGCGCGGGAGACCCGCGGTCTCGAGCATGTCCTTGATCTCGACCTCCGTCGCGCCGTCGAACACCGGCGTGGCGAACGGCACGCCATTCTGAAGGTTGTGCGCGAGCTCCAGCACTTCGACGTCCGTGAAAGACGCGATGTCCTCCTTCTTGCCCGTGGAGTTGTAGATCCTCTCGAGGAACTTGCGGATCTTGGCGGCGTTGTCCTGCGCGCGCAGCATCTCCTGGATGCGCAGGCCCAGGCCCTTGGCGGCCCACCCGAGGTGCGTCTCCAGGATCTGGCCCACGTTCATGCGCGAAGGCACGCCCAGCGGGTTCAGCACGATGTCGACAGGCGTCCCGTCGGCCATGAACGGCATGTCTTCCACCGGCACGATCTTGGAGATCACGCCCTTGTTGCCGTGGCGGCCGGCCATCTTGTCGCCCGGCTGCAGGCGGCGCTTCACCGCGACGTAGACCTTCACCATCTTCTGCACGCCCGGGGGCAGCTCGTCGCCCTGCGTGAGCTTCTTCTTCTTTTCCTCGAACGCGCGGTCGAATTCCTTGCGCGTCAGGTCGAGCGACTCGCGCAGCTGCTCCAATTGGGCGGCCGCGTCCTCGTCGGCCAGGCGGATGTCGAACCACTCGTGGCGCTCGGTCTCGGCCAGGTACGCCTTGGTCACCTTGGCGCCCTTGGTGAGCTTCTTGCCGCCCTTGGCGACCTTGTTGATGAGCGTCTTCTCGATGCGCGTGAAGGCGTCGTCCTCGACGATGCGCAGCTGGTCGTGGAGGTCCTTGCGGTAGTCCTTGAGCTGCTCGTCGATGATCTGCTGGGCACGCTTGTCGCGCGCGATGCCTTCGCGCGTGAACACCTGCACGTCGATCACGGTGCCGTTGATCCCGGAGGGGACGCGCAGGCTCGTGTCCTTCACGTCGGAAGCCTTCTCGCCGAAGATCGCGCGCAGCAGCTTCTCTTCCGGGGTGAGCTGGGTCTCGCCCTTCGGCGTCACCTTGCCCACCAGGACGTCGGCCGCCTCGACTTCCGCTCCGATGTAGACGATGCCCGACTCGTCGAGGCGCGAAAGCATGCGCTCCGAGAGGTTCGAGATGTCCCGCGTGATCTCCTCCGGGCCGAGCTTCGTGTCGCGCGCGACCACCACCAGCTCCTCGATGTGGATCGAGGTGTAGCGGTCTTCCGCAACGACGCGCTCGGAGATGAGGATCGAATCCTCGAAGTTGTAGCCGTTCCACGGCATGAACGCGACCAGCAGGTTCTGGCCGAGAGCGAGCTCGCCCATGTCCGTGGACGCGCCATCCGCCACCACGTCGCCGGCGGCGATGATCTCGCCCACCTTCACCAGCGGACGCTGGTTGATGTTGGTGTTCTGGTTGGAACGCGTGTACTTGGTGAGGTTGTAGATGTCCACGCCGGCTTCGCCGGGACGCGTCTCGTTGTCGTTCACGCGCACCACGATGCGGCCCGCGTCGACGTAGTCGATGCGCCCGCCGCGGCGTGCCTGGACCGCCGTTCCGGAGTCGATCGCGACGGTGCGCTCGATGCCGGTGCCGACCAGCGGCTTCTCGGCGCGCAGGCATGGAACCGCCTGGCGCTGCATGTTGGAGCCCATCAACGCGCGGTTGGCGTCGTCATGCTCGAGGAACGGGATCAGGGAAGCGGCGACCGATACGATTTGCGAGGGCGCCACGTCGATGTACTCGATCTTGTCGGGCGCGGACAGCGTGAACTCGTTGCGATGGCGGCACGACACCAGCTCGTCAGCGAACTTGCCGTTCTTGTCGAGGTCCGCGTTCGCCTGCGCGATCACGTACTTGCCTTCCTCGATCGCCGAAAGGTACTCGATGTCCTTGGTGACCTTGGAGTCCTTCACGCGCCGGTACGGCGTCTCGATGAAGCCGTAGTCGTTGGTGCGCGCGTACAGCGCCAACGAGTTGATCAGGCCGATGTTCGGGCCTTCCGGGGTCTCGATCGGGCAGACGCGCCCGTAGTGCGTCGGGTGCACGTCGCGCACCTCGAAGCCGGCGCGCTCGCGCGTGAGGCCTCCCGGGCCGAGCGCCGAGATGCGGCGCTTGTGCGTGATCTCGGAGAGCGGGTTGGTCTGGTCCATGAACTGCGAAAGCTGGGACGAGCCGAAGAACTCCTTGATCGCCGCGGACACGGGCTTCGCGTTGATCAGGTCGTGCGGCATCAGGTTCTCGCTTTCCGCCTGGGAAAGCCGCTCGCGCACCGCGCGCTCGACGCGCACCAGCCCCGAACGAAACTGGTTTTCCGCGAGCTCGCCCACGGAACGCACGCGGCGGTTGCCGAGGTGGTCGATGTCGTCGATCTCGCCGCGGCCGTTGCGCAGCTCGACCAGGATCTTGATCACCGCGACGATGTCGTCGTTGGACAGCGTCATCTTGCCGGTGAGCTCGTCGCGGCCCACGCGGCGGTTGAACTTCATGCGGCCGACGTCGGACAGGTCGTAGCGGTCCTCGTTGAAGAAGATCCCTGCGAAGAGGGTCTTGACCGCGTCCTCGGTGGGCGGCTCGCCGGGGCGCATCATGCGGTAAATGGCGACCTGCGCGTTCAGCGCATCGGTGGACTCGTCCACGCGCAGCGTCTGCGAGATGTAGGGGCCCTGGTCGAGGTCGTTGGTGTAGAGCGTCTTCAGCTCCTCCACGCCCGCGTCGAGGAGCTTCTTCATCACGACTTCGGTGATCTCCTCGTTGGCGTTGGCGACGACTTCGCCGGTCTCCTTGTTGACGACGCCTTTGGCGAGGGTGCGGCCGAGCATGAAGTCGGGCTCGACGGTGAGCTTCTTCATGCCCGCGGCTTCCATCTCGCGGATGTGCTTGACCGTGATGCGCTTGTCCTTCTGCACGATGACCTTGCCGGCCTTCGTGACGATGTCGAACTTGGCGATCTCACCACGCAGCCGCTCGGGCACGAACTCGAACTCGATGCCCTTCTTGGTGATGTGGAAGGTGTCGAACGAGAAGAAATGCTCGAGGATCTGCTCGGAGTTGTAGCCGAGCGCCTTGAGCAGAATCGTGACCGGCATCTTGCGGCGGCGGTCGACGCGGAAGTACAGGTAATCCTTCGGATCGAACTCGAAGTCGAGCCACGAGCCGCGATAGGGGATCACGCGCGCCGAGAACAGGAGCTTGCCGGACGAGTGCGTCTTGCCGCGGTCGTGCTCGAAGAACACGCCCGGCGAGCGGTGCAACTGCGAGACGATCACGCGCTCGGTGCCGTTGATGATGAAGGAGCCGTTGCGGGTCATGAGCGGGATCTCGCCCATGTAGACCTCCTGCTCCTTCACTTCCTTCACCGTGGGCTTGGAGGCCTCGCGATCCATGATGGTGAGGCGCACTTTCGCGCGCAGCGGGCTGGCGAAAGTCAGGCCGCGCTGCTGGCACTCGACCACGTCGAACGGGGGCTCGCCGAGCGAGTAGCTCACGAACTCCAGGCGGGCGTTGCCCGAGTGGCTGGAGATCGGGAAGACCGAGGTGAACGCCGACTGCAGGCCCATCTCGCGGCGCGTGTCGCCGGGGACTTCGGATTGCAGGAACTCGGCGTACGAGTTGATCTGCGTGGCAAGGAGGAAGGGCACGTCGAGGACGGCCGCGCGCTTCGCGAAGCTCTTGCGGATGCGCTTCTTCTCGGTGAACGAGTAGGTCATGGGGGCTCCGAAATCACGGCCATGGGACTCCATGGGCCGCATTGCACCCGACTGGCACTGATGGCCTGGTGGCTCGCCACTACGAGCCGCTGGCGGACAGCCATGCTGGAACGCATGGCCCGGCCAAACCCGTCCCTTGCAGTCGCTTCAAAGGACAAAGACAAGCCCCCGAGGAGGCTTGGCTTTGTTCTCTTACTTGATCTCTACTTTCGCGCCGGCTTCTTCGAGCTTCTTCTTGATGGCTTCCGCGTCGGCCTTGGTGGTGCCTTCCTTGACGGGCTTCGGCGCGCCGTCGACGAGATCCTTCGCCTCCTTCAGGCCCAGGCTCGTCACCTCGCGCACCGCCTTGATGGTGTTCACCTTGTTCTCGCCGGCTGCGGCGAGGATCACGGTGAATTCCGTCTTTTCTTCGACCGCGGCAGCGGCAGCGCCACCGGCCGCGGGGGCGGCGGCGGAGACTGCGGCGGCGGCGGAGACGCCGAACTTCTCTTCCATGTCCTTGATGAGCTGCGAGAGCTCGAGGACGGTCATGCTCCCGATCGCGTCGAGGATTTCCTGCTTGGCTACTGCCATGATATGGGGCTCCTGATAAGTGATTTAAATGGGGTCGTGAGGGATCAGGCTGCGGCCTTTTCCTTCTGGTCGCGCACGGCGGCGAGGGTACGGACGAACTTGCCCGGCACCTCGTTCAGCGTCTGGACGAACTTGGTCACCGGCGCCTGCATCGTGCCCATGAGCTTCGACAACAGCTCGTTCCTGCTGGGCAAGGTGGCCAGGGCCGCGATTTCCTTGGCCGTCATCAAATAGTTGGGCATCATGCCGCCCTTGATGACGAGCTTTTCGTTGCCCTTCGCGTAGGCGTGGAGCACCTTCGCGGCAGCCACCGGGTCGTCGGAAATGCCGTAGGCGAGCGGGCCGACCATTTGGTCGCCCAGCTTCTCGAACGGCGTTCCCTGGACCGCGCGGCGCGCGAGGGTGTTCTTCAGCACGCGAAGGTAGACGCCGGAAGCGCGCGCTTGCGAACGCAGGACGGTGATGTCCTCCACGGAGATGCCGCGATACTCCGCCAGCACGACCGTCTGCGCCTTCTTCAGGCGCTCGGACACTTCCGCCACGACTTCCTTCTTACCTTCCAGATTCAGACTCAAGGTCTATCTCCTTTGTACATAGCGACCACTGCTGGAGCCCCGCCTTGAATCACGAGAATTCCATGGGTGCCGCCATCTGCGTTGGCTTCGGGGATGGTCTCCCTCGATTGAGTCCCTCGCGGAACGCCGACGGTCTTGGATAACCTGCGTTCGCCTTGCAGCGCGAACGCAGACCCAATTCGTTACTGCATCGCCGGCACCTGCCCGCCGGCCACGCTGCTCTGGTCGATGCGAATGCCCACGCCCATCGTGCTGGAGATCGACACCTTCTTCAGGTAGATCCCCTTGGTGGAGGCGGGCTTCGCCTTGTTGATGGCGGCGATCAACGCCTCGAGGTTCTCGGCGAGGGCGTCGACCTCGAACGAGGCGCGGCCGATCGTGCACTGCACGATGCCCGCCTTGTCGGCGCGGTACTGGACCTGGCCGCCCTTGGCGTTCTTCACCGCTTCCTCGACGTTGGCGGTCACCGTGCCGACCTTCGGGTTGGGCATCAGCCCGCGCGGGCCGAGCACCTGTCCCAGCGGGCCGACGACTTTCATCGCGTCGGGCGTGGCGATCACCACGTCGAAATCCATGAATCCGCCCTTCACCTTCTCGGCGAGGTCGTCGAAGCCGACGATGTCGGCGCCCGCGGCCTTGGCCTTCTCGGCGTTGGCGCCCTGCGCGAACACGGCGACGCGCACCGTCTTGCCGGTACCGCGCGGCAGCACGACCGAGCCGCGGACCACCTGGTCCGACTTCTTCGCGTCGATGCCGAGGTTCACGGCGACGTCGACGGACTCGTCGAACTTCGCAGTGGCGGTCTTCTTCACCAGGTCGAGGGCCTGCTTCAGCTCATAGGCCTTGCTGCGGTCGACGAGGTCGTTGATCTTCTTCGCGCGCTTGGAGGCGGCCATGTTAGAAGCCCTCCACTTCGACGCCCATGCTGCGGGCGCTGCCCGCGATGGTGCGCACAGCGGCATCCATGTCGGCGGCGGTGAGGTCGGGACGCTTGGTCTTGGCGATCTCCTCGGCCTGGGCGCGCGTGAGCTTGCCGACCTTGTCGGTGTGCGGCGTCTTGCTGCCCTTTTCGATCTTCAGCGCCTTCCTGATCAGCACCGAGGCGGGCGGCGACTTCATGATGAACGTGAAGCTCTTGTCCGCGTACGCGGTGATCACCACGGGCAGCATCAGGCCCGGCTCGAGCTTCTGCGTCTGCGCGTTGAACGCCTTGCAGAATTCCATGATGTTCAGGCCGCGCTGACCGAGCGCGGGCCCGATGGGCGGCGAGGGATTCGCCTTGCCCGCCGGTACCTGAAGCTTGATGAATCCGACGATCTTCTTTGCCACGAGACTTCTCCTGTGGGTTCAAGCGGACGCCTCGCGGCATCCTCCCCGGTTGGTTGCTAAGCCTTCTCCACCTGCCCGAAATCGAGCTCCACCGGCGTCGCGCGGCCGAAAATCAGCACCGAGACGCGGATCTTGCTCTTCTCGTAGTTCACCTCTTCGACGTTGCCGTTGAAGTCGGTGAACGGGCCCTCCGTCACGCGCACGCTTTCGCCCACCTCGAACAGCACCTTGGGCTTGGGCTTCTCCACGCCCTCCTGCACCTGGTGCAGGATGTTGGCGACCTCCTTATCCGAGATCGGCGTCGGACGCATCGCCGAGCCGCCGATGAAGCCGGTGACTTTCGGCGTGCTCTTCACCAGGTGCCAGGTCTCGTCCGTCATATCCATCTGCACCAGGATGTAGCCGGGGAAGAAGCGTCGCTCGCTGATCGCCTTCGCGCCCTGCTTCATCTCCACCACTTCCTCGGTGGGTACCAGCACCTCGCCGAACTTGTCGGCCATGCCCGAGCGCTTGATACGGTCGACCAGAGCCGCCTGGATACTCTTTTCCTGGCCGGAATAGGCATGCACCACGTACCAGCGCATCGACATCATCAGCCTCCCGTCCCGAGCAGTTTTTGCGTGATCCACAGCAGCGTCGCATCAACGCCCCACAGGAAGATCGCCATCACGAACACGAACGCGAACACGACACCCGTGGTCTGCAGCGTCTCCTTGCGGGTCGGCCACACCACGCGCTTGGCTTCCTCCCACGATTCCCGCGCGAACGCGAGGAACGTGCGGCCCGCCTCGGTGAAGTACAGGACCGCCGCCGCCACGGCGAAAGCGCCGAGCAGGATGGCCAGCCTCACCACGGTGGGCTGCTTGTCGAGGAGCGCGTAGAAGGCGACCAGGCCCCCTACGGCGATCAGCGCCGCGATTGCGATCTTGATTCGTTCAGCCAACATGCTTTCCTTCGCCCGCTTTACTGGTGGCAGGCCAGGAGGGTCTCGAACCCCCAACCTGCGGTTTTGGAGACCGCCGCTCTGCCAATTGAGCTACTGGCCTACTGCCCCACTACTCGAGGATCTTGGAGACGACGCCGGCGCCGACGGTCCTGCCGCCTTCGCGGATCGCGAAGCGCAGTCCCTCTTCCATGGCGATCGGCGCGATCAACGTCACCGTCATCTTGATGTTGTCTCCCGGCATCACCATCT
>JBBRQA010000095.1:0-13410 GCA_038227085.1 Burkholderiales bacterium | reverse complement strand
GCTCGATGTCCTCATGGCGAATCGGCCGGGCGACATCATGATGGCGGGCGCGCATAACGCCGCAAAGACAAGCCCGGCTACTTCCCCCTCCGCATATGCGGGCATGGTGTTCACTGCCGTCACCACCTGCCGGATCCTCGACACGCGCCCTTCGCAGGGCGGTCTCGGGAGCTGGGCCGCGGGATCGTCCAATAGCGTGAAGATCGGTCCCTACTCCACGGGGGGCGGCGGCTACGCGAGCGGACCCGGCGCGCAAGGCGGCTCGGCGACCAGCTGCGGACTCGACGCGCTCGCCGGTCCCGGCCAGATCGCCGTGATCATGGCGGCGGTCTCCACGGTGTCGCAGGTTGGTGCCGGATATATCACCTTCTACCCGCAGGGCGCCCCCAATCCCGGAACCACCAGCGTGAGCCAGTGGTATCAGCCGGGATACGTTCAGACGTCCTTCGTCCTCATACCAAGCGACCTGGTCGGAACGGTCGCGGCGGCGGCGTTCACCAGCGCCACGACGGACGTGATCATCGACGTCGTCGGCTACTTTGCCGCGGAGAGCGCAGAGGGAACGGTGACGAGCATCACCGCGGGCACGGGCCTCACCGGTGGGACGATCACCGCCTCGGGCACCATCGGCCTCGCGGCGACAAACCTGTTGCCGACGGTCGCATGCGCGACGAACCAGATCGCGAAGTGGAGCGGCAGCGCGTGGGCGTGCGCGGCGGACGCAAACTCCGGCGGCACGGTCACCGCGGTGACGGCGTCGCTTCCCCTCGCCTCCAGCGGTGGCGCCGCGCCGAACATCAGCCTCACCGGGACAGTAGCAGTCGGGAACGGCGGCACGGGCTTGGGATCCCTTCCGCTCAACGGCGTCCTTTATGGGCAGAACACGGGCGCCGTGGCAACAACAGTTGGCGGGACGGGGCAGGTGCTCACGGGCAACAACGCCAGCGCGCCGACGTGGACGGGCTCGCCGTCACTCAGCGGCAATCTCACGCTGCTTGCGAACCCCTCGACGCCAACCGCGGGGAACATCATGAAGGGAGGCAACTCCTTCATGCATAACTTTGGCTCCCAAGACACTTTCCTCGGCGAGTTTGCCGGCAATTTCACCATGACGGGCGGTTTTAACACGGGCCTGGGCTATGGCTCGCTCGGCTCTGTCACGACGGGCATCGCCAACACCGGGACCGGCTACTCAACCCTGGGCTCCAACACGACCGGAGCACTGAATACCGCCACGGGCTCCCAATCGCTCAGCGCGAACACCACCGGAAACTTCAATACCGGGACCGGAATGAACGCGTTGCAAAGCAACGTGAACGGCTCGAGCAATACCGCTACCGGGTACAACTCGCTCGTCTTCAACACCAGCGGCGGGAGCAATACCGCGGTCGGGGCCCGCGCGCTCTTTTCGAACACCGGCACCAGCAACATCGCTATCGGTGCCAATGCGGGCGCCAACCTCACCACCGGAAACTCCAATATCCATATCGGCCACCAGGGCAACGCGGCGGAAACGAACACGATTCGCATTGGGGACGGAAGCCAGGCCGCGACTTTCATCTCCGGCATCCGCGGGGTGACGACCTTGAGCGCCACGGGAATCGCGGTCCTCATCGACGCCAACGGCCAGCTCGGGACCGTCAGCTCTTCACGCCGCTTCAAGGACGACATCGCGGACATCGATGCCGCGAGCCGGGACTTGATGAAGCTGCGGCCGGTCACGTTCCATTACAAGACGGACCACGATCCCGCGGGACGCACGCTGCAATATGGCCTCATCGCCGAAGAAGTGGCGGAGGTCTACCCCGGGCTCATCGCGCATTCCGCCGACGGGCGTGTCGAGACAGTCATGTATCAGTTCCTGCCGCCGATGCTGCTGAACGAATACCAGAAGCAGCAGCGCAAGATCACCGCTCTCGAGGGCGAGGTCGAGGAAATGAAGCGCCAGGTGGAGCGCCTGCTGCGCGTGGTCGACGGCGCGGGGAGATAGGGGCGACGCGCATGCCGATCGCGCACGTCAACGGCATCGACGTGCGTTACATGGTGTCTGGCAGCGGACCATGGGCCACGCTGTCGCATTCGCTCGCATGCCGCCTCGAGATGTGGGATGAGGAAGTAAAGCATCTCTCGAAATACTTCACCGTGCTCGCATACGACACGCGCGGGCACGGTGAGAGCTCGGCGCCGGCCATCCCCTACACGCTCGACATGATCGCCGACGACGTGAAGGGGCTCTTCGATCACCTGGGGATCGAGCGCTCCCACTGGATCGGCCTTTCCATGGGCGGCGTGTACGGGCTCGCCACCGCGCTGAAGTATCCCGGGATCTTCGAGACAATGGTGCTCGCGGACACCACGAGCCGGATTTCCGCGGAGGGCGGCATCGCCTTCAAGGAACGCGTGGCGAAGGTGAAGGCGGGCGGCATGGAAACGATGGTCGAGCCCACGCTCGCGCGCTGGTTCAAGGAGTCGTTTCGCGCGAAGAGCCCGAAGCTGATGGACAAGGTCGCGCGCTGGATCCGCGACACGCCCGCCGACGGCTACATCGGATGCTCAGCCGCGATTCCCGAGATCGACGTGACGCATCGCCTGAAGGAGATCACGGTGCCGTGCATGGTGATGGTCGGCGCCGACGACATCGCGATGCCGCCCGCCATGGCGCAGGCACTCGATCAGAACCTGCCGCACTCGGAGCTGGTGGTGATTCCCGATGCCGGCCACCTGTCGAACCTCGAGCAGTCCGGGGCGTTCAACGCGGCATTGAAGCGCTTCTACACACACTACTGACGCCGCACGGGCTCGCCGCCGTGCGCATGGCGACTCTCTCGGTGGCCGGGACGAGGAGGAATGCGCGCAGGTCGCCGTCGGCATTGGTGCCCGTGCCCACGATCCAACCCTGAGCGTTGATGCCGGTGGGCTCGAGGTGGCGCCATCCCTTGGCCGCGACGTCCGGCAAAGTATCGATTCGCGTGTAGGCGCCGCCATCCAACAGGTAACCGTACGCCCCCTCGGCGCTCCCCACCACCTGGCCGCGTTCGTTGATGGCGACCGCGTACGAGTAGCCCGGCGCGGGCAATGCGCTCATCGCGCCATCGAATAGAAACGAAATCGGCTGGCCGTTTGCGTCCGTGGACATGCCTACCAGGTCCCCGCGATCGTTCAAGCCGCGCGCATCGCTGCGACCTCCGCCGAGCGTGCCCAGATCGCGGATCGTGTCGCCCAAGTAGAGAACCGCGTGGCCATTGGCGGTTCCGGCGATGATGCCGCGCGAGTTGATCGCGGCCGCTGTCTCGCCAGCGAGCACCGTCAGCCTACCGTTGAAATACTTGAAGGCGCGCGTGCCCGCGCCTTGCGTTGAAGAGCCCACCACGATGCCGGCATCGTTGACGGCGCCGACAGTGCCCTTCACGCCGAGTGGGGTTACCGTCGAGTCCTGCCACGTTACAAGCTCGCCCGTGGCGCCGCGGCCGGCGGCGAGGCCCGCGTCGTTCACCGCCAGTGCGCAGCCGGGGCCGAGATCGCGCATGGCGCCTGCATGGTCGAGGAACGCGTGAGCATGGGCGGAGTCCACGTCGGCGCACCCGACCACGAGCCCGCTATCGCTCACCGCCGCACCGTAGCTGCCGGGGCCGCCAAGCGTGCCGAGGTCGACGAGCGTCCAGCCGTTCGCCTCACGCGCGTTCGCGGCGAAGGCCAACATAACTAACGCCGCTCCCAGCACCCCCTTGCGACCCCGGCCCATGACGGCTCCAGCAATTCGATGGATTCACTCTACCGAGGGGTTTTGACCTGACCGCGAGGGAAAGTAGTGCGAATGGACTATCCCCGACGCCCCGGCTTGATCGAGACCGTGAGCGGCATCCCGCCCCGCGGGATCAGCGTGACGCGCGCGACCGGCGTCGGCACATGGCCTTCGACCGGTGCGAAGCGCGCGCGCTGAAGGAAGGTGACGAGCATCGCAGTCGCCTCGATCATCGCGAAGGGCATGCCGATGCACACTCGCGGACCCGCGCCGAACGGGATGTACTGGTAGCGAGGGATTTCTCGCGCGGCCTCGAAGCGCGTGGGATCGAACTCGTCGGGCCGCTCCCAACGCTTCGCGTGCCGGTGGATCGCGTAGATCGGCATCAGGATCGAGGTGCCGGCGCGGATCTCCCGCCCCGCGATGGTCGCGTCGCCTACCGCCTGGCGGCTCATCATCGGCACCGGCGGATAGAGGCGCATCGATTCGCGCAGCACCTGCTGCACGAGGACGAGCTTGTCGATGTGCTCGCCGCGCACCGGGCCTCCCCCGGTGACGCTCTCGATTTCGCCGTCCAGCTTCGCGGTCCATTCCGGCGAGCACGCGAGAAGGTAGAGCGTCCAGGTGAGCGCCTTCGCGGTGGTGTCGTGCCCCGCGAGGTAGAACGTGAGCAGGTTGTCGACGAGCTGCTCGTCGTCCATCGCGCGGCCGGTCTCGGGATCGCGCGCGGCGATCAGGCGCCGCATCAGGTCGTCGGGGGGATCAGGTTTCTCGCGCTGCGTGCGAACGACGGCGCCGACCGCCGAGCGCAACGCCTTCACCGCGCGCTTCCCGGCGAGCATGCCCGGGCGCGGGATCCAGCGCGGCACGTTCATCGACACGAAGAGGATTCCCCACGCGCCGAAACGCTGCATCTCGCCGATCGCATCCTGCACCTCGCGCGCGAACGACTCGTCGCCCGAAGGCAGGAGCGTGGTGGCGATCACGTCGAGCGTCGCGCGGCCCATGTCCTCCTCGATCGACTGTACCGATCCCGCGGGCTGCGTTGCCCATCTCGCGACCGTGACCTCGGCCGCGCGCACGAAGGTCGGCACGAAGCCCGTGAGGTCCTGCGGGCGGAACATCGGCGCGGCGGCCTGTCGCTGCCACTTCCAGTCGGCGGCCTCGCTGGTGAGGATCCCCTTGCCGAGGAGCGGCCCGAGGAGGCGAATCTGCGTGAGCTTGCGGAACTTGTCGCGCTCGTCGAGGAGCACGCCCTTGATGAGCGCGGGCGAAGTGATCCAGAGGCGCGGGGACTTCTCGCTGCCGAGCACGACCGCGTCCTCCTCGTAGACCGCCTGGGGCAGCACCTCGAGGGGATTGCGGACGAAGGACGACAGGAACGCGAAGCGTCCGAGGCGCCGTGCCGGTGGGATGACGCGCGGGGGGATCATCGGGGTGCGGGGATCATACTCCGCCGCCTTCCACCCCCATTTCACGGCTGATTCGCGGGCTTCCATCGCGCGCGCCAGCCCCGTCTCAGGGATAATCAATTCCTCAATCGAATCGGTCGGAGTGGCGATGTCGGCGAGTGCCCGGTGGTTGGTTGGTCTTCTTTTCGGCTCGTCGTGCTGGATTGCTCCTGCCATGGCATACGTGCCGAACATACTCTGGGAAACGCAGCTGCACGGCGAGAACGATGTCTCCTTCGGAGGTATCGTTTCGGCATCCCTCGATGCCACCGGCGACGTGCTCGTCGCGTCCTACGAGGAGGGAGCCGGTCACGACGATTGCAGCGCGCTCCTCAAGGTTTCCGGCGTCGATGGGCACACCGTATGGCGCGTCAAGCGCTGTGGCTTGATCGACTACGGCATGGCGCTCGATGCGCAGGGAAACCTGGTCACCACCGGGACGAGCGGATCCGGTGCCGTCGCGGCCTCGAGGATCGCGAAGTACGCCGGCACCGACGGATCGCTCCTGTGGGAGCGCCTTTCGCCGGACGGCTTGCAAGGCTCGGGCATCACCATCGACAAGGCTGGCAATGTGCTGGCGGTGCTCACCTCCAACGCGGGCGCGTCCCTGGTAAAGCTGTCTGCGGCCGGAGCCCGTCTGTGGAGCGTCGAGGCCGGATATTCCGCCTATGCGCTTGACACCGACTCCCACGGCGACGTATTCGTCTCGGGACGCATGGGCACGAACAACAGCGCCGTGTGGTCGGTTACGAAATTCGCCGCTTCGGACGGGTCGGTCCTTTGGCGACGCGTGCGCGATGAACCCAATTCGCGCCCCTATGCGATCGCCGTGGACGCATCGGGAAACGTGGTGGCCACCGGAGCGGTGCCCTTCGAGAGCTCGGGACACATCGACTCGGTCGTCACCATGAAATTCGCGGCGAGCGACGGTGCCCTGAGATGGGAACGGGTTCACACGACACCAGGCGAAGACAGCGGCTACTCCGTCGCCGTCAATGCGCAGGGCGACGTCGCGATCGCGGGCACGCTGAACGGCGATGTCTTCACCGCCAGGTATCGAGGCACCGACGGAGCCACGCAATGGAGCGCGACTTACGATGGCCCAAGGTCCCAACAGGACTACGGGGCACACGTCGCATTCGACTCGGCGGGCGACGTCGTGGTCGTCGCCACGGTGAACGTGAGCGACAGCCTCTATCCGAACAGCGACATCCGTACCCTCAAGTATGCGGGTGCGGATGGCGCGCTTCTCTGGTCGTATGGGGTGAGCAGCCATGTGCACTTCAGCTTCGATCGAGCCCATGCCGCCGTCCCGGCTCGCGATGGCGTGATCGTGCTCGGCGATTTCGACTGGGGCAGCGGCGTGTACCTCGCGAAGTACGGGGATCAGCGCCTCGATCCCCTGAATGCGCAAGGGCTTTGGTGGGCGTCGCCGGCCGGCTCCGAATCGGGCTGGGGCCTCAACATGACGCACCAGGGCGAGATCATTTTCCTCACGTGGTTCACCTACGACGATGATGGAACGCCGGCGTGGTTCGTGATGCCGAGGTTGCGCAACATCGAGCGCAATATCTATCTGGGCAGCGTCTATCGAACCACCGGTCCGGCCTTCAGCACGCTGCCGTTCCCATCCACGCTGGTCAACGCGACGATAGTCGGCACCGGATTCATCGAATTGACGGGTGCGGACACCGGCCGTCTCGCGGTCGGCCTGGCCAATAGCGGACAAACGATCAACAAGACTCTGGTACGCCAGGCCTACGGACCCTTGCCCGAGTGCAGGCTGGGCCTCGCCCCGGGCGCCAACTACCAGGACTTGTGGTGGGCCGATCCCCCGGGCTCCGAATCGGGATGGGGAATGAACATCGCGCACGAGGGTGACGTGCTCTTCGTCACGTGGTTCACCTACGGCACCAGCGGGCGCGCGATGTGGTACGTCGGGACCTTCACCAAGGATGGCGAGGGCAGGTACTCCGCGACGCTTTACCGCACCACGGGCACCAGCTATCGCTCGCAGGCGTGGGATGCTTCGCGAGTCTCGGCGACGGCAGTAGGCAGCGCGACGCTGACATTCGCGGCGCCCAGCCGCGCCGTCTTCTCCTATACGGTCGATGGAATCTCGCAGTCCAAGCCCATCACCCGGGAGAGTTTCGCCGCCCCCGCGACAGCGTGCCGCTAAGTCGATCGTGAGCAGCTATCGCATCATTTCTAGCTCAGGCGGCGCTCAGACCTGTCGCCGGTCGTGCCATTTTTCTGCTGGAACCCCGCGTCGCTCCTGGCGGTCCTAAGTACCCGAATCACCGAGCGAAGGACATCACCATGCGACACGTCGACCTTCCCCTTCATGAGCTGGCGTTCGTCGCCGGCACGCGCGGCATGGCCGGCGCGGGCGTCGGCCTGCTGCTCGCCGGTTTCATGGCGCCCGAGACGCGCAAGACGGTGGGATGGACGCTGCTCGCGCTGGGCGCACTCAGCACCGTGCCGATCGCCGTCAGCCTGATCCGCCGCAGCCAGCCACGGCAGCTCTCCTGAAATGAAGTGGTGTCAGGTACGACTTATCTTCGCGCGCCGCTGAGCGTGCCCGCGTAATGGCAGGAGTTGATGTCCAGCGCCACGTCGCCGACGAAACCGGAGTCGCCGATGGAAAGGCTGGAGAGGCGGATCGTGCCGATCGACGTGAGCGACGACCCGATGGGGCCGCAGGAGAAGGCCCCCGTGACCGCGCCGAGCTGCCCACCCTGCGAGTACGCGCCGCGGATCTCGCATGCGGTGTCGATGCCCGTACCCCATAGGAGGCGCACCCCGGCCGGATTGGCCTCGTCCGCCGATCCGTTGAAGAAGAGTTGGCGTCCGGCGGCGGGCAGGAAAGATGACACATTCAACTCCGCGCACGCGGAGCCGGGCGTGGGCGCCGCGAACGAGAGACCGCCCGCGAACTGCCCGTAGAGCCGTGACTGGTTGCTCGACCACGAAAGCCGGGTGACCTGCACGTTGCTTTGCGCGCCATCGAGCGAATACTGGACCGTCGCGCTGTTGTGATCGCAGCTTGCGGTCGGCGCCGTCACGACGGTCACCGTGATCGTTCCCACCGACTGGACCTGCACGTTCCCCGGAGGATTGGTCGCATTGCCGAAGAACGGCCACTGCGTGCGATAGAGGGTCCCGGTGAGGAGCATCGAGCCGCACGGGTCGAAGTTCACGCCGTTGGCCTGCAGGCGGCTCGCCACATACCACGCGGGCATGCCGACGCCGTCGTAGACGAAGAGCGTGGCGAATGCCGCGTCGTTCTGCTGCACCAGCCCCAGCCCCCAGCCCGGATGGCGCGTATCGAACCACATGCCGGTCACGTCGCCCGGGATGGCCGGGGCCGCCCGAGCGAGGCAAGGCAAGATCAGCAGGCATAACGCGAGGCGTTTGAGAGACATGTCGGCATGATAACGCCGTTACACTAGCGCCCGTGGCCCAGAACCAGAACGATCGCCCCCTTCCCTCCGACGCCTTCCTGGACGAGATGCAGTGGGTCGCCGACCCGCACGCCGACGACACCGTCGCGGCGATCGTCGGGACGTTGGCCGGGGCCGAGCGCCTGGCTCGCATCGACGACCTGAACGTGGTGATCCGCACCTGGCAGGACAATGCCGGCGTCGCGGCGTGGCGCCCCACCCCGGCACAGCCCGCGCCCGGGATGGCCGTGGCGTTGCAGGCCTACGTCGCCGCCGCCCGCCCGCTCCCCGACTGGGCCCAGCCGGACCGCATCGCGCGCGCCGAGGCGATGTTCATGGACTACGGCGCTCTCTCGGTGACGATGCTCTTCTGCGCGAGCCTGCCGGAGTGCTACGTGGTGCCCGACCTCGCCACCGTGCTGCACGCCACCGGCCAGCTCGAGGAGCGCGCCCAGCACCGCATCCGCACCACGGGCGCGATGATCTTCCCGGTGATGATGACGGGCGGGCTCACGCTCCCCACGGGCAGCGGCATCGCGCAGATCCTGAAGGTGCGCCTCATCCATGCGACGGTGCGGAACTTGATCCTGCGCGGCTCGCCCGAGGAGGCGAGGAAGGCGGGCGCCTCGATCCCGCCCCTTGCGAAGATCCTACCCACCGATTCCATGAGCCGCGCGCTCGACGTGCACGGCTGGGACCTGGCGAGGTGCGCGTTCCCCAACAACCAGGAGGAGCTCGCCTACACGCTGCTCACCTTCAGCTATGTATTCCTGCGGGGCATGCGCCGCCTCGGCATCGCGTTCAGTCGCGGGCAGGAGGAGGACTACCTGCACGCGTGGAACGTGGCCGGGCACTTCCTCGGCATCCGGCGCGAGCTGATGGTCGATACCATGGACGATGCGGGGAAGCTCTTCGCACGCATGCAGGCGCGCGGCCGCGACGATCTGGTCAAGCGCACCGGCGCCATCGACCCGCGGCCCGACCTGGGCGGCGCGCTGATGGGCGCGATGGAGACGGCGATCCCCGCGGGCCCTTTCAAGTCGTTCCCGGTGCTCCTCACGCGGCTCTTGATCGAGCCCGAGAGCGCGCACGACCTCGGCCTCGACGCAGGCGTTTCCTGGATCTCGAAGGCATGCTTCGCTACCCTCATGGGCGCCGCGCGCGGCGTCGATGCGATCGCGCGCCTCGCCTTCGCGGATTTCTCGATCTCGCGCCTCATCACGCGCGCGATCGGCTACCGTCTCACCTGCGTGCTGCTGATGAGCCAGACGCGCGATCTCGCCGTTCCGAACAGGCTGCGGCCCGGCATCCGGCAGCTCATCGCGCGCTGGGGCACGGACTCGAAAGCGTCGGGATGGATGAACAAGCTCGAGGACCGCGTCACCCCGCAGGGCGAGTGGGAAGCGCTGGGGCATCGCGCACCTTGATCCGGCTCCTGGCCTCGATCGCTTTCCTCGTCGCGTGGGCCGGGCATGGCGCGCAGGCGCAGGTCGTGCTCGACGCGAAGGCCGAGCGCATCGACCTGTGGCCGCAGGTGCGCGTGCTCGACGATCCGGGCGGCGCGACCAGCGTCGAGCAGGCGATCGCGGCGCGCGAGCGGTTTGTGGTGCCGACCGGCGCCTACGCCACGCTGGGCCTGGACAAGGTGCCCGTCTGGCTGCGCGTGCCCGTCACCGTTACGCCGGGAGGCGAGGGCACATGGGTCTTCGACCTCGACTACGCGCTGCTCAATCACGTCGACGTGTATTCGGTGGCGGACGGGAAGGTGACGCGCCACGTGCGGCTGGGCGACGGCGAGCCGTTCTCGGCGCGTCCGTTCCAGGGCCGCACGCACTCCGTGCCCCTGGAGTTCTCCGCGAGCGGCGCCGCGGAGATCCTGGTGCGCGTCGATACGCCGGGCGCGAAGATCCTGCCGGTGAGCCTGAGCCGCCTCGCGCCGTTCCACGCGCACGCGCTCCACGAGCACCTGTTGCAGGGAGCCCTCACCTGCCTCGGCGTCGTGCTGCTCCTCTACAGCCTCGCGCAATGGCTGAGCCTGCGCGAGAACCTGTACTTGAAATACGCGCTGCTGGTCCTCTTCAGCGTGACCTTCTCGGTGCATTTCTTCGGCGTGGGCGAGATGTACCTGTGGACCAACCAACCGTGGCCCGAGCGCCACCTCGCCGGCGTCACGTCGCTGATGGCGGCCGCGGCCACCGCGCTCTTCGTCGAGGACGCCCTGCACCGGGACCTGAGCAAGTGGCTGCGCCGCGGGCTGCGGTCCGTCGCGGGGTTCCACGCCCTCGCCACCATCGCCTACGGCGCCGACCTCATCGACATCCGCATGGTGGCGGTGATCATGAGCACCACGGGGCTTGCGCCAGCGCTGATGGGCCTGCCCGGGGCGCTCGCCAAGGCGCGTCGCGGAGACAGCGTCGGCGCCTGGTTCATGGCCGCGTGGGTGGGCTACTTCGTCGCGAGCGCCATCATGGTCGGCACCGTGCGCGGGCGCATCGGCGTGAATTTCTGGACCCTGCACTCGTTCCAGTTCGGCGCCACGCTCGACATGCTGATCTTCATGCGCATCGCCGTGCTGCGTTCGGCAACGCGCCACCGCGATGCGCAGCGCGCCGTGCGCGAGCGCGACACGCTGCATTCCATGGCGCACTCGGATCCGTTGACGGGCCTCCTCAACCGGCGCGGCTTCGACGACGCGCTGGTCGGGGCCCTCGGGCGCGCCACGCCCGAGCGCGTCCTCGCGCTCTACGTGCTCGACCTCGATGCGTTCAAGCCGGTCAACGACCAGTTCGGACACCATGTCGGCGACGAATTGCTGCGCGTGGTGGCGCAGCGCCTGCGTGCCTCGGTGCGCTCCCGCGACGCGGTGGCGCGCCTCGGCGGCGACGAGTTCGTGGTGATGGCCGATGGCCTCGCCAACGAAGCGCTGGCCCGCGAGCTGGGGTTGAAGCTCCTCGATGCGTTCCGCGCGCCCTTCGCGCTCGGCGCGCAGACGTGCAACGTGAGCGCGACCGTGGGCTACGTGCTGGCGCCCGGGGATGCGAGCGACGCCGCATCGCTGCTGAAGGCGGCCGATGCCGCGATGTACGCGGGCAAGCAGGAAGGCAAGGACCGGTTGGTTCGCTTCGTCGGATAGAACCACCCCGGTGTATAAGGCCGGTGAAGGAGCTCAAGGAAAATACCCAGCTCCGCCGCGTTTACCTCGTTCACTAGGTCCGACAATTTTCTTTGACTAAGTCAAACAACGTCCAGGAGTGGCCCCTGGTGCACAGCGAAAATGGAGGCTTGCCTCTATGCGCCGCCCAGAGCTCCCAGCCGATAGCTCGACGACGTCACGCCGCCCATCACTCCTTGCTCGTAGTACACGCGCTCGGCCGGCTCCGACTCCGCCGCGCCGACCGCGACCATCATCGGGAGGAGGTGGTCTTCCTGCGGATGCGCGATGCGCGCGGATGGAGCCTTCGACCAGTCTCGCAGGGCTTGCGAGCGCTCGGCGGGCGGCGCCCGCATCGCCTGCTCGAGCCAGCCGTCGAAGGCATCGGACGGCGCGCGCGCGGCAGGGCCGAAGAGGCGCAGGTTGTGGAACGAATATCCGCTCCCCACGATGAGAACCCCCTCATCGCGCAACGGCGCGAGCGCCCTTCCGACCGCGAGGTGCTCCTCCGGATCGTATCCGTGCTTGAGCGAAAGCTGTAGCACCGGCACGTCCGCGTCGGGGTACATCGGGTACATCGTCGTGTAGGTCCCATGGTCGTAGCCGCGTTCGGGATCGAGCGCCGCCACGATGCCGGCTTTCCCGAGGAGCTCCTTCACGCGCAGGGCGACAGCGGGCGCGCCGGGAGACGCGTAGCGGATCTGGTACGTCTCGGGCGGAAAGCCGCCATAGTCGTAGATCATCCCCGGCGCCGGCGACGATTGAACTGTGAAGCGATCCTCTTCCCAGTGCCCGGAGATCACCAGGATCGCGCGGGGCCTGCCCACGTCTCGCGCGATCGCCTGCAGCGAGGCGTGGAGCTTGTCGAACTGCTGGCGAAAGGGCCCGTCCATCCAGGGCCAGGGGCCGCCGCCGTGGGAAACGAAGTACGTTGGAAGCCTGGAGGTACCGGTCATCACGATCTCCGAATCATGCGGGGACACCGCGTCCCGATGCCATCATAATGGGGGCTCGGAGCCCGCGATAAAAGCAGGAAGATTCGTTGATCTTCATCGAGGAATTCGATGCGAATCTCACGCCATTCGCGACCCGCCATCCCCCCAAACCAAGGTGAAGAATTGAAGAAAGCGTTCCTTTTCATTTTCGTGCTCCTCCTCGGCGCGTTGATCGCCGGCGGTATTATTTTCCGCACCCGGTTCGAGTCCGAACCGCCGCAAGTCATTCTTTCCACCAACGCCGACACCATCGGCATGGGGCCCTTCGACATCAACGTCACCGATAGCGGCACCGGCTTGAAGGCGGTGACCGCGACCATCTCGCAAGGCGGCGCGGAGCAGACGCTGGTGGCGGAGCAATACGCCTCTGCGATCGCGGAGAAGAAGGTCAACGTCGCGCTGTCGAAGGTGACCGGCATCAAGGAAGGCCCGGCGATCCTGCGCGTGCGCGCCCGAGATGCGTCGCTGTGGCATTGGGGCAGCGGCAACGAGACGGTGTTCGAGAAGGCTCTCGCGGTCGACATCACGCCGCCCACGCTCGAGCTCATCGCCGACGATCGCTACGTCAACTTCGGCGGCGTGGGCGCGATCGTCTACAAGGCTTCCGCGGATACGGCGAGCTCGGGCG
>JBBRQA010000094.1:0-13482 GCA_038227085.1 Burkholderiales bacterium | reverse complement strand
AGCACGCCGGCGATCTTCACTTCGGTCGCGGCATAGCCGGGCATCGAGGACAGCAGGATACGGCGCAGCGCGTTGCCGAGCGTGTGGCCATAGCCGCGCTCGAACGGCTCCATGACGACCTTCGCGTGCGTGGGCGAAAGGTTCTGGACATCGATGATTCGGGGCTTCAGGAAAGTCGTGGCGTTGCTTTGCATTCGCAGGTACCTCGGCCAGATGCGCTCGGGGAGCGACCCCTCGCGCGTTACTTCGATTACTTCGAATAAAGTTCGACGACCAGCTGCTCGTTCACGTCGTTGGCGAACTCGGAGCGGTCGGGGAGGGCCTTGAAGACGCCCTTGAAATTCGTCGGATCGACCTCGACCCAGCTCGGAAACCCGTTCTGCGCAGCCAGATCGAGGGAAGCCTTGATGCGCAGTTGCGCGCGCGACTTCTCGCGAACCGAGACCGTGTCCGTCGCCTTCACCAGGTAGGACGGGATGTTCACCGGCTTGCCGTTCACCTGAATCGCCCTGTGGGAGACGATCTGGCGCGCTTCAGCGCGGGTGGAGGCGAATCCCATGCGGTAGACCACGTTGTCGAGGCGGCTCTCCAGCATCTGCAGGAGATTCTCGCCGGTGGCGCCGCGCTTCTGGATCGCCTTGTCGAAATAGGTGCGGAACTGGCGCTCGAGAACGCCGTACATGCGGCGGATCTTCTGCTTCTCGCGCAGCTGCGTGCCGTACTCCGAGATGCGCGTCGATTTCGCGCCGTGCTGGCCGGGGCGGGAATCGAGCTTGCACTTGGTGTCGAGCGAGCGGCGTGCGCTCTTCAGGAAAAGGTCAGTGCCTTCCCTGCGGGAGAGCTTGCATTTGGGTCCGAGATAACGTGCCACTGTGTTCTCCTAATCAATACCTGCGAGTCGCGAAACGAGCGGGGCTCGCTTTACATGCGGCGGCGTTTGGGCGGACGGCAGCCGTTGTGCGGAACCGGCGTCACATCCGCGATCGAGATGATCTTGAGTCCCAGCGCGTTCAACGCGCGCACGGCCGACTCGCGGCCCGGGCCGGGGCCCTTGATGCGCACTTCGAGGTTCTTCACGCCGTGCTCCTGGGCGGCGCGCCCGGCGGATTCCGCCGCGACCTGGGCCGCGAACGGAGTCGACTTGCGCGAGCCCTTGAAGCCGGCGGCGCCGGAGGTGGCCCACGAGAGCGCGTTGCCCTGGCGATCGGTGATCGTGATGATCGTGTTGTTGAACGAAGCGTGCACGTGCGCGATGCCCTCGGAGACGACCTTCTTCGCCTTCTTGCGTGCGCGCGCAGCTGCGGGTGCCTTGGCCATTGTTGGTTTCCTTCCGTTCTATCGGGTTAGACCGTCGCGGCTTTGGAGAGCCGGACCGCCTTGCGCGGCCCCTTGCGGGTGCGCGCGTTGGTGCGGGTACGCTGGCCGCGGACGGGCAGGCCCTTCTTGTGGCGCACGCCGCGGTAGCAGCCGAGATCCATGAGCCGCTTGATGTTCATCGACGTCTCGCGGCGCAGGTCGCCCTCGACGGTGAACTTGCCCACCTGCTCGCGCAGCTTGTCCATCTCCGCGTCGGTGAGGTCCTTGATCTTGGCGGACTGCTTGATGCCGGCGGCGTCGCACAAGTCGCGCGCGCGCGAGCGTCCGATGCCGAAGATCGCGGTCAATGCGATCGCCGCGTGCTGGTGGTTCGGGATGTTGATGCCTGCAATACGGGCCATGTGTTTTCCTCGATTACTGGGTCGCCGAAGGGTCTATCAGCCCTGGCGCTGCTTGTGGCGCGGATCCGTGCAGATCACACGCACCACGCGCTTGCGCCGCACGATTTTGCACTTGCGGCAGATTTTCTTGACCGAAGCTTGCACTCGCATTGTCGTTCTCCTTACTTGGCGCGGAACGTGATCCGCGCCTTGGTCAAATCGTAGGGCGTGAGCTCCACGGTCACCTTGTCGCCGGGAAGGATCCGGATGTAGTGCATCCGCATCTTTCCGGAGATGTGCCCGAGGACGATGTGCCCGTTTTCCAGCTTCACCCTGAACATCGCGTTGGGGAGGGTCTCCACGATCTCCCCCTGCATCTGGATCGTCTCTTCCTTCGCCATCAGCGGATGCCCAGCCCGGGGCCGCCCTTGAAGTTCGCCTTCTTCAGCAGGCTCTCGTACTGGTGCGACATGAGGTAGGCCTGCAGCTGCGCCATGAAATCCATGGTCACCACCACGGTGATGAGCAGCGACGTGCCGCCGAAGTAGAACGGCACGTTGTACTGCGTATGCAGGAATTCCGGCAGCAGGCACACCAGCGTGATGTAGATCGCGCCGATCAGCGTGAGACGGGTGATGATGCGGTCGATGTAGCGGGCGGTCTGGTCGCCGGGACGGATTCCGGGCACGAAGGCGCCGCTCTTCTTCAGGTTATCCGCGGTCTCCTTGGAGTTGAAGACCAGCGCCGTGTAGAAGAAGCAGAAGAAGATGATCGCCGAGGCGTACATGATGATGTAGAGCGCGTTGCCGGGCGAGAGGGCGCCGGAGACGTCTTTCAGCCACACCATGTGCTCGTTGGCGCCGAACCACGACGCGAGCGTCGCCGGGAAAAGGATGATCGAAGAGGCGAAGATCGGCGGGATCACGCCCGACATGTTGAGCTTGAGCGGCAGGAAGGAGCTCTGCCCGCCGTAGAGGCGGTTGCCGACCTGGCGCTTGGCGTAGTTCACCAGGATGCGCCGCTGGCCCTTCTCGACGAACACCACCACGATCGTGACGCCCACCACGAGCGCGAACACGATGAGCGCGATGAAAGGCGACATCGCGCCGGTGCGCACCAGCTCGGCGCTGCCACCGAGGGCCGCGGGCAGGCCCGCGACGATGCCGGCGAAGATGATCATCGAGATGCCGTTGCCGATGCCGCGCTCGGTGATCTGCTCGCCCAGCCACATGAGGAACAGGGTGCCGGTCATGAGCGTGATCACGGTGACGATGCGGAACGCGAGGCCCGGGTCGACGACCAGTCCGGGCTGCGCTTCCAGCGCGATCGAGATGCCGAGCGCCTGGAACGCGGCGAGCACGACCGTGCCGTAGCGCGTGTACTGCGTGATCTTGCGGCGTCCCGACTCGCCTTCCTTCTTGAGCGCTTCCAGCTGCGGCGAGACCACTGTCATCAGCTGCATGATGATCGAGGCCGAGATGTACGGCATGATGCCGAGCGCGAAGATGGTGAAGCGCGACAGGGCCCCTCCCGAGAACATGTTGAACATGTCCAGGATGCCGCCGCTGTTTTGACGGAAGAGCTCGGCGAGCTTGCTCGGGTCGATGCCAGGCACCGGGATGTGGGCGCCGATGCGATAGACGACGAGCGCGGCCAGCAAGAACCACAGCCGGCGCTTGAGGTCGCCGAGCTTGCCGAGAGTCGCGAGGGGATTAGCCGACAATGCGTGTCCTTATTTAGCGTCCGGCCGAGCCGCGGCCTTGTTCTTCGCCACGAGCTTGCGCACCGGCTCCGCGACTACCACCGCCGCAATGCTGCCGCCGGCCTTCTCGATGGCCGCCTTGGCGCCCTTGGTGGCGCCCAGGCCGGAGATCTTGAACGCCTTCTCGACCTTGCCCGCGAGGATGATCTTGGCGCGCTTGGTGCCGTTCGGCACGAGCCCGGCCTTCACCAGGGAGTCGATGTCGATGGTCTCGACGGGGACCTTGCGCAGGTCACCGGACCGCACCTCGGCCGCCTTGGTGATCGTCACGGCGAGAAAGCCGCGCTTCGGAAGCCGGCGCTGCAGCGGCATCTGGCCACCTTCGAAGCCGACCTTGTGGTAGCCGCCGGCGCGCGACTTCTGGCCCTTGTGGCCGCGTCCCGCGGTCTTGCCCAGGCCCGAGCCGATGCCGCGTCCGACGCGGCGGCGGTTCTTCTTGGAGCCCTCTGCGGGCTTGATCGTGTTCAGTTCCATGCTCTCAGTCCTCGACCTTCAGCAGGTAGCTCACCTTGTTGATCATCCCGCGGATGGCGGGAGTGTCCTGTACCGTGACGCTGTGTTGGCGGTGGCGAAGGCCCAGGCCCTTCACGGACTCGCGATGCGTGTGCAGTGTCCCGCGCAGGCCCTTCACGAGCGTCACCTTGATCTTCTTGCCGGTGTCGGCCGGCTTCTTCTGCTTGGTCATTGTCGAATCCTCTAGCCGGCGATCTCTTCGACCTTCTTGCCGCGCTTGGCCGCGATCTCGGAAGGCCGGCGCTGCTGCACCAGGCCGTCGAGGGTCGCGCGCACGACGTTGTAGGGATTGGTTGAGCCGTGGCACTTGGCCGAGATGTTGGTGACGCCCATCACCTCGAACACCGCGCGCATGGCGCCGCCCGCCTTGATGCCGTTGCCTTCCTGCGCGGGCTTCATCATCACGCGCGTGGCGCCGTGCTGGCCGAGCACCTCGTGGTGGATGGTGCCGCTCTTCAGCGAGATCTTCACCATGTTGCGGCGCGCCTGCTCCATCGCCTTCTGGACCGCGACCGGCACTTCACGCGCCTTGCCCTTGCCCATGCCGATGGAGCCGTCGCCGTCGCCGACCACGGTGAGCGCCGCGAAGCCGAGGATCCGTCCGCCCTTCACCACCTTGGTGACGCGGTTCACCGAGATCATCTTCTCCCGCAGGCCGTCGCTACGTTCGTCGGAGCCCTGGTTTCTCTGGTCGTTTCTAGCCATGTGTCGTCCTTAGAACTTGAGGCCGCCCTCGCGGGCCGCCTCCGCCAGCGCTTTCACGCGGCCGTGATAGCTGAACCCGGCGCGGTCGAACGCCACCTGGGTGACACCGGCCGCCTTGGCCTTCTCGGCGATGCGCTTGCCCACTTCGGCAGCTGCTTCCTTCTTGGCGCCGTTGGGGTGCGAAGCGCGCACGTCTTTCTCGAGCGTCGAGGCCGAGGCGAGCACCTTGCCGCCGGTCGCGTCGATCACCTGCGCGTAGATGTGCAGGTTGGTGCGGTGCACGGTAAGGCGCACGGCGCTTTGCCGCGTGATGCGCACGCGCGTCTTGGCGGCACGGCGGTTTCGGGATGCTTTTTTGTCCATGTCCTTAGCTCCACCGTTGGAGGAGTTGAGCGGCGACCTGTCGTCCGCTCGAACGATCGCCCCGCTGGTTCAAGTCTCTCGCTCTCATCTACTTCTTCTTGGTTTCTTTGAGGGTCACCACTTCGCCCGTGTAGCGCACGCCCTTGCCCTTGTACGGCTCGGGCGGCTTGTACGCGCGGATCTCCGCGGCGACCTGACCGACTTGCTGGCGATTGACGCCCTTGATGACGATCTCGGTCTGCGTCGGCGTCGCCGCGGTCACGCCTTCGGGGAGCGCGTGCACCACCGGGTGCGAGAAGCCGAGCGACAGGTTCACCTTGTTGCCCTGCGCCTGGGCGCGGTAGCCGACGCCCACTAGGGTCAGCTTCTTCTCGAAGCCCTGCTTCACGCCGTGGACCATGTTGGCCACGATGTTGCGCATGGTTCCGGACATGGCGTTGGATTGCTTGCTCTCATCGGCGGCGACGAAGGTGACCTTGTCTCCGTCCTTCTTCACCACGACGTTCGAGCCGATCGAGTGCTTGATCGTGCCGAGCGGGCCCTTGACGGTGAGCTCGGCAGTGCCGATGGTGACCTCGACCTTGTCGGGGATCACGACGGGATACTTTGCGATTCGGGACATGGCGCTCGTTCCTTTAGACCACGATGCAGAGGACTTCGCCGCCAACGCCGGTCTCGCGCGCTCGCCGGTCGGTCATCACCCCGCGGGAGGTGGACACGATGGCTATGCCCAGGCCGTTCATCACGGGCGGGATGTCCTCGCGGCCCTTGTAGATGCGAAGGCCGGGACGCGACACGCGCTCGATCTTCTCGATCACCGGCTTGCCGGCGTAGTACTTGAGGCCGATCTCGAGCGAGGGCTTGCCGTCGAGGTCGCGCGTGGCGAAGTCCTCGATGTAGCCCTCGTCCTTCAGGACCTGCGCGATCGCGCTCTTCACCTTCGATGCCGGCATCACGACGCTCACCTTCTCGGTGGCTTGCGCGTTGCGGATGCGCGTCAGCATGTCGGCGATGGGGTCACTCATGCTCATATATGTGCTCCTACCAGCTCGCCTTGATCATTCCCGGGATCTCGCCACGCATGGCGAACTCGCGGATCTTGTTGCGCCCCAGACCGAACTTGCGGAACGTCCCGCGCGGGCGTCCGGTCATGGCGCAGCGGTTGCGCAGCCTCACGGGGGAGGCGTTGCGCGGCAGCGATTGCAGCTTCGCGCGCGCCTCTTCCTTGGCGTCGTCGGTCGCCTTCGAGTCCTGGATGATCGACAGAAGCTGCTTCCTCTTCTCGGCGAACTTCTTGACGGTCGCCACGCGCTTGGCCTGGCGGTTGATGACGGCAAGCTTGGCCATTACGCAGCCCTCTCAGTCCTGAACGGGAACTTGAACGCGGCGAGAAGCGCCTTGGCCTCGTCGTCCGATTTCGCGTTCGTGGTGATGGAGATGTTCAAACCCCGGAGCGCGTCGATCTTGTCGTACTCGATCTCCGGGAAGATGATCTGTTCCTTGATGCCCATGTTGTAGTTGCCGCGCCCGTCGAAGGCGCGCGCGCCGATGCCGCGGAAGTCGCGCACGCGCGGCAGCGCGATCGTGACCAGGCGGTCGAGGAACTCGTACATGCGCCGGTTGCGAAGCGTCACCATCACGCCCACCGGGTAGCCGTCGCGGATCTTGAACGCCGCCACCGACTTTTTCGACTTGGTGACGACCGGCCTCTGGCCCGCGATCTTCTGCATGTCGCCGGAAGCGTGCTCGAGCACCTTCTTGTCGGCGACCGCCTCGCCCACGCCCATGTTGAGCGTGATCTTCTTGATGCGCGGGGCCTGCATCGAAGTCTTGTAGCCGAACTGCTTCATCAGCGCCGGGACGATCACGTCGCGGTACTGGACCTGCAGGCGCGGGGGCTGCGTCGGCGCGGCTTCCTTCTCGGCCGGCTTCGCCGGCTTCGCGTCCTTGGGCTTCTTCGCTTCCTTGGCGGGCTTCGCGTCGAGCGCCGGCGGCTTGCCGCCCTGCTTCGCGTCCTTGCCGCCCTTGGCGCCCTTCGTGTCCTTCTCGCTTTTCTCTTTGGCCATGGTTATCGCCTCAAACGTCCACGACTTCGCCGTTGGACTTGAAGAAGCGCACCTTGCGGGCGGGGTTGGCGCCCTGCGCTTCCAGGAACTTGAATCCGACGCGGTCGCCCTTGCCGGTGGCGGGGTTCACCAGCATCACGTTGGCGATGCGCAGCGGCATCTCCTTGTCGATGATGCCGCCCTGCTGGTTCTTCATCGGGTTGGGGCGCTGGTGCTTCTTCACGCGATTGATGCCCTCGACCAGGACCTTGCCGGCCTCGTACACGCGCAGCACGGAACCGCGCTTGCCCTTTTCCTTGCCGGTAGTGACGACCACCGTGTCGCCCTTGCGGATCTTGTTCATGTCGGCTCCTACAGAACTTCCGGCGCGAGCGACACGATCTTCATGAAGCGCTCGGTGCGGAGTTCCCGCGTCACCGGCCCGAAGATGCGCGTGCCGATCGGCTCGAGCTTGGGGTTCAGCAGCACTGCGGCGTTGGTGTCGAACTTGATCACCGAGCCGTCCGGGCGGCGCACGCCGTGCGCCGTGCGCACGACCACCGCGCTGTAGACCTCGCCTTTCTTCACGCGGCCGCGCGGCGCAGCACTCTTGATGCTGACCTTGATGATGTCGCCGATGCCGGCGTAGCGGCGCTTCGAGCCGCCCAGCACCTTGATACACATCACCGAGCGCGCGCCGGTATTGTCGGCGACGTCGAGAATCGATTGCATCTGAATCATTGTTCTCTCTCCAACTTGACCCGCCTGGATGCTCCAGCCGGACAGTCTTGGATCCGTCTTCCGCCGCGCGATGGCCCCGGACGGGACGACCGTGCGACTGGTTTTGGGTGCCCCTGCCGCGCTTCTCTGGCAGGGAGGGTCTGAAAGCAACCGCTGTTGGCCCGGGCGTTTGTTTGCTGCTTGGCTTCTGCTGGCGGCCGGGCGGCCCCCGGGGTCTCCCCCAGGCTTGCTACTGGACTTGCGGCCACGAAGCCCGGGCCGCAAGCGAAAGACCGCGATTATAGCACTTTTCGAGCCAAGGACGCCAGCCCCGCGGAACTACTCGGGACGAGCGCGCTCGGCGACCTTGGCCACTTTCCAGGCCTTGGTCTTGGAAATCGGGCGGCACTCCTCGATCACCACGCGGTCGCCCATCTTGGCGTCGTTGCCCTCGTTGTGGGCGTGGTATTTCTTGGTGCGCTTCACCACCTTGCCGATGGTCGGGTGCATCACCTGGCGCTCGACCACCACGGTGACCGTCTTGTCCATCTTGTCGCTCACGACCATGCCGGTCAGCTGGCGCTGGTTCTTGTCTTTTGCCTTTGTCGGGCTGTTCGCGGGCTCGCTCATTTCGCGTCCCCTTTCGCCTTCTGGTTGATGAACGTATGGACCCGCGCGATCTGCCTGCGCAGTCGCTCGATCTCGCTATGCTTGGTGAGGCTCTGGGTAGCCAGCTGCATGCGCAGGCCGAACTGCGCGCGGCGCAGCTCCAGAAGCTCCTTGTTCAGCTCTTCCGCGCTCTTCGAGCGCAGCTCGTCGTTCTTGCTCATATGTCCTCCGTCACCCGCCGATCGAACGCTGCACGAACGCCGTGCGGATGGGCAGCTTGGCCGCGGCAAGCGCGAACGCCGCGCGCGCCGTCACCTCGTCGATTCCATCCATTTCGTAGAGCACCTTGCCGGGCACGATCTCGGCCACGAAATACTCGGGCGAGCCCTTGCCGTTGCCCATGCGGACCTCGGCCGGCTTCTTGGAGATCGGCTTGTCCGGGAAGATGCGGATCCAAACGCGCCCGCCGCGCTTGATGTGGCGCGTCATCGCGCGGCGCGCGGCCTCGATCTGGCGCGCCGTGAGCCGGCCGCGGCCGATCGCCTTCAGGCCGTACTCGCCGAAGGAGACCTTGGCGCCGCGCGTGGCGACACCCTTGTTGCGGCCCTTCTGCTCCTTGCGGTATTTCCTTCTAGCTGGCTGCAGCATTTCTCACTCCCGGTTTCCTGCTCGGTTTTTTCTCGGGCTCGGGCGCGGCGGGCGCCACGGGCTGCTCGCCCTTGCCCAGCACTTCGCCCTTGAACACGAGCACCTGCACGCCGATCTTGCCGTAGGTGGTGCGGGCCTCCGAGAAGCCATATTCGATGTCGGCGCGCAGTGTATGCAGCGGCACGCGGCCTTCGCGGTACCACTCGGTGCGCGCGATCTCGGCGCCGTTCAGGCGACCCGCGCTGGTGATCTTGATGCCCTGCGCGCCCAGGCGCATGGCGTTCTGCATCGCGCGCTTCATGGCGCGGCGGAACATGACGCGCTTCTCGAGCTGGCTGGTGATCGAGGCGGCGATCAGCTGCGCGTCGAGCTCGGGCTTGCGAATCTCCTCGATGTTCACGTGCACCGGCACGCCCATCAACTTCTGCAGCGCGGTGCGCAGGCCCTCGATGTCCTCGCCCTTCTTGCCGATCACCACTCCCGGGCGCGCCGAGTAGATGGTGATGCGCGCGTTCTTCGACGGGCGCTCGATCACGATCTTGCCGACCGCCGCGTGCGAGAGCTTCTTCGTCAGGTACTCGCGGACGCGGATGTCCTCGAGGAGCATGCCCGGGAAGTTCTTGGTGTTCGCGAACCACTTCGAGGACCAGTTGCGGTTGACCGAGAGTCGAAACCCGATCGGATTGATCTTCTGTCCCATGGCTAGTCCTTTTTCCCGTCGCCGACCGTGAGGAACACGTGGCAGGTGGGTTTCACGATGCGGTTGCCGCGACCCTTGGCGCGCGCCTGGAAGCGCTTCAGCACCGGGCCCTTCTCCACATAGATGCTGGTGATCTTCAACTCGTCGATGTCGGCGCCGTTGTTGTGCTCGGCGTTGGCGATCGCGCTCTCCAGCACCTTCTTGATGATGCGGGCGCCCTTCTTCGGGGTGAAGGTGAGGATGTTGAGCGCGCTGCCGATCGGCTGGCCGCGCACCAGGTCGGCGACGAGCCGGCCCTTCTGGGCCGAGAGGCGCACGCCGTAGAGTTTCGCATTCACGTTCATCGCGTTCTCCTTACTTCTTCGCGCCGGCCGGGGCCGGCGTGGAGGGCGCGGCGACCTTCTTGTCCGCCGAGTGGCCCTTGAAGGTGCGCGTGAGCGCGAATTCGCCGAGCTTGTGTCCGACCATGTTCTCGGTCACGTACACGGGGATGTGCTGCTTCCCGTTGTGCACGGCGATGGTGAGGCCGACGAAGTCGGGGAGGATCGTCGAGCGGCGCGACCAGGTCTTGATCGGGCGCTTGTCCTTGGCGGCCGAGGCCGTCTCCACCTTCTTCATGAGGTGCCCGTCAACGAACGGGCCTTTCTTGATTGAACGTGCCATCGCTTACCCCTTAAGCCTTCTTGTGGCGGCTGCGCACGATCATCGACTGCGTGCGCTTGTTGCTGCGTGTCTTCTTGCCCTTGGCGGGCTGGCCCCAAGGCGACACCGGGTGGCGGTTGCCGCGGGTGCGGCCGCCGAGCGGGTGGTCGACCGGGTTCATGGTCTCGCCGCGCACCGTCGGGCGGATGCCGCGCCAGCGGTTGGCGCCGGCCTTGCCGATCTGGCGCAGGTTGTGCTCTTCGTTGCCCACTTCGCCGATAGTGGCGCGGCAGTTCACGTGCACGCGGCGGATCTCGCCCGAGCGCATGCGAAGCTGCGCATATTCGCCTTCGCGCGCGAGGAGCTGCACTCCCGCGCCCGCGGCGCGGGCGAGCTGCGCGCCCTTGCCGGGCAGCATCTCCACGCAGTGCACCGTGGTGCCGACAGGGATGTTGCGAAGCGGGAGCGCGTTTCCGGATTTGATCGGGGCCTCGGAGCCGGCCTCGATCTTCTGCCCCACCGTGAGGCCCTTGGGCGCGATCATGTAGCGGCGCTCGCCATCGGCGTAGAGCAGGAGGGCGATATTGGCGCTCCTGTTCGGGTCGTATTCCAGGCGCTCGACCTTGGCGGGGATGCCGTCCTTGTCGTTCCTGCGGAAATCGATGATGCGATAGTGGTGCTTGTGCCCGCCGCCCTGGTGGCGAGTGGTGATGTTGCCCTGGTGGTTGCGCCCGGCGCGTTTGTGCAGCGCCTCCACGAGCGGCGCGAAGGGCGCGCCCTTGTGCAGGTCGGCGTTCACCACCTTCACCATCGACCGGCGGCCGGGCGAGGTGGGCTTGGTCTTGACGAGTGCCATGTCAGGCCACCCCTTCCACGAAGTTGATGTCGGCGTCGCCGATCAGGCTCACGTACGCCTTCTTGACGGTCTTGCGCCGGCCGACGAAGCGCCCGTGGCGCTTCTCCTTGCCCTTGGTGTTCAGCACGTTCACCGCGCCGACCTGGACCTTCTGCTCCTTGAAGAGCAGCTCCACCGCGGCCTTGATCTCGGCCTTGGTCGCGTCGGGCAGCACCTGGAACACGACCTGCTTGCGGGTCTCGCCCACCAACGTCGCCTTCTCCGAGATCACCGGAGCGACGATGATCTTCATCAGTCTTTCTTGGTTCATGCCAGGGCCTCCTCGAGGTGCTTGACCGCCGCCTTGGTGACGAGGACCTTCTCGTAACGCATGAGGCTCACGGGATCCGCGTGGCGCGCTTCCATCACCAGCACGTTGGGAAGGTTGCGCGCGGACAGGTAGAGGTTGTCGTCGACCGCCTCGGTGAGGATCAGGACGTGGTCCATGCCGAGGTCGCGAAGCTTGCCGGCGAGGACCTTGGTCTTCGGCTGGTCGATCGAGAACGCCTCGATCACCGAGAGGCGGTCTTCGCGGACCAGCTGCGAGAGGATCGACGCCATGCCGGCGCGATACATCTTGCGGTTGAGCTTCTGCGTGAAATTCTCGTCGGCCTTGTTCGGGAAGATGCGCCCGCCGCCACGCCACAGCGGCGAGGACGTCATGCCGGCGCGCGCGCGCCCGGTGCCCTTCTGGCGCCACGGCTTCTTTGTGGAGTGGCGCACTTCGGCGCGCGTCTTCTGTGCGCGCGTGCCCTGGCGGCCGTTGGCGGTGTACGCGACCACGACCTGGTGGACGAGCGCCTCGTTGTAGTCGCGCCCGAACAGGGTCTCGGACGCGTCGACCGGCTTTTGCGCCACGCCCTTGTCGTTGATGACCTTGAGTTCCATTATTTGGCTCCCTTCGCCGCGACCTTGACCTTGGGTGCCTTGGTCTTCACGCTGGGCAGCAGGATCACGGAGCCGTTCTTGGCGCCGGGCACCGAGCCCTTGATCATGATCAGCGAGCGCTCCGCGTCGACGCGTGCGACTTCGAGGAGCTGGATGGTGCGCTTCACGTTGCCGAGGTGGCCCGCCATGCGCTTGCCCGGGAACACGCGGCCCGGATCCTGCGCCATGCCGATCGAGCCCGCGCTGTTGTGCGAGAGCGAGTTGCCGTGCGAGGCGCGGTTCGACGAGAAGTGGTAGCGCTTGATGACGCCAGCGAAGCCCTTGCCGAGCGTCGTGCCGGAGACGTCGACCTTCATGCCGGGCTCGAACATGTCGACCTTGAGCTCGCTGCCCACCTTGAGCTCGCCCAGCTTGTCGGCGGCGACGCGGAATTCACGCAGCTCGCTGCCCGCTTCGACGCCCGCCTTGGAGTAGTGGCCCGCCATCGCCTTGGTGACGCGCGTGGCGCGGCGCTTGCCGAACGCGACCTGGATGGCAACGTAGCCATCGGTCTCCTTCGACTTGATCTGGGTAACGCGATTGCCGGAGCAATCGAGCACCGTCACGGGGACGGAAGTGCCGTCGTCCTTGAAGATGCGCATCATGCCGACTTTGCGGCCGACGAGACCGAGACTCATGGATCTATCCTTTCTCTATATGCCCGACAGGTCATGCACGCAGTGCGAAACCTGTTGAGTGCCGACAGCGATTGGCCGGCCCATCACCTTCCGAGCGGGAATCTGCCCCCGGCGCGGTAAACCGTTAATTGTACTACGTTTAGAGCTTGATTTCCACGTCCACGCCAGCGGGCAGGTCGAGCTTCATGAGCGCGTCGACGGTCTTGTCGGTGGGCTCGATGATGTCCATCAGGCGCAGGTGCGTGCGGATCTCGAACTGGTCGCGCGAGGTCTTGTTCTTGTGCGGCGAGCGCAGGATGTCGAAGCGCTCGATGCGGGTGGGCATGGGCACGGGGCCCTTCACCACGGCGCCGGTGCGCTTGGCGGTCTCGACGATCTCCTGGGCCGACTGGTCGATCAGCTTGTAGTCGAACGCCTTGAGGCGGATGCGGATCTTCTGTTTCGCGGGGGCTTGGGCCATTTGATGTCTTTCTGCTGACTACTCGAGGATCTTGGAGACGACGCCGGCGCCGACGGTCCTGCCGCCTTCGCGGATCGCGAAGCGCAGTCCCTCTTCCATGGCGATCGGCGCGATCAACGTCACCGTCATCTTGATGTTGTCTCCCGGCATCACCATCT
>JBBRQA010000093.1:0-13501 GCA_038227085.1 Burkholderiales bacterium | reverse complement strand
TCCGGCGCGGCAAAGGGCAAGAAAGGCGAGGAGTCGAAGGAGGTCGAGCTCAGCCCCGAACAGATGGCTTTCGCGCAGATCACGCAGGGGATCCACTGGTAAGATCGGATCGATGAATGCTCGATCCTGCATCGTCGCGGCGCTCATCGGCGCTGCCACCGCGACGCCGGCGGCCGCGCAAAGGCTCTCCACGCTGCTGGGCGAGGCGGCCGGGCTTCGCCTCACCGAATCGTGCGCCGTCGACGACTCCCCGGCCTACGCGAGCATCGCCGCGACGCCCGCGTTTCGCGCCGAGATGGTGGCCACCGCAAATAATCACGTCCTCGATCCCGCCCTCGCGCACGCATTGTGGATGCCCGCCACGGGCCGCCAAACGGATTTTCACGCCTTCGAGAATCAGGCCATTCTCGACTATGTCGACCGCTTCCAGGACGTGGGGGAGATCGTGCGTGCCATCAACGCCGACGCCTCTTTAGCCGCGCGCGGCCTCGCCCACGCTTTCGCCGGTGGCTATGCATGCTTCGCCGCACTTCCGGCCCCGGGCCACGTCCGCGTCACCGAGTATTACAGCCCGCAGCTCAATCATTACCAGCTGGCGGTGGGCGATGCGGAGCGCGGCCCCCTCGCATCGTCGGGATGGATCGCGACCGGAGAATCGTTCAGCGCGCTCCAGCAAGGCGCCTGCTACGGTGCGACCAACGTCTTTCGCTTCGCGCGGAGCTTCGCGGCGAGCCGCGGCTCGAATGTCCTCACGCTCGACCCCGTCGAGTGCGGCCAGGTACGCAAGAAGAACCCCGCATGGCGTCCACGTGACGTGCCGTTCTTCGCGGCGGCGGCGAACGCGGGTGTGTGCCAGAACACCAATTCCATGCTGCCGCTCTATCGCCTCTACAACGGGCGCGAGATGTTCAACGACATGAACCACCGCTACACCACCAGCGCCACGACGTATGCCCGGATGATGGCGGAAGGCTGGGCCGGCGAGGGCGTCGCGTTCTGCGTCGCCGGAACATAGGGAGAACCGCATGGCGCGCCCCAAGGCCGGCGAACTGGCACCCGATTTCGATGCTCTCACCACCGACGGAAAATCCGTCTCGCTGAAAGACTACCGGGGCCGCAAGCTCATCCTGTATTTCTATCCCCGGGATGACACGCCGGGCTGCACCAAGCAGGCGTGTTCGCTGCGTGACCATAACGTCGAGATAACCGCAAAGGGCGCCGCGGTGCTCGGCGTCTCGACCCAGGGCGAAGAGTCGCACCAGGCGTTCACGAAGAAGTACAACCTCAACTTTCCCCTCCTCGCCGATATCGACGGCAAGGTCGGGCGGGCATACGGGACCCTGGACGGCGGCGGGCTCATCTCGAAGCTGAAGTCCGCGGCCGGAATGGCCGATCGCGTCACATTCGTGATCGACGAGAAGGGCAACATCGCGCACGTGATCGACAAGCCCAATGTCGCGAGCCATGCCGAAGAGGTGCTGGCACTCCTATAGCCCTAGCGGCAGTGGCGCACTTCTTCGAGAACGACCCGCATCAGCTCCGGCGCGCTGAGGATGTCGATGTGTCCGCGCCCGGCGATGGCGATGTTCTTCGCCCAGGGCAGCCGGCTGGTTTCCTGGGGAGCCACCAGGTTGTCGTGCGGCGAGTAGATCGAGGTCACGCCACACGCCGGCCCCTTCTCTCCTTCCTTCTCGCAAAGCTCCGTGAGGAACCTGCTGCCGCGGTGCATCTGGCGCGCGTTGGGGCCGCCGCCGAAGCGGGCGTGCACCGTGCCGAAATGGGGGCTCGCGATGGTGATGAGCTTGCGCACCCTCGCTGGGCCGTGCGCGCAGAGGTAGGCGCGCGCGCCCAGTCCGCCCATGCTGTGGCAGACGAGAACCACCTGCGGCCTGGCGGTTCCGGCCGCGATGCGCTCGATCTCGCGATGCAGCTCTTCGGCGTAGGCCTCGATGGTGGTGAAGGCCGCGGTCAGGTTCGGCGTGAACACGGGACCCGCACCGTCGGCCTCGAGCGCGCCCACCAGCGCGCCGAAATAGCCGCGATTGCTGAAGTAGCCGTGCGCGAGAATGACCGGGGTGCCGCCGCCGGGCGTCGGCTCCGGGTCGGGGCGCACCGCGAAGCTCTCCCACGGAAACCACACGAGACTGGTGGAGAGCACCGAGCGCCATTCGCGCACCAGGCGCGCAGCCGCCCCGCCACCGCCGATGCGATGCTCGGGCGCGACCGGTGAGCGCGCCGCGAATCCGATCGTGGTGGTGAGGCACACCATGGCGAAGCGCCCGCCGAGCGCGGCAGCGATCGCTCCCAGCGCAAGCGGCGCGTAGCCCCAGCCAAAGAGGAAATGCAGCCACTCGGCGATCGCGACGTAGGCGACCAGCTCGAGGAGAAGCATGAAGCGGATGTAGCGGGCTAGCATGGGCCCGCGAGTTTATAACAATGCTAAGATGCGCCGCACTTCCGCGCGCCCAACCCCCTCGAATCATCGCATGCTGCTGCACGCCGCAACTGTTTTCCTGAGCGCGTTCCTGCTCTTCCTGGTGCAGCCCCTCCTCGCCAAGCAGATCCTGCCGTGGTTCGGCGGCGCGGCCATCGTGTGGACCCTGTGCATGGTTTTCTTCCAGCTCGTGCTGCTGCTGGGATACGCCTACGCGCACTGGCTCACGAGCCGTGTAGGCGCGCGCCGGCAGGCGTGGATCCACATGGCGGTCCTCGCGGCGAGCCTCGTCTTCCTGCCAGTCGCGCCGGACGCCGCCTGGAAGCCGGTGGGTGGAGAGACTCCCGTGTGGCGAATCCTCGCGCTCCTGTTCGCGACCGTCGGCCTGCCGTACTTCCTCCTCTCGTCGACGAGCCCGCTGGTGCAGGCGTGGTTCGCACGCGCTTTCCCGGGGTCGAGCCCGTACCGGCTCTTCGCGCTCTCCAATTTCGCCTCGATGTTGGCGCTCCTCGGCTACCCGTTCCTGTTCGAGCCGTGGTTCACCAATCCTGACCAGTCGTTCTGGTGGTCGTGCGGCTATGCGCTCTTCGTCGCATGCTGCGCGGGGCTCGTGTGGAAGAGCCGCGCGCTCCCGGAGCTCACCGTCGCGGGCGGGCAGATCGCCGCGACCGCCGACGAGCCGCGGCCGGGCGCGCGCCGGATCGCCCTCTGGCTCGCGCTTTCGGCCCTGGGTTCGGTCACGCTGCTGGGCGTGTCCAACCATCTCACCCAGAACATCTCCTCGATCCCGCTACTCTGGGTAATCCCGCTCGCGGTCTACCTCCTCACCTTCATCCTCTGCTTCGAAGGCAGCCGCTGGTACCGGCGCGAACTCTACCTGGGCAGCCTGGCGTGGGTGCTGTGCGTGATGGGCTGGTTTCTCGCCGACAAGAACCTGCAGTTCGAGCTCCTCTGGCAGATCGTTGTATTCACCATCGGGCTCTACTTCGTCTGCATGTTCTGCCACGGCGAGCTCGCGCGGGGGCGGCCGGGCGCGCGCCACCTCACCGTCTTCTACCTGGTGGTTTCGCTTGGCGGCGTGATCGGCGGCGTGCTGGTGGGAATCGTGGCGCCGGTGACGCTTCCAGGCTACCTGGAGCTCGAAATCGCGCTGGTGGCGGTCGCGGTGCTCGCGCTCGTCGTCAATTTCAGGAGGCCGTTGCCGGTGGTGGTGCTCCTCGTCGTGGTGCTCGCGTTCACGACCGGTGCTCTCGTCTGGCGCGTGCGCGCACTCACCGAGGACACGGTGTACATCGAGCGCAACTACTACGGCGTGCTGCGCGTGAAGGAGAATACGATGCACGTCGACGGCGAAGAGCTGCGTTATCGGTCTCTCGTGCACGGCGCCATCCTGCACGGCGAGCAATGGCTCTCGGAGAAGTACCGGCGCTCGGCGACCACCTACTACAAGGCGACCTCGGGAATCGGCCTTACGCTCGCGGCCTTCGAGGACAAGTCAATTCGCGTCGCCGTGATCGGCCTGGGAACCGGCACGATCGCCGCCTATGGCGACGGCGACGACCTCTACCGCTTCTACGACATCAATCCCGCGGTGCCCCGAATCGCCCACAAGGGGTTCACCTTCCTCGACGACTCGGCCGCGAAGATCGAGACCGTGCTCGGCGACGCGCGCCTGTCGCTGGAGCGCGAGGCTCCGCAGAACTACGACGTGATCGCGGTCGACGCCTTCTCCGGCGATTCGATCCCCGTGCACCTCATCACCGTCGAGGCCTTCACCGAGTACCTGCGCCACCTCAAGCCCGAGGGCGTGATCGCCTTCCACGTCTCGAACCGCTTCCTGGACCTGAAGCCGGTGCTGCTCGCCATCGCCGAGCGCCACGGCCTCGAATACGCCTACCTGCACGAGTCCGGGGATAGCGGCGGCACCACAAGCGACTGGGTCGTGGTCACGCGCTACAAGCCGTTCATCCTCAAGCCCGCCATCGTGGCGGCGACCGAGCCCATCGCGCCGCGGCCCGACTGGCGCATTTGGACGGATTCCTACAATAATCTCATCCAGGTGTTCAGGTGGTAGCGGGAACGGCGTTGGAGCGGACGACAAGGCCGCCGCTCAACGCCACCGAGCAGGAGTCCGGGAGTCAGCCGCCCAAGGCTGCGGTCACCCGTTCTGCTATCAGGGCCGAGACTCGCTCGTTCGCTTCCACGGTCACGCCTGCTATGTGCGGCGTCAACAGCAATCGCGGAGCGCCGACCAGCGGCGAGCCCGCCGCGAGCGGCTCGTTGTCGAAGACGTCGAGGGCCGCGCCACCCAGGCGCCCCTCGCGCAGCATGGTTGCGAGCACCGCCTCGTCGACGATGCCGCCGCGTGCGGTGTTGATGACCACGGCGTCGCGCTTCATCGTGGCAAGGCGCTCGCGCCCGAGGAGGCCGCGCGTCTCGGATGTGAGCGGAATATGCAGCGACACCACGTCGCTTTCGCGCAGCAGCTCCTCGAGCGAGCGCGGCGCGCTGCCGAGCTCGTTCCACGCCCGGTCGGCGGCGGCAAGCCGGGGGTCATGGGCGATGACGCGCATGCCCATCGCGCGCGCCTTGGCGGCGGTCAGCCGGCCGATGCTCCCCAACCCGATGATGCCGATCACCTTGCCGGCGGCCTCGCGCCCTTGCGAGAGCGTCTGGCGCGGCCAGGTGCCCGCCTCCACCGCGCGCGTCGAGCTGTAGGCGCCGCGCAGCAGCACCAGCGCCGCGGTGATGACGTATTCGGCGACGCTCTCCGCGTTGGCGCCGGACGCCGGGATCACGATGATGCCGCGCGCCTCGCACGCGGCGAGGTCGATGTTGTCGAGGCCCACGCCAAGGCGTCCGATCACCTTCACGTTCGCCGCGGACTCGAGGAGGCGTCCGCGTACCTGCGTCCGGTTGCGCACGATCCACGCGTCGGCCCATTGCAACGCGGCCTCGAGCTCCGCCGGGTCGTCCACCAGCTTGGGGCGGTAGTCGACGTCGAAACGCCGCTTGAGCGCATCGATCGCCGCGCCGTCCATGAACTCGCTCACCACGATCCGCGCCGCCATCGGTGCCTGCCCTCCCGCGATATGCCGTCAGTTTATCGAGTCGCCGGTGCGCCGCGCCAGGTAGGCCGTGACCTCCTCCCGGTCGTGGTAGAGATGCTTGATGCGCAGGTAGTAGCCGCCGCCGCCCAACGCCTCGTCGACGATGTCGCGGCAGCGCAGGACCTCTTCCCAGCGCTTTTTCATCGGCAGCTTCAGGTTGAACACGCACTCGCGGCACCAGCCCTCGGCGATCCACTTCGCGGCGAGGCGCGCCACCTTCGAGGGGCTTTCCACCATGTCGCACACCATCCAGTCCACCGGCTCCGAGGGACGGAAATGAAAGCCGTCGTCGCGCCGGTGCTTCACCTGCCCGGTTTCGAGGAGCGCGGCGTCCATCGGCCCGTTGTCCACGGCGATGACCATCATCCCGCGCTGCACCAGCTGCCAGCTCCATCCGCCGGGCGAGGCGCCCAGGTCGACGGCCGTCATTCCCGGCGCGAGACGCCGGGCGCGATCCTTCTCGTCGATGAACTCCATCAGAGCCTCGGCGAGCTTCATCGTCGAGCGCGATGGCGCCCCCGAGGGCATGCGCAGCCGCGCAATCCCCATGGGCCACGCGGAACCGTTGCCGGCGGTGGAGACGCCCACATGGCACGCGAGGCCCCCTACGAAGAAGACGTGCAGCCGCTCCGGCGCGGCCTCGTCGTCGATGGCCACGCCCGCCTTCCTCAAGGCCTTCTCGAGATGCGGGGCGAGCGGCCGGGTGAGCGTGGAGAGCGACTTGCCGTCGTTGGTGTCCGGCATCTCGATCCACAACGCGGCGAAGCGCCTGCCGAGCGCCTGGGCGGCGGCGACGATCGGAGTGACGCGATCGCCCTCCGAGAGCGCGAGGAGCTCTCCCGCGCGCACCATCTGCCGCGCGAAGACCAGGCGGCGGAACTCGATGCCGCGCCCGAGCGCGGCGCCCTTCTCGTCGTCGTGGGGATTGAAGAGCGCGAAGCCGCTGTCGGGGCGCGCCTTCACGAAACCGTCCACGCCCGCCTGGCTCGCGGCCGCCATGATCTCCTGGGCACATTCCTTCTCGAAGCCGGCGCGGCAGTAGAGGAGGAGCCGCGCGGCGCTCACGCGGGCCGCGCGTGGCGAAAGAGGCGGAAGAAATTCGCGGTGGTGGCGGCGGCGACCTCCTCGAGCGAGATGCCGCGCAGGCGCGCGATCTCCTCGGCCACGTGCTTCACGAAGGCCGGCTGGTTCGACTGCCCGCGGTGCGGCACGGGCGCGAGGTAGGGCGAATCGGTTTCGACGAGCATGCGCTCGAGGGGCACGCGCCGCGCCACCTCCTTCAGGTCCTTCGCGTTCTTGAAGGTGACGATGCCGGAAAACGAAATGTGGAAGCCTTGCGCCATGGCGGCCTCGGCGACTTCCCAGCTCTCGGTGAAGCAGTGCATCACACCACCGACTTCGCCCGCCTTCTCCTCGCGCATCAGGCGCAGCGTGTCGTCGGCGGAGGCGCGCGTGTGGATCACCAGCGGCTTGCCGCAGCGGCGCGCGGCGCGAATGTGGGTGCGGAAGCGCTCGCGCTGCCAGTCGGTATCGCCTTCGACGCGGAAATAGTCGAGGCCGGTCTCCCCGATGCCGACTACTTTCGCGTCGTCGGCCATTGCCACCAGCTCGTCCTCGCCCACCTCGCGGCCGTCGCGGCGCTCGTCGGGATGCACGCCCACGGTGCACCAAAGGTTCGGATGGGAGCGCGCGACCGCGCGCACTGCGGGAAAAGTCTCCAGCGTGGTGCTGATGGTCAATGCGTGCGTGACGCCGTTGTCGCTCATTCGCGACATGACGCCTTCCAGATCGGCCTGGAGCTCCGGAAAATCGAGGTGGCAGTGGGAATCGACGAGCATCGCGTGATTCTACCGGCGCAGGGCACGGCGACGCGCGTTCAACGGTACATCCACTCCCGAGTGAGGGGCAGCGCCGTTGGCCCCGGCTTGGCCTGCTTGGACGCCAGCACCTGGTAGATCGAGACCCATCCCTGCTCGAAAGCGTAGGCGCAGCCCGCGAGGTAGAGCCGCCAGATGCGCGAGGTGCGCTCGCTGGACGCCGCCACGGCCTCGTTGATGCGCTTCTCGAAGCGGTCGCTCCAAAAGCCGAGCGTCTTCGCATAGTGCGAACGCAGGCTTTCCACGTCGCACACCTCGAGATCCTGCTCGCTCATGTCGTGCACCGCGCGGTGCAGGTGGGGAAGCTCGCCCTTGGGGAACACGTAGCGGCCGATGAACTCCCCCGCCCCCAGCCCCACGCTTCGATTGCGCGTATCGGACGACGTGATGCCGTGGTTGAGAAAGAGGCCGCGCTCCTTGAGGAGCCTTCGCACCACGCTGAAATACACCGGCAGGTTGCGCAGCCCCACGTGCTCGAACATGCCCACGCTCGCGATCTTGTCGTAGGCGCTTTCTCCCGGCATGTCGCGATAATCCTGCAGGATCACCTTGCAGCGGTCCTGGAGGCCCGCGGCGCGGATGCGCTCGTTGGCGAGGCGATGCTGGTTCTCCGAGAGGGTGATGCCGGTGGCGCTCACGCCATATTTCTGCGCCGCGCGCATCACCAGGGCGCCCCAGCCGCAGCCGATGTCGAGGAAGCGCTCGCCCGGGGCGAGCCTCAACTTGGTGCAAATGTGGTCGAGCTTCTGCAGCTGCGCGGCGTCGAGCGTGTCGTCCTCGCTCCGGAAGTAGCCGCACGAATACACCATGCGCTCGTCCAGCCACAAAGCGTAGAAATCGTTGGAGACGTCGTAGTGGTGCTGGATCGCCGCGCGGTCGTCACGCCTGGTGTGGCGCTCGTTGGTGGGTCCCTGCGATTGGAACAGGGGCCGCGGTATCGCCTGGGTGATCGCCTCCGCGCCGCGGATCGCCTCGCGCACGTCGCCCTCGAGATCGACGTCGCCGTCGATGTAGGCCTCCGCGAGGGTGAGGAGCGAGGGGCATGCGAGCGCCGATGCCGCGCGCAAGCCTTTCAGGCGCACCGTGACGCGCGGCTTGTCGGAAAGCTCCACTTCGCGCCCGTCCCAGAGCACCAAGCGCACTGACGCCGAGACGTTCTTCTTCAGCCTGGAGATTGCGTTGTCGAGGGGATTTTCCCAGAACACGGATCCTCCTTCGCGACCCGTGCCGCGAGCCCTGCGGCAACGGGTCAGATGGTATGCGTGGGCCGAGACGACTGCAGGGCGCCCGCGAGGAGCCCTTCGACCTTCTTGCGCAGCTCGCGCCCGACCTCGCTGTCGTGGAGCTGGATGCCGATGCCCTGGGGGCGGTTTCCCGTGCTGTGCGCCGGATTGATCCACGCCACGTTGCCCTGCAAGGGGATCTTGTTGGGGTCGTCCAGCAGCGAGAGCAGGATCAGCACCTCCTCCCCCAGCGCATGGGACCGGCCGCTGGGCAAAAAGATTCCCCCGCCTCGCAGGAGCGGAATCCAGGCCGCGTAGAGGGCGGCCTTCGACCGGATCGTCAGGGTAAAGACGCCCGGCCGGTTGGCGACCGGATCGGGGACGATCTCGCTCATGGCTTGACTGTCATCGTGGCTCGATTGTAGGCCATGAGCGTTGAATAACGACCTATGGCCTTGATTTTAATATGGTTCATAATATTAAAATTGACTATTTACCCGCTGCATTACCCGCAAGGCTAAGTGGCAGGGATCTGTCTGACTTCAATCAATAGTAGCGCCCCACAGGCGGACTGCCTACTCAACTTGCCGTCATCCCTCGGGCTAATGATTGTCGGAGATGATTCGGGAATCACGCCGCCCCTCTCGAATTTCCGGGGCTCCATCGATCTTGAAAGCATCGTACCGCTCCGCGATGGTGTCGAACTCGGCAACGTAGCGCGCTCGCATCCAACGCCGCCGCAGTGGGTCGAAGTAGCTAAACGGGTAGAGTGCGATTCGCACGATAGGCGCGGGCTGTTCCGTCGGGGGCAAGTCTACGCCAGGGCGCAAGCTGACTAGGGGCATACTCCGCGCGATGGGGGACTACCGCATTTGGGGACGCTGGGAGCAGATCGGCCACGCTCAATTTGTCGCTATCGTGTCGGCTGTTCCGGAGGGCAAAGGCAAGCCCGAGGTATTAATGCGGCTGACTGCTTCGCTCGATGGTGTTCGCGCGCTGGTCGAGTCTATGGCCCGTGAGCTTGGCGCGAAGATGGCGGCAACGGGGGCGCGCGTTGTTGATGTGGAGACCGACTAGGACGGCACTTGCGTTTTCCGCCCGTTATTCAATGGGCTCGCAGACTATTAATCGCGTGTTAATTCAGCGTCCAACAACAAAGGGAGATTCGCCTTATGCGCCGCCTCTCTGCTGCAATTTCGTTTGTCCTCGCTGTTTGCTCTATGCCATCCGAAGCCGCTAATACCTGGGGCACCGACCTAAGTGACATGTGGTGGAACCCTAACGAGAGCGGTTGGGGTGCAAACATAGCGCATCAAGGCGAGATCGTCTTTCTTACCCTTTACGTCTACGGCGCGGACGGCAAGGTCAAATGGTATGTCGGCCCATCGCTGGCCTCTCTGGGAGGCAACAGCACGTTTACATTCAGCGGGGCGCTCTATGAAACCACCGGCCCTTATCTCGCCGGAACATTCAATCCAGCGAATGTAGGTATTCGACAGGTAGGCAATGCCACGATCAATTTCGACGGCGTAGATCACGCAACCTTAATCTATGGCGTTGACGGCGCTAACGTATCCAAGTCACTCGAACGGCAAACGTTTCGGAGTAACAACCTCTCTGGGTCTTACACGGGCGCGGCGATCTACACGACAACAGGATGCGGAGCAAATTCTGGAAGCTACTCCAACTACTCTCAATTTGTAGTCAACCAGACCGGCACAAGTGTTTCCATTGCCGCATCTATAAGCAATGGCATCGGCTGCACTTATTCCGGCACTTACACGCAGACCGGGCGAATGGGAGGCATCGTTGGCACTCTGTCTTGCACCAATGGGGGACGCGGCACATACCGGGCCTTTGAAATCGAAGCCAGTTACCAAGGCTTTTTCTTGCGCTACAACGCTGACTACGGTGGCGGCTGCACCGAGACAGGCAGGGTTGGTGGAATGAAGTGACTGTCGCCCATTCAAGCACTCGATTTCAATATCAATATCAATAGGAAGTCGTCCGAAAAGGAGGCTAGTAATGCAGCGTCACAGGCAAAATTGCCCTCTGTGTAATGCGCAAGCTGAATACTGTTTCGCTGACTTTGGGAAACGCAAGCATTTCTTCTGCCCAACGTGTACTGAGTTTCAAATCACCGACACCGCCGAGGCAAAGCTGGCGTCGGCCCTGGAGGAGTGGCGTTCCGCGTACTCGGAGAAGGCGAGAGATGTCCCGCCCGATCACGTGTTATCAATCTTCGTTCCAAGCGGAATGCGCAACGAAGGAATGGCGTACGAGTCGCTGCGGGGAGAGCCAACACTCAGAAAGGAACTGCCACCTTGCCGGTAATGTGCCTCCCAGCTCAACTCAGCCGTTAGACAGCCACCCAGTGCACGCCTTTGAGGGGGTAGCGCGCCCAGTGATCTTTGAGCATCCGGATGAGGCACTCCCCTATTGGGGGAAGGGGTCGTCCATGCTCCTTGCAAACTCGAAGCATTACTTCTGGTTGACGGCATCTCACGTCCTAAAGAACACGAGCGTTCGGTCGCTGAGAATCTTTCCAAGTGATGATTCGCGAATCTCTCTTCCATTCGATGAGCAGTACACCATTAAGGCGGAATGGTCGGAAGACGACGACTATCGAGATATTTTTGCGCTGCGAATCAATATCGCCGAATTTGAAATATCGGGAGACGCGCCCCTAACTGCTCAGGACACTGAGCAAGGCCTACTTCCTGCTGAGGAACTGGCGGTCGGGGTCGAGCTGTGGGTAATCGGGTACCCGGCAGAGCGAACTGAGATCGACTATGAACGGGGTCATATCAGGAATTCGCGCGTGGTCATTCGCGCGGTGTATCAAGGCCCGAGTAGCGCTGACCACTGCCACATCGCGAGAGTTAGCAGCTCGATTCGACTAAAGTCGTTCGATGGACTCAGCGGCAGCCCCGTTTTCTTCTTGCAGCCCGCTGTTCTCGCGGGGCAAAAGGTGCAGTTTCCGCGGTTAGTTGGAATGGCGATTCGAGGAACAGCGTCCAGTAATCTCGTCCACTTCATCAGTGGAAAGATCATCGGTCGACTTATCGCGCTGGCAAGTGATGGTGATACGTGAGTACCAGAAGAAGCAGCGCATGATGGATGCGCAAAAAGCTCAAGGGATCGCGCATTCGGGCCCCGGGAGTGCTTGAAGCAGATCGGCAAGTGACTTTCCACAGCTCGCCCCATCGCAATTCGATTTGCCGTCGCCCAGCCGCGCAAGCGCACAAGCGAGGCAACTTCCACCAGGGGCGATGATGCGACTCTCCAGCCGCTCAATGCGCCTCAGAAGGTCGCCGGGCACTAATGCGCCCTCGGTGCGGGTAGCCTGTTGCTGGTGCCGCGCTCCAGCTCCTCAAGCCGCGTAACCACGTCTTCCAACTCGATTGACTTGCGAATCTCGCCCAGCATCCAGACGAGCTTTGCCGCCTTCGCTTCGTCCATCTTGCCGCCCCTGGCCTCACGGTAGACCTTGGCCTGTTCGCGCCGAACGTCTACCGGCGTCGATAGAGGGACATCGGAAGCCGTGGGGGTGGGGTCCGCCATTCCGGTTTCAGCGTCAATCACTAAGCCTATTTTCGTTTCTGTCGCCTTAACGCCCATGTCCCAATTCGCCGTTTGTTGAGTTGCTACCTGCTATTCCTGCTATTCCTGCTATTTCTGCTATTCCTGCTATTTCACCCAGACGGGACCGCTCCAATAAGGGCCAGCGGGCTTCACGCGGTTGCCGTCCCGCGCGGCCGGGAAATGACGATCCTTTGCCCAAGGCTCCCGAATGTATCCGCAGCCCGCTTGGTGAACGCCTCGATGGACTCGCCAAGGTCGCGGAGGATTTGACTACCAGCGCATTGGGCAATGCTTGGGTCGTAGACGACGCCCGGTTCGATGATTTCCCGGATGATCGTTAAGGTCTCGACTGGTGCATATCGCAGCTCCAGGGCTTCTAAGCGTTTTCCTAGATCTCGCACTTCGTACCTCCTACGAAAGAAACGAATTAAACGAAATAATGGGCAATCTATTTCTCCGGTTGCCGAATCGAGGGCCTAATTAGGGGGGGCAATGGACGCGAGGCTGACGATAAGCGAGTCGAAAGAGCAACTAGCTGTTGAGCTACCCACAAACCCGCTGTTGCTGAATGCAGCGCAAGTCGAGCAAGCAATTGCCGAACTTTCGAAGCTTCGGACGCAAATGTTCCCGCCTGCGACACCGCTACCGCGTCAAGGCGAGCCAGTCGAAGTAAGAACCGATCCGCCGTGGCTTCTAGCGCCGAACGCGCTTGGGGGTGCAACGCTGTCGGCGTACTACGTGGGCTTTGGCTGGATTCACTTAGAGCTGTCAAAATCAGTCCTCGATGAGTTGGCGAAAGCAATAGAACTGGCCCGTAGTGGGTCTGCCGCGTCTGGGCTTCAGTAGGCACAGATCGCCAAGACAGTCGGTTTGCACGCTGCAATGCGTGGGCGTAAATTGGCGCTGTCGCTCACGCTGCGCGAGGTCGCCATGCCCTGGTGGGAATACGAGAGCGCATCAAAGTATCCGGCCATCCCCGCCGCCGACGATGCGGAGGTGAGCCGCGCGGGACTCGGCGGGAGCTTGATCCTGCTTGGCGTCCTCACATTTCTCGCCTTCGTTGTCGCCGCGCTGCTGTTCCGCGTTTGGACCGTAGCGCTATGGGGCATTGCCGCGTCCGTGCTGGTGTCGGCAATCGGTGGCTGGCTTCTCCCGAAGTCCACTAGCGCGAATACCCCAGCTCGCTAGAGAGGTCGTTTACAAACGACTCCAAGCCCGCGCGCTGTTGCGGGTCTTTTTCAGCAGACGCATTGACCGCGAGCCGTTTCAGGT
>JBBRQA010000092.1:0-13543 GCA_038227085.1 Burkholderiales bacterium | reverse complement strand
GGCCTCGGTGGCCACGCCTTCGGACACCGCGACGTCTACGACGACGACAACCTCGTCGACCACGACGAAGTAACTCGCCTCAACCGTCCTCGGCGCAAAAGAAACTCGCTACCCCGGTATCAGCGTCCGCGTTGCGTGGAGTCGCGCGAACCTGGCTTGCCGCGCGCGTTGGGCGCATCGGCGCCTTCCTCTTCGTCGTCCCCTTCGTCCGCGAGGCCTAGCTCTTCCAGAAGCTCTTCCTTGCGCGAGGACATTTCCTGGCCGAGCGCGTCCAGCTCTTCCTTTTCGCTGGAGACCGCCGGAAAAACCTCGTTTTCTTCTTCTTTCACGTGGTGCTTGATGTATTCGCCGAGGACCTTCACCATCGCGTCGTAGGTCGCGTCGACCTCGGTGGCGGCTTCGATCTGAGCGATCAGGTCCTTCGCCCCGTTGTGCTCGACCTGGGCCTCTTCCACCATTTCCATATCGTCCTCGTCGAGGTTTTCGCGCAGCCAGGGGTAGAAGATCTCTTCCTCTACCTGGGCATGCACGGTGAGCTCGCCGCAAATCTTGTTCGCGATGGTGCGCTTGGTGTCGTCATCGCTCTCCTTCTCGGCTTCGTACTGCTCGAACAGGTCTTCCACCTTGCGGTGGTCGGCCATCAGCAGCTCGAGCGCGAGTGGTTGGGCCTTGGCCCCGCTTTTTGATTTCGGCATGGGAGTCTCCTTGTGTTGGGTTGTTATGAGCGTGCGCGGGCTCGAGCGTTCCACCCTTGCTACGTTTGCTTGCAATACTCAATGGACATTGCGTTTGCCCTCTGTGGGATGCATGAGGTTTCCGCAGCTCCTACACGGCGTAGGACTAGGCCGACAGCCTTCGGCCGAGGCGAAGTTCAAGATGGAAAAAAGTTCGCATCTGTCGGAGCAATCTACTCATGTCGCATGTTCTGGTCGTCGACGACGACATAAATACGCGCGAAGCGCTGGCAGCGCTCGCCGAGCAGGAAGGCTTCACGACGGCTACCGCCGCGAGCATCGCCGAGGCGCGCATCCAGCTGGGACGCCAACGTCCCGACGTGGTCCTCATGGACCTGCGCCTGCCGGACGGCAGCGGCATCGACTTGTTCGAGGATCTCGAGGACCGTTCGTCCATCGAGACCATCCTCATCACAGGACACGCTAGCGTCGAGAGCGCGGTGGAGGCGCTGCGCCTGGGCGCGTCCGATTACCTGACGAAGCCGATCAACCTGCAGCGGCTGAAAGCGGTGCTCTCGCGCGTTCCCAAGAGCGGCGAGCTGCGCGCGGAGATCGGCGCGCTGCGCGACGAACTGCGCCGCCTCGGGCGTTTCGGGCGCCTGGTGGGGCGTTCGCCTTCGATGCAGGAGGTCTACGGCAAGATCGCGCGCGTGGCGCCCACCGAGGCGACAGTCCTCCTGATGGGGGAGAGCGGGACCGGCAAGGAGATCGTCGCCCGCACCATTCACGATCTGTCGCGTCGTCGCAAGCACTCGTTCCTGGCGATCAACTGCGGCGCGATCTCGCCGACCCTGATCGAGAACGAGATGTTCGGCCACGAGCGCGGAAGCTACACGGGCGCGGACCGCCAGCACAAGGGCTACTTCGAGCAGGCCGACGGCGGCACGCTCTTCCTCGACGAGATTACCGAGATGCCGCTGGAGCTTCAGGTCCGACTCCTGCGCGTGCTCGAAACGGGCAGCCTCATGCGCGTCGGTACGAGCCGCGCGGTCGAGACGGATGTGCGCATCATCGCGTCAACCAACCGCGATCCGCGCGAGGCGGTGCGCGCGGGGAAGCTGCGCGAGGACCTCTACCATCGCCTCAACGTGTTCCCGCTCGAGATGGCGCCGCTGCGCGAGCGCGGCGAGGACATCGAGCTCATCGCCAATTTCTTCCTCGAGGAGATGAACCAGGCGTGCGGCACCCGGAAGAAATTCGCCCCCGGCGCGATCGCGCGAATGAAGCAGCACCCGTGGCAAGGCAACGTGCGTGAACTGAAGAACTACATTCACCGCGTCTTCATCATGGCGGGCGACGAAGGACTCGAAGGCCCCCTCCCAGATTCGGAGCACACGACAATGCAAAACCGCATGAGCTCTTCCCTCTCCGCGACGCCGCCGTCCAGCGCACCCGCCATCACGGTTGCGCTCGGCACGCCGCTTTCCGTCGCCGCGCGCGAGCTGATCCTGTCGACGCTCGAGCACTGCGGCGGCGAGCGCAAGCGCACCGCGGAGATGCTCGGCATCTGCACCAAGACCCTCTACAACAGGCTGCGCGAATACGGCATCCGCGAGGAGCAGGCGCGCGCGTCCGTGGGTGAACAGCGCGTGACATGAGCGCGGCGCCGGCCGCAGGTGAGCTCGTGGCCCACGTCGCGCATGACCTTCGCGCGCCGTTGAACGGGATCAAGACCTGGGCGCATGTGCTCGAGAATCAGCTGCCCGAGGGCGACGCAACGGTACGGCGGGCGATCGCCGGGATCATGACCGGCGTCGACCAGCAGGTGCGTCTCATCGAGGACCTCGAGGCGCGGCACGCGGGCGGCGATCCAGTGCACGCAGATTCCGCGCGCATTCACCAGGTCTTTGCCGATCTCGTCGCCGATGCCACGAGACTCACCGCGGCGGGAGGCACCATCGGCATCTCTATTTCCACCGACGGCGCGAGCGCAAAAATCTCTGTCCGGGACAACGGCACCACGTTCGAGTTCTCGCTGCCGCTAAGATCCGCGGCAATCGAGGATCGCGGAGTGGCTTAGCGCCGGTCGGCAGTCGCCTGCGTCACGCTCGAGTGAGCCTGCAATTGTGCGACGGCTTCGTCGGGCTCCGCGAGGGCGGAGTCGGTCGAGACCGCGTAATCGTGACGGAACGGCGGCACGATGCCATTCACCTCGTCGCCGTCAGCGCGGATGCTGATGCGCGGCATGGTCCACTGCACCGTGCCGAAGATGGTTGCGAAGGCCACGTCGCTCGCGTCGCGGCCGGTGCCGATGCGCAGCAGCCCCATGCGCGGCGAGATTCCCGAAGGGTCGAAGATGTACCAGCGGTCGCCAAGGTACGCCTCGACGTAGCAATGGAAATCGGTCGGGCCGAGCGCCGGGTCGGCACCGTAGTCCACGCCGGTGGCAAGCCGCGCGGGAATATTGAGTGCACGGCACATCGTGATCATGAGGTGCGCGAAGTCGCGGCACACCCCGCTGCCGCACTCCATGGTGTCGAGCGCGGAAGTGCCCGCATGGCTGGAGCCGGGCTGGAAACGCGTACGGTCCTGCACCCACTTGCGGATCGCCTCGACGCGCTCATATCCGGGCTCCATCGTGCCGAAGTGCTGGCGCGCGACGTCGAGCATGCGGTCAGACTGGCAATACCGGCTGGGGTAGATGTACTGCAGCACCGACGCGGGAAGATTCGCAATCGGCACTTCCTTGACGTCGGCGGGCAGCGCGAAGTGGTGCACGAGGTCGACGATGGCCTCGTACTTGAGCTTGAACGCGCCCGGCTCGGCATGCACGCGAATGTGGCGGTTGCCCGGAGACCCGTGGATTTCCTCGACGAACCGCAGTTGTGGCTCGGTCGAGAGCTGCTCCCATGTCACGCGCTGATACGGCGTGTTGGTGGGTTGCATGACGAAAACGAAATCAGTCGAGGTGTTGACAATGTAGTCGAGGTTTATCGAAAGGTCGAAACGGATCATTGCGGCTTCCACGCTTCTCGGCTCTTGGGATAGACACCCATTATGACGTGGCGACTCCACGCAGGAACTGGGCGCAAGCCGATACGCGGATAGGACGCTTCTTACAGACGGGCGGGAATTCACGTTGTAATTTAAGGCTTCCCACGCGGTCAAAACCAAGATGGCGACCCGAAAGAAAACCAACCCGATCGCAACGCCGCCCGGCGGCTAGAGGGGAAACCATGCCACGCGAGCTTTGGAAAGGCGCCGTTCGCTTCGGTCTCGTGCACATTCCGGTGTCGCTGTTTCCGGCCGAGCAAAGCGAGGAGCTGTCGTTCACCATGCTCGACAAGCGCGACATGCAGCCGGTGGGCTACAAGCGCTATAACAAGACTACCGGCGACGAGGTGCCCTACGAGGACATTGTCAAGGGCTACGAGTGGGAAGACGGCCATTACGTGACGCTGGAAAAGGAGGACTTCAAGCGCGCCAACGTCGAGGCCACGCAAACAGTCGACATCGTGGGCTTCATCGACGCGAAGGAGATCGCGCCCTTCTATCTCGAGTCGCCCTACTACCTCGCCCCCGGCAAGCATGGCGACAAGGGCTACGCGTTGCTGCGCGAGGTGCTCGATCGCACCAGCAAAGTCGCCATTGCCACCGTCGTGATCCGCACGCGCCAGCACATCGCGGTGCTCTATCCGCGCGACAACGTGCTCGTGCTGAATACGCTTCGCTACGCGAACGAGCTGCGCCCCGCCAAGGACCTCGACGTGCCCAGGGACCTGAAAGACGCCAGGGTGCAGCCCAACGAGATCAAGATGGCCGAGCGCCTCATCGATGACATGTCGATAAAGTGGAAACCCGACGACTACCACGACACCTACCGCGATGACCTCCTCAGGCTGATCGAGGAGAAAGCGGCGGGCAAGCTGAAGAAAGCCCCGAAAGCGCGCGCGCCACGCGAAGCGGAAATCATCGACTTCGCCTCACTCCTCGAGAAAAGCCTCGCGTCGAGCAAGAAAACAACCGCGAAGACGCGCCGCAAGCCCCCCGCGAAGGCAGGGGGCACCAGCCGCCATCGCCGAGTCGCATGAGCCCGTTCCACCGTTTCAACCAGGAGAAATCGACATGACCAACAGGATGCTTGTTTCCCTCGCCGGCCTCGCCGCCTTCGTGAGCTATTGCTTCCACCGCGGCCAGTCTGCGCAAGCGACCAAGGCCGCGGTGAAGCAGGACCTGCACCGCTGGGAAGACGAGGGCGGCAACGTTCCGCACGTCGCCACGCCCTCGCCGGCGCCCGTTGCGCAAAGCTCCCATCCCGGCAACGGCGCCGCGCCCCGCCACTGACCGATGAGCGGTGACGGCGAGCCGGTCACCATCGCGGGGGTACGCCTCAGCAGCCCGAGGCGCGTGCTCTTCGACGAGCTGGGCCTCACCAAGGAGGCCCTCGCGCGTTATTACGAGGCGGTGTCCGAGTGGATGCTGCCGGACTTGAAGAACCGGCCCCTCTCGTTGGTGCGCTGTCCAAAGGGGCCCGGCGAGGGATGCTTCTACCAGAAGCACATCGACAAGGCGTGGTCCACCGAGATCGAGCGCGTGCCGATCGCTGAGAGCCACGGCGAGGGACTCTACGCGATCGCCAACGGCGCCGCGGCCGTGGTGGGACTGGTGCAGAAGGGCGTGATCGAGCTGCACGTGTGGGGCTCGACCACGCGCGACCTCGCAAAGCCCGACCGCATGGTATTCGACCTGGACCCGCATCCCAGAGTGCTGTGGCGCGAGGTCACGGCCGCTGCGCGCACGACTCGCGATGTGCTTTCGGACCTGGGGCTCGAGTCGTTCGTGAAGACTTCCGGCGGCAAGGGGCTGCACGTGATGGTGCCGCTAGCCGCGAAGCACGAGTGGGAAGAGATGAAGGAATTCTCGCGCCGCGTCGCCGAGCTTCTCGCCACCGACAGCCCGGGCCGCTTCACCGCGAAAATGGCGAAGAAGGAGCGCACCGGCAGGATCTTCATCGATTGGCTGCGCAACGGGCCCGGCGCCACGACCGTCGCCGCGTACTCGGTGCGCGCACGCGGGGGCGCGCCGGTGTCGACGCCGCTGCACTGGGACGAGGTCGGCGGACGGCTCAAGCCCACGTCGTTCCATGCCGGCAACGTCCTGCGGCGCATGCAGGGCCTGCACACGGACCCGTGGAAGGCCTTTCGGCGCACTCCGCAGACCCTCACCGCCACCATGAAACGCAAGCTCGGGATCGTCCCATGATCGAACACCAGGCCCACATTCCCACCCCGGAGCCGCCCCAGCCGGGCGAGCCCGCGCCGGAGCCGCCCGTCAATCCGCACCCAATCGACGATCCCATGCCCCCCAAGCAGGTGCCGCCGATCAGCGACCCGCCTCCCGACGAGCGGCCCTACCCGCGGCGCTACTAGACCATGTCCCCGGGCTTCACCCACTGATCGTATTGGTCGGCGGTGACGTATCCGAGCGCGAGCGCGGCTTCGCGCAGCGTCGTGCCTTCCTGGTGCGCTTTCTTGGCGATGGCGGCGGACTTGTCGTAGCCGATATGGGGCGCCAGCGCGGTGACGAGCATCAGCGAACCCTGCAGCAGCGTGGCGATGCGCTCGCGGTTGGGCTTGATGCCGCGCACGCAATGCTCCTCGAAGCTCGCCATGCCGTCGCCCAGCAGCCTTACGCTTTGCAGGAAGGCGTTGGCGATAAGCGGCTTGAAGACGTTCAGCTCGAGGTGCCCCTGCGCGCCGCCGAAATTCACGCCGACGTCGTTGCCCATGACCTGGCACGCCGCCATGGTGAGCGCCTCGCACTGGGTCGGATTTACCTTGCCCGGCATGATCGAGCTGCCCGGCTCGTTCTCGGGAATGGTGATCTCGCCGATGCCGCAGCGCGGCCCGCTGGCCAGCAGCCGCACGTCGTTGGCGATCTTCATGAGCGACGCGGCGAGGCCCTTCAGGCTGCCGTGTGCATGCACCATCGCGTCATGGCTGGCGAGCGATTCGAACTTGTTGGGCGCGGTGACGAATTCGCAACCGGTGAGGCGCGAGATTTCCGCCGCGGTGAGCGCACCGAATCGGGGATCGGTGTTCAACCCGGTGCCGACCGCGGTGCCGCCCAGCGCGAGCTCGGAGAGGTGCGGCAGCGAGGCTTCGATGTGGCGCAGCGCGTGATCGAGCTGCGCCACGTAGCCAGAGAACTCCTGGCCCAGGGTGAGCGGCGTGGCGTCCTGCAGGTGCGTGCGCCCGATCTTCACGATGCCGTCGAAGTCGGCCTTCTTCGCCGCGAGGCACGCGCGGAGGCGCTGCAGCGAGGGGATGAGGCGCCGCCGGATGGCGACCACGGCGGCGACGTGCATCGCCGTGGGAAAGACGTCGTTGGAGCTTTGCCCGCGGTTGACGTCGTCGTTGGGGTGGACCGAGCGCCCTTCCCCGCGCTTGCCGCCGAGGATCTCGCTCGCGCGGTTGGCGAGCACCTCGTTCATGTTCATGTTGCTCTGCGTCCCGGAGCCCGTCTGCCACACCACGAGCGGAAACTCGCCGTCCCACTTGCCGGCGAGAACTTCGTCCGCCGCCGTTGAGATGGCTCGGGCCTTTTCCGCTGTTAGCCCGCCGAGGGATAGGTTTACCGTGGCGCAGGCGCGCTTCACCCAGGCCAGGGCCTGGATGATCTCGGCGGGCATGCGCTCTCCGGAAATGCGGAAATTGTCGAGGGAGCGCTGTGTCTGGGCGCCCCACAGGCGCGCCTCGGGCACTTCGATGGGCCCGAACGTGTCTTTCTCGATGCGCGTGCCTGCCATGGATCCCCCGCTGATGAACCGTAGTCCGGATTTTCCCGTAAAGTCGCCGTTCAACCAATCGAAAAGGAAATGCGCAAATGAAGAGAAGCGCGATCGCCGCGGCCTTCCTCGCGGCCACCGCCTTCACCGTCCAGGCGCAGCAGGCCAAGGTCGAGGACCAAATCAAGTACCGCCGCGCCGCGTATACGCTCATGGCCCTCAACTTCGGCAGCCTCGGCGCCATGGCGCAGGACAAGAAGCCCTTCAACAAGGAAGAGGCGATCAGGTACGCCGACTTCGTCGCGATGCTCTCCACCGTGCCCAAGGGCTACTTCGGCGAGGGCACGGACAAGGATACCAAGGCGAAGCCTGAGATCTGGACCCAGCGCGCCGATTTCGATGCGAAGATGGACAAGATGGTGAGCGAGGCGCAAAAACTCCCCGCGGTAGTGCGCGCCGGCGACATGGCCGCATTCAAGAAACAGGTCGGCGATGTCGGCGCCGCATGCAAGGCCTGCCACGACGACTTCCGCGCCAAGTGAGCTCGCCGGAAGTCCGCATCCGGGTCTGGGATCTCCCGACCCGGATTTTTCATTGGGCGCTCGCGGCGCTCGTGATTTTCTCGTTCACCACCGGCAAGGTCGGCGGCGGATGGATGGAGTGGCACCTGCGCAGCGGCTACGCCATCGCTGCTCTCCTCGTCTTCCGCCTCGCTTGGGGGTTCGCCGGGAGCCGCACGGCGCGCTTCACGCATTTCCTGCGCGGCCCGCGCGCGGCGCTGGAATACGCGCGCGAAACCGCCGCCGGCCGCCATTCGCATGCCGAGGGGCACAATCCAATGGGCGGATGGATGGTGGTGTTCATGCTCGCGCTCCTCGCGCTGCAGGCTTCGACCGGGCTGTTCGCCGATGACGAGATCGCGACGCAGGGTCCGCTGGCTGCCAAGGTATCCAACGCGCTCGTGGCGCGCATGACCACGATCCACAAGTACAACGAGTGGCTCATCGTGGGCGCCGTGGCGTTGCATGTGATTGCGGTGGCCACCTACCAGTGGGGACTGAAGGTGGACCTGCTGCGGCCCATGCTGTACGGATGGAAGCACGTGCCCGCGGAGCTGCGTTCGGTCGAGCCGGCGCGCGCCTCGAACGTTTTCGCCGTCGTGATCGCGGCGATCGCCGCGGCTCTCGTCTACTGGCTGGTCGTGGTATTTCCGGAGGGATGAGCTCCATCGCTTCCTCGCGCTATACGCCGGCCGCGGTCGCGTTCCACTGGGTGCTGGCGGTCCTCATCATCGCCAACCTCGTCTTCGGCCTCTACACGGTGAACCTGCCGCTTTCGCCGCAGAAGCTGAAGCTCTTCTCGTATCACAAGTGGGTAGGCGTGACGGTGCTGCTGCTCTCGGCCGCGCGGCTCCTCTGGCGCGCCACCCATGCGGCTCCCGCCCTTCCCGCGGCGATGAAACCCTGGGAGGCGCGCCTCGCGCATTTCTCGCACGCCCTGCTCTACGCTCTCTTCTTCGCGGCCCCGCTCACCGGGTGGCTTTTCAGCTCCGCCGCGGGATTCCAGACGGTGTACCTTGGCGTGCTGCCGATTCCCGACCTGCTCTCGAAGAACAAGGAGCTCGCGGATGTCCTGAAGGTCACGCACCACTGGATCAACTACACGATGGCCGCCGTCATCGTCCTGCACATCGCCGCCGCTCTGAAGCATCACTTCGTCGACCGCGACGATGTGCTTGCCCGAATGCTTCCATTCCTCGACAGGAAACCCTCATGAAAAGCCTTCAGCACGAAGATCGCGAAGCGCACGAAGGAAACCCGCATGGCCTTGCCGTCCTGCGTGCCCTTCGTGGTGCAATGCTTTTGGCTGCAATCGCGGCGGCGGCGTCCGCGGAAGCACAGCAGAAGATCATCCCGGCCAAGAGCCAGATCCGCTTCGTCACCAAACAGATGAACGTCCCGGTCGAGGGTGCGTTCCGGAAATTCGACGGCACGGTCTCCTTCGACTCGTCGAAGCCGGAATCGACGAAAGCGGAGTTCGAGGTGGACCTGGGCTCCATCGACCTGGGCAACGCCGAAGGCGAGGCGGAGGCCAGGCGCAAGGTGTGGCTCAACGTCGAGGGCTTCCCGAAGGCGAAGTTCGTCGCCTCCTCGGTGAAGGTCCTTGCCGGCGGCAAGTTCGAGGCGCGCGGCCCGCTCACTATCAAGGGCGTGAGCCAGGAGGTGATCGCGCCGTTCACCATGACCGAGGCGGCGGGCGTGCGCACCGTCGACGGGCAATTCACCATGAAAAGACTGCAGTACAAGATCGGCGAGGGCCCCTGGGCGGACACCGAGACGGTGGCCGACGACGTCCTCGTGCGCTTTCGCTTCACCCTTCCCACCAAGTAACAGGAGCTCCACATGAAACGCATCGCATTCGGGCCGGCCCTCGCCGTGCTCGCCACTGCCTTCCCCGCCGCCGCCGAGATTCAGAACTACACGATCGACCCGATGCACACTCGTCCCACCTACGAGGTAATGCACCTGGGCTACTCGATCCAGCGCGGCCGGTTCAACAAGACGAGCGGCAAGATCATGCTCGACACCGTGGCGAAAAAAGGAACCGCCGACGTGACCATCGACGCGGCCTCGATCGACAGCGGCGTGCCCAAGCTGGACGAGCACCTGAAGAGCGAGGATTTCTTCAACGTCACCAAGAATCCGCTGATCACCTTCAAGTCGAGCAACTTCGCCTTCGACGGCGACAAGGTGAAGAGCGCCACCGGCGACCTCACCATGAACGGCATCACGCGCCCAGTGACCCTGACGGCAAACCTCTTCCAGTGCGCCCCGCACCCGATGAACAAGAAGCCGCAGTGCGGCGGCGATTTCTCGGCGACCGTGAAGCGCAGCGACTACGGCATGAAGTACGCGATCCCGGCGCTGGGCGACGAGGTGACACTGCACATCCCGGTCGAGTCGTTCAAGGACTAGGCGCAGGGATGCTGGCAGCGCACTTCTCGCGCTTCCGCGCGACCGATCCGGGGCGGCTGCATTTTGCCGCCCACAGCCACCATCCGTGGCCCGACGCGACCGAGCGCGCGCATGCGCAGGCCTGGACGGACGCCGCCACGCTCGTGGACCGAAAGTGGGACAAGGTGTTCGACGCGGTCGTCCCGCGTGCGCAGGAGCATGTCGCGCGCCTTCTCTCGCTCTCGGATCCGCGCCAGGTGGCTTTCGCGCCCAATACGCACGAGTTCGTCGCGCGCCTCTACTCGTGCTTCGATCCCGCCAAGCCGCTGCGCGTGCTGACCACCGCGAGCGAATTCCACAGCTTTCGGCGTCAGACGCGCCGCCTGCAGGAAAGCGGCCGGCTGCTGGTCGAGGAAATCCCGGCGACCCCGTGGGAGACTTTCGACGAGCGCTTCGCGCAGGCCGCGAGCGCGGGCCCGTGGGACCTCATCTGGCTCTCGCACGTCTTCTTCGACTCCGCCTTCGTGGTGCGCGATCTGGACGCGATCTGCGACGCCGCGCCCGAGGAGGCGATGGTGTGCATCGACGGCTATCACGCGTTTTGTGCCCTGCCGGTGGATTTGTCGCGCATTCACAAGCGCGCCTTCTATCTTGCGGGCGGCTACAAGTACGCGATGTCCGGGGAAGGCGCCTGTTTCCTTGCGATCCCGCCCGGAAACGCCGCGAGGCCCGCGGACACGGGATGGTTTGCATCGTTCGACACGCTCGCTTCCGCGCCCGGGGCAGCGGTCCCTTACGCAGACGACGCGTTCCGTTTCTGGGGCGCGACCTTCGATCCTTCGGGCCTCTATCGCTTCAACGCGGCGATGGACTGGCTCGTTGCCACCGGGGCCACCATCGCCGATGTGCACCGACATTCGGTGAGCCTGCAGAAGCATTTCCTGGACGGGCTCCTGCGCCTCGGAGTGGATTCGCTCGCGCCGCACCACCTCGTGCCGCCGGCGGGGCTGCAGCGCGGCAATTTCCTCGCCTTCGACGTCGACCGCGCCGAGGAAATGCACCGGCGCATTGCCGCGCAGAATATCGTCATCGACCGGCGCGATCGGCGGTTGCGATTCGGCTTCGGCCTCTATCATGATCAATCCGACGTCGATCGCCTGCTTTCCGCCGTCGCTCTGGCATTGAAATGACCAGGACGTTTGAACCGAGAAGCATACGAAGGCACGTGATCATGAAATACCGCGACCTCCTTGAGCGCCTCACTTCGTGGTCACCGTGGCCTTGGTGGTTCATCGCTTTGGGGTTGGTGCTTTCGATAAGCGCCCAAGCGCAGCCTTACCCTTCCAAGCCGATTCGCTTCGTCGTGCCCTACCCCGCCGGGGGTCCCCTCGACACCGTTGCGCGATTACTCGGCCAGAAAGTCTCCGAGAGCACCAAGCAGCCGGTGATCGTCGACAACAAGCCGGGCGCTGGAGGCAACATCGGCGCCGACGCGGTGGCGAAGGCGCCCGCCGACGGCTACACGATCCTGATGGGCGCGGTGGCGACCCACGCGATCAACCCGACGCTGTACTCGAGCATTCCGTACGACGCCATCAAGGATTTCATTCCAGTGACGCAAGTGGCCTCGACGCCCAACGTGCTCGTGGTGAATCCCTCGGTGCCGGCGACCAACGTACGCGAGTTCATCGCCTATGCGAAGGCCAACCCCGGCAAGCTCAACTTCGGCTCGGGCAGCACCGGGAGCGCGGGCCATCTTGCCGGCGAGCTCTTCAAGACCATGGCGGGCGTCGACATGGTGCATGTCCCCTACAAGGGCGCCGCGCCCGCGATGAGCGATCTCATGGGCGGGCAGATTCAGCTCATGTTCGACAACCTCGCCTCCTCGCTCGCGCAGGTGCGCGCCGGGAAGGTGAAGGCCCTCGCCGTCACCACCGCGAAGCGCTCGGCGCTGGCGCCGGAGCTTCCGACCATCGCGGAATCGGGACTGCCCGGCTTCGACATCAGCACGTGGTTCGGCATCTTCGTCCCCGCGGGAACGCCGCGCGAGGTCGTCGCGCGACTGCACGGCGAGTTCACCAGGGCGCTCGCCATGCCGGACCTCCGCGAGAAGATGATGAGCCTGGGCGCCGAGCCGGTCGGCAGCACGCCCGAGGAGTTCGCCAACTACATCCGCAGCGAGGCCGACAAATACGCGCGTGTGATCAAGGCCTCGGGCGCGAGGGCCGACTGATCCCCGCAGCGAGCGTAGGATGACCGGCGACGGAGCACACAACCGCGAGGGCGGGCTGATGGTCAAGCGCATTGCATGGATCTTTGCAGTTTCCGGGGCGATCATTTTCGCGGCAATGACCGTGGTGCTGCTTTCCGGCCAATCGCACGTGCGCATCCCGGCGATCGGCGCCATCGTTACCTTCGGCGTGGTGGTGCTGTCCTACCTGGGGGGCATCGAGGGTGGACTCGCCCTGCACGACCAGGTGGGCACGGAGAAGACACGCGCCACCTCGCTATGCTTCAGCACGATTCCGTCGCTCGCAGCCTGGGGAGTGCTGTGGCTTCCGTCTCCGCAGTACCAGATCGGCGCCTCGATCGCGCTCTTCGTCCTGGTGTGGAGCGCGGACCTGTGGCTCGCCCACCAGGGGCTCATCCCGTCGTGGTTCGTCGACATGCGGACCGCGGTGACGGTGCTCGTGTGCCTGATCCTCGGGCTCGCGTACTGGCTCCTCTGAGCCTTGGGCTATCGCCTGGCCATCCGTGCCTGCGCGATCGTTATGCCGCTTTGGGGCGGGTTCTGCTCTGATGCCCTGCATCACCGCTCGTTCAAGCAGCCCCTTGGCACGGGCTGCAAATCTTAAACGCGTCGCGCATCGCCGTTCTTCTGGGCGAGTTCATTCAACGCTGGAGGGATGATCGCCGCGTGCGCGGAGAACCATCCATCGGGCTCTTGGGATGAGGGTCGAGAGGCGCGCGTCATTCCCGGTCGATCTGGAGAAGAAGCCGTCCGTTCGAGCGCAATTTTTGCAGCGAGCTCTCTCCCGTCCCGAGGAACGATCGCGCCGGCTCGACCTTCATCCCGAGCCCGGTGGATGGCGCTAGCGCCCCCGCGCCTTCCCGCCGGTGGCGACGTG
>JBBRQA010000091.1:0-13752 GCA_038227085.1 Burkholderiales bacterium | reverse complement strand
AGCGCGGCGGCTACCTCGAGGCTTCGCCCGCGGGGATCCGCGCCATCGACGCGTTCTGACCCGCGGGCGCGCCTTGCGCGCTCTGGGTGGTCGACACCCCGGCGCGCGCGAGCGCCGCCAGGATCGCGGGCAGCTTCTCGCGCGTGGTGCGCTCCGCGATCGCGATCACGCGGCGCCGGTAAGGCTCGGCTTGGCCCGCGTAGTAACCGATGTTGGGGTGCACGAGGATGTCGGCCTCGGGAGCCTCGGCGGCGACCTGGCGCGCGCGCCGCTCGTCCTTCTCGATCCATTCGCGCCGCGCGGTCGTCGGCGTGTCCTCCGCGAACGCGGACACGTCCACCGCGATCACGAACCTGGCGCCCAGCTCGCGCGCCGCGTGGATCGGCACCGGGCTCGCCTCGTCGCCGTCCACGTAGAGCTGGTCGCCGATGCGCACCGGCTCGAACTGCCCGGGGCTCGCACCCGAGGCGCGCACCGCGAGCCCCGTGTCGCCGTGATTGAAAAGCGCGAGCTTGTGGTCGGCGAGGCGCGTCGCGGCGGCGACGAACGGGATCTTCAGCTCCTCGATGGAGCGCGAGTCGACCTTGCCGTTCACGTAGTTCTGGATGGTGGCGCCGGTGGCGAGGCCGCCGGTCAGGGAGCGGAACTCGAAGAACTCGAGCACGTTGATCTCGTAGGCGAGGCGCTCCAGGTCGCGCCCGCTCATGCCGGCCGCGTAGAGCGCGCCCACCATCGAGCCCACGCTCGAGCCGATCACGAGGTCGGGACGAATGCCGGCGTCGTCCAGCGCCTTCAATACGCCGATGTGCGCGAACCCGCGCGGCCCGCCCGAGCCGAGCACCAGGGCCACGCGCGGTGCGGGGCCCGTGGAGGCCACGAAGCGCGGCTCGCGCTCCTTCGAGACCTGGCCGGTGATGTTGCAGCCGGCGAGCCCGAGGGCGAGGCAGGCCGAGAGCGCGCGGCGCAGGCCCGTCATCAGTCGCAGTATTTCTTCACGTTCGCGGCCCAGCCATCGATCTCGCGCTGGCGCTCCTTGTCGTCGAGATAGACCTTCTCGCCCTTGTCGTTCACCTGGAACACCGGGCGCGGCGTCTGCGCGATGGCGAGCTGGCGCTGCGACTCGACGCAGTTGTGCTTGCGCGCGGAGGCGGCATTCTGCTCGACCGCCTTCTGGGTGCTGTCCTGCTGCTCCTTGGTGATCCGCGTCTGGCGCGCGTCGATCTCCTTCTGCTTCCAGTCCGTGGGCGGGGACCCGGTGCCGGGAGGCGACGGGCGGATGTCGATCTTGGAGGCCTTGCCGTCGGGCGGGGGCTGCTCCGAATAGACGGTCCTGCCCTTCTCGTCGACCCACTTGTACATCTCGGCGGCCGCGGCCACCGGCAGCAGCACCAGCGTCAGCAAAGCGATCCTGATCATGGCTCGTCCAGTCTCAGCGTGAGGCATTTGGCGGAGCCGCCCGCCTTCATGAATTCGGAGAGCGGCGTTTGCACGACCTCGAACCCCTGCCGTGCGAGGGTCTTCACGAATCCCGCGGTGGCGCGATTCACCACCACGGTGGAGTCGACGTTCACGGCGTTGCATGCGAACGCGAGCGCGTCCTCCTCGCCAATAGCGATGCGCTTGGCCGCGGGAATGCGCCTCTCGATCGACTCGCGCGAGACGTCGTCGAACGCGGGCGGGTAGTACATCGCGTAGCCGCCCTCGAGCGGGCAGAAGCACGTGTCCAGGTGATAGAAGCGCTGGTCCACGAGCTTCAGCACCTCCACCTCGATGCCGAGGCGCTCGGCGATGATCGCGCGCGCGGCGGGAATGGAACGGTGCCCATGCGCCATCCACAGGCAGTCCTGCGCACGGTCGAACAGCGCGTCGCCCGCGCCCTCGAAGGGCACGTCGCGCGGCATGAGCGAGACCTCGTAGCCGCGGTCCATGAACCAGTCGGCGAAGTACGGCTCCTCGTACTGGCGCTCGGGAAAGCGGAAGCGCGACACGACGAAGCGCTTGTCCTTCACGAGGCCCGCGTTGGCGGTGAACACCATGTCGGGCGAGCCCGGCTGCGGCAGCACGAGGCGCACGGTGGCGTGGTCGGTGAGCACGTCGTAGAGCGATCGCCACTGCAGCTTGGCGACCGCGTTGTCGATCTTGCGCAGGTTGCCGTGCATCCACGGATTGATGATGTACGCCACCGTGAAGAACTCGGGTGGGCACATGAGGAATACACGCGCGCTCCTGGCCATGCGGCTAGGCACCCAGTCCGCGCTCGAGGTCGGCGCGAACGTCGACCGGATCCTCCAGCCCCACGCCGAGGCGCACCAGCCCCTCGACGATCCCGGACGCGTCGCGTTCCTTGGCCGGAATGCGCCCATGGGTGGTGGTCGCCGGATGGCAGATGGTGGACTTCACGTCGCCGAAGTTGGCCGTGTTGGACACGAGCCTCGCCGCGTCGATCACCTTCCACGCCGCTTCGCGCCCGCCCTTCACGACGAACGACAGCAGCGCGCCGCCCGCCGACTGCTGGCGCGCCGCGAGGGCGTGTTGCGGGTGGGATTCAAGGCCGGAATAGTGCACGCGCTCCACCGCGCCATGTCCTTCCAGCCAGCGCGCGATTTCGAGCGCATTGGCCGATTGCGCCTTCATCCTGAGGCGCAGGGTCTCCATGCCCTTCAGGCAGATCCACGCGTTGAAGGGCGAGATGGCCGGGCCCGCGGTGCGCACGAACGCGAGGAGCGGGCCGCTGACGAGGTCGGCCCGCCCGGCGATGGCGCCCGCCAGCACGCGGCCCTGCCCGTCGAGGTACTTGGTGGCCGAGTGGATCACGAGGTCCGCGCCCAGCTCGATGGGACGCTGCAGGGCCGGCGAGCACATGCAGTTGTCCACCGCGAGGATGGCGCCCGCCGCATGGGCGATCTTCGCGAGCGCCGCGATGTCGGCGATCTCGCACACCGGGTTCGAAGGCGTCTCGACGAAGAGGAGCCGTGTGGCCGGGCGCACCGCCTCCTTCCACGCGGCGAGGTCGGTGAGGTCGACCCACGTGGTGGAGACGCCGAAGCGCGCGAGGATCTGGTCGAAGAGCGGCACCACGGTGCCGAACACGCCGCGTGCGGCGATGATGTGGTCGCCGGACTTGAGCAAGCCGAAAGCGGTGGTCGCCACCGCCGCCATGCCGGTCGCAGTGGCCACGCAAGCCTCGGCGCCCTCGAGCGCGGCGAGCCGGTCCTGGAACATCTTCACCGTGGGGTTGGTGAAGCGCGAATAGATGTTGCCCGGCTCTTCGTTGGCGAACTTGCGCGCCGCCTCGGCAGCGCTCTTGTAGACGAAGCTGGTGGTGAGCGCGAGCGCCTCGGAATGCTCCTGGAAGTCGCTGCGCAGGGCGCCGGCACGGACACCGATGGTGTCGGGCTTGTGCGAGGAAGGCATCGGAACTTCTTCTAGTTGTCGACCCGCGACAGGCCGAGGTCCAGTTGGTAGCTCGACAGGCGCGTGTCGGTGGACTCGCCGTCGCGCCGGCCCACCTCGATCCCGTCCAGGTATTCCTGCGACACGTCGCCGGTCACGTACACGCCGTCGAAGCAAGAGCAGTCGAAGCGCTTGATGGACGGGTTCAGCCGCTTCACGTCATCGATGAGAGCCTCGAGGTCCTGGTAGATCACCGCGTCGGCGCCGATCGCCTCGGCGATCTCGGGCTCGGTGCGCCCGGTGGCGATCAGCTCGCCCCGCGTCGGCATGTCGATGCCGTACACGTTGGGGAATCGCACCGGCGGGGCGGCGGAGGCGAAGAACACCTTGTTCGCGCCGCTTTCGCGCGCCATCTGCACGATCTCGCGGCTGGTGGTGCCGCGCACGATGGAGTCGTCCACCAGAAGCACGTTCTTGCCGCGGAACTCGTTGGCCATCGCGTTCAGCTTCTGGCGCACGCTCTTCCGCCGCATCTCCTGGCCCGGCATGATGAAGGTGCGGCCGATGTAGCGGTTCTTGATGAAGCCTTCGCGATACGGCTTGCCGAGCTTGGTCGCGACTTCGAGCGCGCTCGGGCGGCTCGAATCGGGGATCGGGATCACCACGTCGATCTGGTCCTTCATGCCGAGCGCCTCGATCTTGTCGGCGAGGCTCATGCCCATGTTGCGCCGGCTCTCGTGCACCGAGATGCCGTCGATCACCGAGTCGGGGCGCGCCAGGTACACGTATTCGAAGATGCACGGATTGAGCTCCGGGTCCTGCGCGCACTGGCGGGCGTGGAAGTTGCCGCTCTCGTCGATGAGGATCGCTTCCCCGGGTGCGACGTCGCGCATCACCTTGAAGCCGAGGGTATCGACCGAGACGCTCTCGGAGGCCACCAGGAATTCCACGCCCTTCTCGGTATCGGCGCGGCCGATGATGAGCGGGCGGATGCCATGCGGATCGCGGAACGCCAGCATGCCGTGCCCCGCGACCATCGCGACCACCGCGTAGGCGCCCTTCACGCGCCGATGCACCCCGGCCACGGCGGCGAAGATGATGTCGGGGTTGAGGCGCTCGCGGCCCGCGCTGGCGTCGTGGATCTCGTGCGCGAGCACGTTCAGCAGAATCTCGGAATCGGAATTGGTGTTGACGTGGCGGCGGTCGGCGACGAAGAGATCGCGGCGCAGCTCCTCGGCGTTGATGAGGTTGCCGTTATGGGCGAGGACGATGCCGTACGGCGAGTTCACGTAGAAGGGCTGCGCCTCCGCCTCCGAGGCGGCGGAGCCCGCGGTCGGGTAGCGGCAGTGGGCGATCCCCATGTGGCCCACCAGGTTCCTCATGTCGCGCGTGCGGAATACGTCGCGCACCAGCCCCTTGCCCTTGTGCATGTGGAAGCTGTGGCCTTCGGCCGTCACGATGCCCGCGGCGTCCTGGCCGCGATGCTGGAGGACCGTCATCCCGTCATAGAGAAGCTGGTTTACGGGACTGCGTGCCACGACCCCAACGATTCCGCACATCGATTCAGGCTTCCTTTTCCGGGCGGGGACCCGCGCATAGTGTATGCGAACGCTTTATATCGGGACGAAAACAGCGTTTTCCAAGCGTCATGGCAGCGGCACCACTTGTCCCTCGAGGGCCGCCTCCTTGACCGCGGCCAGTGCCTTGTCCGCGGCCTCCCGCGTCGGGTAGGGACCGGCCCTCAGGCGTGTGAGCGCGCCGGACTGCGTGTCGATGCGCTCGATGTAGTGCGTGATGCGCGCCGCGGCCAGCTTGTCGCGGGCCTGCTTCAGCTTCTCCTCGTCCTTGAAGGCGCCGACCTGGACCGCGAAGCCTTCGAGCTTCGGGGCGGACGCCTTGGGTGTGATGTCGGGCGCCTTGGGAGGTTCGGCGGGGAGTGCCTTGGCGACCGGCGGGGCGGGCGCTTTCGCGGGCTCGTGGGCGGCCTTGGACGGGTCGGGCGTGGGCGCGGGCAGCGCCGGGGCGTTCTGCCTCGGAGGAATCTCGAGCGCGGGCGTGGGGCGCACGGAACGCGGCTCGGAGTCGAGGACCATCGGCACGAAGACCACGAGCAGCACCGCGATCGCGATGGCTCCGATCAGTCTTTGCCGGCCGCGTCGCCGGATATCGCTCGCTTCGGGGGACGCAGGAGACGCCATGGCAGCCTAGCTGGCGGACCGCAGCGCCTCCGCCACGGTGTGGAACGAACCGAATACGACAATTCTATCATTCGGGCCCGCTTCCCGACGCGCCGCGTCGATCGCCGCGGCGACCGTCGCGAAGGCGCGCGTGCGCCCTTCGAGCCCGCGCGCGGCGAGGATGCCCGCCACAGCCTGCGCGGAGGCCGCGCGATCCGCGTCAGCCGCGCTCACGAACCAGCGGTCGACTCGCTCGCGCATGGCGTCGACCACCCCGCCGATATCCTTGTCGGCGAGCATCGCGAAGACCGCGAGCGTGTTCTCGTAATAGCCCATGTCGCCCAGTCCGTCGGCCAGCGCGCGCGCGGCGTGCGGATTGTGGGCGACGTCCATCACGATGGAGGGTCGCCCCGGCAGGACTTGCAAGCGCCCGGGGAGGCGCACCAACGTCAGGCCGCGCTTCACCTCACCCGCCGACAACGGCAACCGGTCGGCGAGCTCGTCCAGCGCGGCGAGCGCCACCGATGCGTTCTTCAGCTGCCAGCGCCCGCGCAGCGCCGGCATGGGGAGCGTGCGGCGCGTGCCCTTGCGGCCGATGAAATCCCATTGGCGCTCGTGCAATAGGTATCGGAAGTCGCGTCCGAGCAGCAGCAGGTCGGCGCCGATCGCCCGTGCATGCTCCACGAGGCGGCGCGGCGGGTCGTCGTCGCCGAAGATGGCCGGGCGTCCCGCGCGAAAGATGCCAGCCTTCTCGAAGCCGATCGACTCGCGATCGTCGCCGAGCCAGGACTGGTGGTCGAGGTCGACGCTCACCACCGCGGCCACGTCCGCGTCGACGATGTTCACGGCGTCCAGGCGCCCGCCCAGGCCCACCTCGAGGATCGCCACTTCCACGCGCGCGTCGGCGAACACCTGGAGGGCCGCGAGAGTGCCGAACTCGAAATAGGTGAGCGGCGTGGGGCCGCGCGCGGCTTCCACGCGCTCGAAGGCGTGCGCGAGCACCGCATCGCTCGCCTCTTCGCCGGACAGGCGCACGCGCTCGTTGTAGCGCAACAGGTGGGGCGAGGTGTAGAGGCCGACGCGGTAGCCCGCCTCGATCAGGATGCGCTCGAGGAAAGCGCATGTGGAGCCCTTGCCGTTGGTGCCGCCGATGGTGATGAATTGGGACCCGTCCGTCGACGGGGTGACTTGCGGCAGTCCCATGCGGACCGCCACTTCGCGCACGCGGTCGAGGCCAAGCGCGATCGCGGCCGGATGCTGCGCCGAGACGTAGGCGAGCCAGTCGTCGAGCGTGCGGCTCAAGCTTCGGGGACGGGCTCGCGCTTCAGGAGCGTGACCAGGCGCGCCACCCGGTCGCGCAGCTGTCGGCGGTCGACGATCATGTCGATGGCGCCCTTTTCGAGGAGGAACTCCGCGCGCTGGAAACCCGCCGGGAGCGTCTCGCGCACGGTCTGCTCGATCACGCGCGGCCCGGCGAAGCCGATCAGGGCGCCGGGCTCCGCGATCGCCACGTCGCCGATGAAGGCGAAGCTCGCCGACACGCCGCCCATGGTGGGATCGGTGAGGATGGAGATGAACGGCTGGCGCGCCGCGGAAAGCTGGTGCAGTGCCGCGGTCGTCTTGGCCATCTGCATCAGCGAGAGGAGGCCTTCCTGCATGCGCGCGCCGCCCGTGGCCGTGAAGACGAGGAACGGCAGCCCTTCGTCGCACGAGGCCTGCACGCCGCGCACGAAGCGCTCGCCGACGACCGAGCCCATGGAGCCGCCCAGGAAGCCGAACTCGAACGCGGCGGCGACCACCGGGACGTTCTTCACCGCGCCCTGCATCACCACGAGCGCGTCGGTCTCCCCGGTCTCCTTCTCGGCCTCGATCAGGCGCTCGCTGTACTTGCGGCTGTCCTTGAACTTGAGCGGGTCGAGCGGCGTCACCTCGTAGGCGAGCTCGGCGCGGCCCTCGGGATCGAGGAAGAGGTCGAGGCGCTGGCGCGCCGAGAGGCGATTGTGGAACCCGCACTTGGGGCAGACGTGGAGATTGTTCTCGAGGTCGGTGAAGTAGAGCACCGCCTCGCACGAGGGGCACTTGCTCCACAAGCCCTCGGGGACCGCCTTCTTCTGCTGCGTGCCCTCGCGCTTGATCTTGGGCGGCAGGAGCTTGCGGAACCAGCTCAAGCGGGCACCTCCACCGAGTCCATCGCGGTGCGGAATTCGCGCGTCACCGCCTCGGCTCGAGCCGGCGCGCTGTCGCCCGGGGCGTCGATCATCTCCTGCACGATGCGGCTGCCGATCACCACGGCGTCGGCGATGCGCGCGACGCGGCGCGCGGTGGCGCCGTCGCGGATGCCGAAGCCCACACCCACCGGGACCCGGGTGCGCGCGCGAATGCGCGCGATCATCGCCTCGACCTCGCGCGTGTCGATGTTGGCGGCACCCGTCACGCCCTTCAACGAGACGTAATAGATGTAGCCGCTCGCCACGCGCGCGACCAGCTCGATGCGCGCGTCGCTCGAGGTGGGCGAGAGGAGAAAGATGGGATCGATGCCCGAGCCCTCGAGCGCGGCGAGCCACGCGGCGCTTTCCTCGGGCGGGTAGTCGACGATGAGGACGCCGTCCACGCTCGCCTTGGCGGCGTTGGCGATGAAATCCGCGAGGCCCATGCGCTCGATCGGGTTCGCGTAGCCCATCAGCACGACCGGAGTGCGCGCGTCTTCGCGCCGGAACTCCGCGACCGAGGCCAGCACGTCGCGCAGCCCCACGCCGTGCCTCAACGCGCGCTCCGAGGAGCGCTGGATCACCGGGCCGTCAGCCATCGGATCGGAGAACGGCATGCCGAGCTCGATCACGTCGGCGCCGCCGCGCACCAGCGCGTGCATCACCGACACGGTCTGGCGCGGGCTGGGGTCGCCGGCGGTGACGAAGGGAATGAGGGCAGCCCGGTGCGATGAGGCGAGGCGCTCGAACACCGCCGCGATGCGACTCAAAACGCGATCCCGGAGGCTTGGCCGACGGTGTGCATGTCCTTGTCGCCGCGGCCCGAGAGGTTCACGAGGAGGATCTGGTCGCGGCGCATGGAAGGAGCCATCTTCATCGCGTGGGCGAGCGCATGGCTCGACTCGAGCGCGGGAATGATCCCCTCGAGGCGGCACAGCTGATGGAAGGCGGCGAGCGCCTCGTCGTCCGTGACGGTGACGTATTGCGCGCGGCCCGTGTCCTTGAGCCAGGCGTGCTCCGGGCCCACGCCGGGATAGTCGAGGCCCGCGGAAATCGAGTGCGTCTCCTGGATCTGGCCGTCGGCATCCTGCATGAGATAGGTGCGGTTGCCGTGCAACACGCCGGGCCTGCCGGCGGTAAGCGACGCCGCGTGCTTGCCCGTCTCGATGCCCAGGCCGCCCGCCTCCACCCCGATCAGCTTCACCTCGTCGTGCGGGATGTACGAGTGGAAGATGCCCATCGCGTTGGAGCCGCCGCCCACGCACGCAAGGATCGCATCGGGCTGCCTGCCCGCCATCGCCGGCATCTGCGTGACGCACTCCTTGCCGACCACCGAATTGAAATCGCGCACCATCATCGGGTATGGGTGAGGCCCCGCGACGGTGCCGATGATGTAGAAAGTGTTCTCGACGTTGGTGACCCAGTCGCGCATCGCCTCGTTGAGCGCGTCCTTCAACGTCCTCGAGCCGCTCTCCACCGGCACCACGGTGGCGCCGAGGAGCTTCATGCGGTAGACGTTCTGCGCCTGGCGCGCGATGTCCTCGGTGCCCATGTAGACCACGCACTCCATCCCGTAGCGCGCCGCCACGGTGGCGGTGGCGACGCCATGCTGGCCCGCGCCGGTCTCGGCGATCACGCGCGGCTTGCCCATCTTCCGCGCGAGGAGCGCCTGGCCCACGGTGTTGTTCACCTTGTGCGCGCCGGTGTGGTTCAGGTCCTCGCGCTTGAGATAGATCTGCGCGCCGCCCGCCTTCTCGGAAAGCCTGCGCGCGTGATAGATCGGGCTCGGCCGGCCGACGAAATGCTCGAGGTCCCAGGCGAGCTCGCGCTGGAAGTCCGCGTCCTCGCGACACTTTTCATAGGCGAGCGTGAGCTCGTCCAGCGCCCCGCGCAGCGTCTCGGCCACGAACACGCCGCCGTACGGGCCGAAATGGCCGCGCGCATCGGGCAGCGCGTATTGCGCCCAGTCAGGTGGGTTGCCTTGCATCTTCAAGTTGCACGCTCCGAATGAATTCGACGATCTTCGCGGGATCCTTGACCCCGCGGCTCGCTTCCACGCCGCTGGACACGTCCACGGCCCAGGGCCGCACTTCGCGGACCGCGCGGCCGACGTTTTGCGCCGTCAGGCCGCCGGAAAGAATGAGGGGAAGCGGCAGATCGCGCGGGATGCCCGCCCAATCGAAAGTCTGCCCGGTTCCGCCCCGTTGACCCGGCACGTGCGCATCGAGAAGAAGCGCCTTGGCCCGGGAGAAACGACCTGCGTATTCTACCAAATCGGTCCCCGCTTCCATGCGCACCGCGCGCACATGGGCCCGGCCGAACTGCGCGCAGAACTCCGCGCCCTCGTCGCCCTGGAACTGCAGCAGGTCGAGCGGCACCTCCTCGAGGATGCGCCGGATCGACTCCGCGGGCTCGTTCACGAAGAGTCCCACCGCCATCACGAACGGCGGCAACGACCGGGCGATGGCCGCCGCATCGCGCGGGGCGATGTAGCGCGGGCTCTCGCGATAGAAGACGAGCCCGATCGCGTCGGCGCCCGCGTCGGCGGCCACGCGCGCATGCGCCGCCTCCTTGATGCCGCAGATCTTCACGCGAGTGCGTTCGCGGCTCATGGCGATGGAGGGTCGAGAAGCGAGTGGGGGCGCGGGGTGGGAAGGCTGAACGCCGGATCATACTCGACGAAAGAGAGATAGAGTCCGTCGGGCGCGAAGGTCGGCGCGGCGAGGCGCCGGTCGCGCTGGCCGAGGAGCTCCGCGACCCACCCCGCCGGCTGCTTGCCCGTGCCGACATAGACCAGCGCGCCCACGATGTTGCGAATCATGTGGTGCAGGAAGGCGTTGGCGCGGAAGGTGAACACCACCATGCCGCGCTGGCGCTCGATCCCGGCCGCCATCAAATGCCGCACCGGCGATTTCGCCTGGCACTGCGCGTCCCGAAACGAGCTGAAGTCATGCTCGCCCACGAGCGCCGAGAGGCCTTCGGACATGAGGGCCACGTCGAGCGCGCGGTGATGCCAGCCCACGCGTCCGCGCAGGATGGCAGGCGCGACCGGCGCGTCGAGGAGCAGGTAGCGATAGGTGCGCGAACGGGCGCTGTAGCGCGCGTGGAATTGCGCGTCGACCTCGCGCGCCCAGGTGACGCGCGCGCCTTCATGGAGATTCGAGTTGGTGCCGCGGATCCACGACGCCTCCTCGCGGCGCGCCCCGGTGTCGAAGTGGACGACTTGCGCGGTGGCGTGCACCCCCGTGTCGGTGCGCCCCGCGGCGGTGACCTCGATCGGCGCATCGGCGAAGCGCGAGAGCGCCTGCTGCAGGTGATCCTGCACGCCGCAGCCGCCCGGCTGCGTCTGCCAGCCGCAAAACGCCGCGCCGTCGTATTCGAGGCCTAGGGCGATACGCAGGCTACAGGGAGGCGATGAGCCTGGTCGCCTCTTCCCTTTGCGCCGAGGAGCCTTCCTTCGCCACCTCGTGCAGGATCTCGCGCGCTCCGTCCTTGTCGCCGATCTCCAGGTACGCCTTGGCGAGCTCGAGCTTGGTGCCGACCGCTTCGCCGCCACCACCGCCGCCAGATTCGGAGGGCGTGTCGAGGCTCAGGTCCGCAAGGTCCATGCTTCCGCTCGAAGGCGCGGCAGCCGCGGGCGCCGCGGGCTTGGAGGACGGGAAGTCGAGACCGGAAAGGTCGAAGTCGAACGAGGGCTTCTCTTCCTTCGCCGGCGCGGCGTGGAGGTCCATCGCGTGCGGGGCGGACCCCGAGGGCGCGAGGTCGAAGTCGATCGAGGGAGCGGACTCGGTGGCGAGGTCGGGAGCCGGATGCGGCTCGCCCTTGCCACCGTCGAGGTCCAGGTCGAAATCGGGCGCCGACGCGGACGAATGCGCCTCGCTCTCGGAGACGGACGCGCCGCCATCGAGGTCGAAGTCGAGGTTGGGCTTCGCGGGCGCCGGCGCGGCGGCCGACGACATCGCGGTGAAGGTTGCCGTGCCGCCGGCGGCCGCCGCGTAAAGCGGGTTGGCCGGATCGATCTGCGCGCCCATCGCCGCGGCCTTCTGCCACAGCGGGCTGGCCTCGCCCACCGCGCCGCGCAATTCCTTCGCGACGGTCTCGAACGCCGTGGCGCTCTTGCGCGCGTGATAGATCTCGAGCAGTTTCAGCGCGATCTCGTGGCGGCCCTTGTCGCGCGCCATCGCTTCCTTGAGGATCTCTTCGGCCTGCGCGTCGCGGCCGTAGGCGATGTAGACCTCGGCCTCAGCGACCGGATCCACCTCGTCGGTGTCGATGGTGCCGGGACCGGTCTTGTCGAAGTCGGTCAGGAACGAGCTATTGCCGGTGTCCACCAGGCCACCGCCGCTCTTCCCCGTTCCAGTGTTGGGCTTAAGGTCGGAGGGGAAGGCGCTCGTCATCGAGCTGGAAGGTCCCGCCTCAGCCCTGTTCTTTCGTCGCCGCAGGAACAGGAAGATGAGCGGAATGCCGATGATGAGGGCCCCGCCGAGCGCGAGGTAAATGGGGTTTATCTCCTCGTACCACTCCGGGGGCGGCCGCGCCTTCTTGGGCGCGGCCTTGGGCGGCGGGCGGGTCGGGTCCACGACCTTGACCGGCTCCGTCTTGGGCGCTTCGGCCACCTTGGGCGGCTCCTCGACCTTCGGCGCCTCCACGGGCTTGGCGGGCTCCGTCGCAGCCTTGGGAGGCTCCACGGGGGCCCTGGTGGGCTCGATCTTCACCTCGGCGACCTTGGGCGGCTCCGCGGGCTTGACGGGCTCGACCTTGGCGGGCGGCACCGGCACGACGGCGACCTTGGTATCGGCAGGCTTGGTGGCCGCGTTGCCCTTGAGGTCGAGCAGGCGTTGCATGTCGCGAATCTGCTTCTCGAGGTCGGACACGCGCGACTGCGATTCCTTCAGCGCCTTGTCTTTCGCAGTCACCTCTTCCTGCAACGCGTTGACGCGATCCTGCGATCCCGCGCCCGCTTTTCCGGCCGCGGCCTTGTTGGCGTCGGACCGGGAGAGCTTGAGGACATCCTTGCCGTCGCTCGAGGGCGGCGCCGGAGGCGTGATCGCGGCGGAGGACACGCGGCCCGAAGCGGCATTGGAAGAATCGGGACGCGCGGGCAGCGAGGCGACACCGCCCGCGAGGGTCTCGCGATAGCCCTTCCAGTCAGCCACCTGGGTGCGGATCTCGCGGTTGGCATCCTTCGCCTCGACCTGCGCGACTTCCTCTGCGGACGGCACCTTGAGGATCTGCCCGGTCTTCAGGCGGTTCATGTTGTTGCCGGCGAACGCCGACTTGTTCTCGCGATAGAGCGAGACCAGCATCTGCTCCATGCTGACCGTCGAGGGCTTCACCTGCTCGGCGATCTTGCGCAGCGTCTCGCCCTTCTGCACCGGACCGTAGGAGTCGGAGCCCGCGGTGGTCCCCGCACTGGGGGCGGTGGCAGCGGAGCCAGAAGGCATTTCCGCGCTCGCAGATGGCGTTCCCGCGCCCGTTGCCGGGGAGGAAGGCGAAACAGAAGGCATCGCTGCGGGCGCTGCGGCCGATGGCATTTCAACCGGCGCCGGCACGGGCGACGCGGTCACCCTGGGCGGGGCGATCCGTCCCTCGGCATAGCCGGGCGGATCGAGAAGGATCGGGTATTCGCGCTGCACGCGGCCGGCGGGCCACGTCACTTCGATCAGCGCGTCGACGAACGGCTCGTTCACCGGCGCCGCGCTGCTCACCTTGAGGTAAGGCGCACCGTTCGCGCGCTTTTCGACGGAGAAACGCAGCAGGCGCAGCGCGGGCGAATATTCGATGCGCGCATCGCGGAACGCTTCCGGCGAGGCGACGCGCGCAGAGAGCGAATCGAGCTCGCCGGGCTGCAGCGAGACAAGGTCGATTTCCGCGTTGAGGATCTGGCCGAGCGCCGAGTTGACCGTGAGCTTTCCGAGGCCTGCGGCCTGCGCCATTGCCGCACCCATGAAGAGCGCGACGGCTGCTGCGCTTCT